>NZ_CP045118.1:5409635-5710170 GCF_009189165.1 Pseudomonas sp. SCB32
ACACCGACACGTCGCTGCCGATGCCACCGGCGCCGGCTTCTGCGGCCCATCCGGGGCTCGACCCCGGCAGCTACCCGGCGCCGCCGCTGGACTATGGGCACTACCGCTCCTGGAACTGGGCCGACGGCACCGGATTCGGTGGCCCGCTGCAGGACGCCGTCAGCGAAGCCCTCGACCAGCGTGGCCTGCGTCCGGCACGCGGCAATGCGCCGGCAGACCTGGTGGTCAGCGCCCAGCTTTCCAGCGAACAACGCACCCGGCAGACCACCGACTACTACGGTGGCGGCTACTACGGCGGTTGGGGCGATCCCTGGTACGGCGGCGCTTACTACCCCGTCGTCCGCACCTACGTGGTCACCGTCAGCATGGTCCACATCACCCTGTTCGACGCCCACAGCCATCAAGAGGTGTGGAGCGGCAGCGCCGAATACGAGAACGGCAGCAGCCAGAGCGACCAGGCCCGCGCACTGCGCGAGGCCGCGCGCAAGGCCATGGACGGTTACCCGCCAGCCTGAACCTCGGCGCGCCGGTAAGCGGGCACGTTGGCTGGCGAATCCACCATCACCGCATCGGCGCCCAGCGCGTGCGCCTCACGATAGGCCTGCGCCGAATTGATGCCGAACATCACCACCTTCGTCGCCGAAGCGCGTCGCACGCAGTCCATCGCCCCGGGCGTCCACAGCCGCGCCGGCTTCACCTGATAGGACGACGAGCCCAGGGTGAACTGCTCGGTCACGGTCAGGTCACGGTCCAACTCGATCCCCATCCAGGCGCCCGGCGCTGGCGGCGAACAACGCCCCGCCATGGCCAGATCGACCAGACGATTGCGCGTGGCGTCGCGGCTTTCGAAGGAGTGCGCGCGACCGGCGTAATGCTGCTGCAGATAATCACTGGCTTCCCGCTCGGTGGAGTAGAAACGCACCCGGCCCCAGGCCTGCTCCTGATCCAGCGTGCTGGCCGTCGCCTCGATCACGCTGGCAACCGGTTGTGCCTTGATATCGAGAAACACCGGCACCTGCGCGGGAATCACCCGCAGTGCCTCGGCCAGCGTGGGGATGGTCTGCGGATCGGTGCGATACGGGTAGGCACCCGCCACATCCTTGAACTGATAGCCCGCATTCACCTGGCGCAACTGCGCCAGCGTCTTCGATGCCACCGCTCCCTGGGCATCCGTCAACGCCGACAGATCCGCCGGCCGATACAGTACCGCCACGCCGTCGGCGGACACCTGCACCGACAGCCAGAGGCCGTCACTGTGATTGGCCAGCGCCGTGCGGATCGCCAGCAGGGTGTTCTCCGGCGCATCCCCGGTGCCGCCCCTGTGCGCCACCACCCTAGGCTCCGGCAACGGCGGTCGCACGCCCTCGACACTGCACGCCTGCAACAGGACCAGACCCAGAACAGCCCCCAGCACTCGACTCTTCATCGCACACTCCTTCCAGCGCATAAGTCTCGACTCTATCAACCGGAAGGGCCGGGCTAGACGTCGAACATTCCCTGCTTGCCATTCCGTCTGCCTTGCGCTTCGATGGAATTCTCTGAAGGGAGTATTGCGATCATGATCCGCCGTTTACTGCTTCTGGGCCTGATGCTGGGCCTGGCCGCCTGCGAAACCACCAGCGTCAGCCGCGACTACGACACCACCCGTGACTTCTCCCGCTACATGACCTGGAGCTGGGCACAGCCGTCGTTCGAGTACCGCCCGGACGACCCGCGCATCAAGAGCGACCTCACCGAACAGCGGATCACCCAGTCCGTCGCCGACCAGCTCGACCAGCGCGGCCTGCGCCAGGCCCAGGGTGGCAACATCGGCGACGTGAAAGTGCGTGCCTACCTGATCGTCGACCAACGCCAGGACCAGATCACCTCCTACAGCGGTGGCTACTGGAACGGTTACTGGGGCGGCTACTGGGGACCACCACCGATAGCCGAGACCCGCACCGTCACCTACAAGGTCGCCACCATCCAGGTCGACCTGTTCGACGGCAAGGACGGCAAACTGGTCTGGCGTGGCAGCGGCGAGCAGGTCATGCGCAGCAGCCCGCCGACGCCCGCCGAGCGGGAAGCGGCGATCAACGAGACGGTGCAGAAAGTCATCGCCCAGTATCCGCCGCACTGAGCCGGGAGACAGCGTGGAACATCCAGTCCTTACCCATCGCCCCGCCGCTGCCGGCGACCTCGACGAGGTGGTGCGCTTTCCCCAGGATCGCGACGAGCTCTTCTACTGCTACCCCAAGGCAAGCTGGCCGCTGACCGTCGGCCAGCTTGCCGCCGCCATGGCCGAGCGCCGGGGCAGCACCCTCGCCCTGCTGGACGGGCGCGCGGCGGGCTTCGCCAACTTCTACCAGTGGCAACCGCGCGAATACTGCGCGCTGGGCAACATGATGGTCGCGCCCTCGGCCCGCCGGCACGGCGTGGCCCAGTACCTGATCGAAGTCATGGAGAAACTCGCCCGCGACCAGTACAAGGCGCGGGTGATGAAGGTGTCCTGCTTCAACGCCAACACTGCCGGGCTGCTGCTCTACACTCGGTTGGGTTATCGGCCGCAGGCCATCGTCGAGCGCGCCGACCCGCAGGGCCGGCGCATCGCCCTGGTACAACTGGAGAAAGCCCTTGACCCCATCTGACCGGCAGCGGGTGCTGATCATCGTCAGCAGCGGCCCGAGCACCCCGGCGCGCTGCGCGGCGCCCTTCTACACCGCTACCCTGCTGGCCTGCATGGACGCCCAGGTCACCCTGTTCCTCAGCGGCGAAGGCACCCGCCTGGCGCTCCAGGACGTCGCCGACCACCTCTACGCCGCCGAGGGCGGCGAGCCCGTCAGCCACTTCATCCAGCAGGCCAAGGAAGCCGGCGCGCGCCTGTTGATGTGCCGCGCACCGGGCGTGCCGATCGACGAAAGCCGGCTGATCGAGGAAGTCGACGAAATCGCCAGCGGCGGCGAGCTGGCGCGGATGATCCTTGAGTACGACCGGGTGCTGACCCTGTGAAGCTGCACGGTCTGGAATTTCCTGCCGACCGCCTGTACGCCCCCGAGTACAACCTCTGGCTGCGCGAGGAAGCGGACGGCGCCATCACCCTTGGCCTCACCGCCTACGGCTGTGCCCTCTACGGACAGATCTTCGCCTTCACCCCCAAGCGCGATGGCTGGCATATCGACTGCGACCGCAGCTTCGGCGTGGTGGAATTCGCCAAGGCCGCCTCCTCCGCCCGCAGCCCGCTGGATGGCCACATCCTCGCCAGCAACGACGCGCTGGTGCGCCGGCCGGGGCTGATCAACCAGGACTGTTACGGCGACGGTTGGATGGTGCGCCTTGCGCCCGACGACTGGGCCGCCGACCGTGGCCGCTTCCTGCAAGGCCAGGCCGCGCTGGATGCCTTCGCCCGGCGCATGTACCTGGACAACTTCGACCCCGAGGACGACGGGGTGCAGGCCCTGCGCCCATGAGCCGGGCAGGCGCCGCACAACGCTGGCGCCTGCCGCTCCTGCTGCTCCTGTTCGCCTGCCTGCCGCTGCGCGCCGACCAACCGGCGCAGCCCGGCTTCGTCTACCTCGACCAGGTGCTCAAATCCGCCCGCTATGACGTGCGCTACGCCAGCTCCGACAACTTCGTCGGCCGGCCCATCGACGGCTACCAGAAGGCACGGATCATCCTCACCCGCGAAGCCGCCACCGCGCTAGCCGCGGTGGAACAGGACCTCGCCCTGAGCGGCCTGGCCTTGAAAGTCTTCGATGGTTATCGCCCGCAACGCGCCGTGGAGGCCTTCAAGCGCTGGGCCGACGACTTGCAGGACACCCGGCAGAAAGCCCGCTACTACCCCGACCAGGACAAGCGCACCCTGTTCCGCGACGGCTACATCGCCAAGCACTCAGGGCACTCGCGCGGCAGCACCGTCGACCTGACGCTGGTGGATGCAAAGACGGGAGAGGAGTTGGACATGGGCAGCCGCTTCGATTTCTTCGGCCCCATTTCGCACCATGGCACGACGCTGATCAGCGTGCAGCAGACCCGCAACCGCGAAACCCTGCGCCAGGCCATGCTACGCCACGGATTCGAGCCTTATGCCGCGGAATGGTGGCATTACCGGCTGAAGGCCGAGCCCTATCCCACGACCTATTTCGATTTTCCGGTGCGGTGAGGGCTGGAAAGCGGCCGTCCCTGGCCACGGGACGACTCACTCGTCGTCGTGATCGTTCTTGGTGGAGTTCTTCTCGGCGTTGCTCAGGCCCTTAGCGTTGTGATCGCCAGGGGTCGTGGCCGACACGGCGGTCGACTTCGACAGTCCTTGGGTCGTCTTCGAATGGGCTACGGCCGAGGTCGCCTTGCCATGGCCCTTGCTGTCGTTCTTGGTGCTGCCGGTGTGGTGACCGTTCTTGCCATGGTCACGCGTGGCTTTGCCGGTGTGCGCGACGCCGTCGGTCCGGCCGTTGCTCTTCGAGCCATGGAGGCCCGAGTTACTGTCGGACGGGTCTGTCGAATGGCTGATGGCGCCTTTGCCCCGGCCATTGCCATGACCATTACCATCGCCATCACCGTGACTGGCGCCGTGGCCATTTCCATCGCCATCACCGTGGCTGGCGCCGTGGCCGTTGCCACCGCCATTTCCGCCACCGTTACCGCCACCGTTGCCACCGCCATTTCCGCCGCCGTGACCACCACCGTTCCCTTGGGCATACGCCGAGCCGATCGGTGACAGATCGGCGGGCAACAATGCTGCCGAACCCAGCACGAAGGCACAGGCAATCGCAGCAACCAGGGTCTTTTTCATGATCAATACGCCTCCAGGGGGCGGGGGTTGAGATACCTGTGAGACACACCACAACCCACGCGGTTCGCACCGTCCGACGAAATACTCCGGCTCGCGGCGGGCAGCACTCGCCGCAAGGCCCGCGGCAGACAGCGCGCAGGGGCCCGGTACCCCGGTAAAACCTGCGCCGGCACGGCACGCGCCCACCACCGAGAGGCCTGGACAACCGCCCGCCTTAATCTGCCGTTAATTCTTCCAGCCGAATCTCGAAGCTCACTCCAGGAGGACTCCCCTATGCTCAAGCTCTCCGCGGTTGCCTTCGCCTGTATCGCCCTCGTCGGCTGCTCCGACGCCCCGCACTACAACCAGTTCAGCGCCATCGAATCCCCCGTGCGCGAATCCTTCGGCGAAGACAACCTCGAACGCCAGCCGGCGCATGTACAGCTGCAGACCAATGACTTCTCGTCGCAGCAGCAACGGATGATGTGGGGGCAGTAACGCCTCGCGGCCTCGGCAAGCCGTGGCGAGCGATGCCACGGCGGCTGCTCGGCAGCAGCTGATCGCCAAGCCACAAGCAAAGGGATCCCCCCGCAGGCTCACCCACACCGTTCCACCCCGCCCCCCCGCCCCGCCCGAACTGGAAGAGCACACCGACGAACACTTCCAGGAACACGGGCCGTTCTCCAACTACCGGAACGGCTTCGACTACGCGGTGAAGATGTCAGGCGTGAACCTGCCGCAGAGGCAGAGGGTGCACGTGCTGCGCTACACCTTCGCGAGTCACTGCATGGCGCACGGCGGGAACCTTCTGATGCTGCAACAGGTGCTCGGTCACACCTCGCTCACATGACCATGCGCTACGCGCACCTTGCGCCGGATCATGTCCTGGACGTGCTGGCACTGGAGCCAACCTGGGACTTTCGTCACCTTCTCGATACCGGCGAAGATGGCCAGTGCTAGTATGTTTTGGCAAATTTTGCCATTCCCGAGAGACCGGTCCCATGAGCACGATGAATATTTCCCTGCCGGATGCGCTCAAGAGCTTTGTCGATGAGCAGGTCAGCCAGCGTGGTTATGGCACCAGCAGCGAGTACGTGCGCGAGCTGATTCGCAAGGACCAGGACCGTCAGCGTCTGCGAGGCCTGCTGATTGCTGGCGCAGAGTCGATGCCAGCGGCACCTGCCGACAGTGAGTACTTCGAGTCGCTCCGCACGCGGGTACGGAAGGCCCGTGGATGAAGGCGAAGACAGTCATTCCGCGAGTACTCGCCAATCAGGACGTTGAAGCGGCTGTCGATTACTACCTGAGCGAAGACGCCGAACAGGCTGCTCTGGGGTTTGTCGATGCCCTGGAAAAGGCATACGCCCATATCGCCCGGCATCCTGCCAGTGGCTCATCCCGCTATGCCCACGAACTGGATTTGCCGGGGCTGCACTGTTGGCCACTCAAGCGCTATCCCTACCTGGTGTTCTACGTCGAGCGCGACGACCACATCGATGTGTGGCGTGTACTGCACGGCATGAACGACATCCCTTCCTGGATGCAGGCTGACGAGGACGCACAGCACTGAAAGCCTCTCGACACTTTTTCGACACTGAGTGTTTTGAGAGGCCGGGGGATTTTCTGGAAGCCTACAGCCGCAAGGGCTGTAGACAGGAGAAGTGGCGGAAGGCAGTGGGAGTCGAACCCACCCAGGAACGGCTGCCGTCCCCCACCGGGTTTGAAGCCCGGCCACGCCACCGGGCGTGATTGCCTTCCATATTGATTTATAAGGCTTTTTCTTCAGCTTCCGTTGCCGACTTCGGTGGAGTGTCGAAGAAGTGTCGAAAATCCCTGCTCGGACCGAACGCCAGCACGTCCTGCATGTGTCCTGGGGCGAGGTGCGCGTAGCGCATGGTCATCGCCAACGTCGAATGGCCGAGTATCTTTTGCAGCGACAGGATGTTGCCACCATTGGCCATGAAGTGGCTAGCGAAGGTATGTCGCAGGACGTGAGCCTTCTGACCTGGCGGTAACTCTAAACCAGCCTTGGTGACAGCTTCATCAAAGGCGTTGCGGCAATTGGTGAAGTGTCCGTGTCGCTTGAAGTGGTCAAGGATGCGGCTTTCCAGTTCCGGCGAAATCGGGATGGAACGACGACGCTTGGACTTGGTGTTGATGAAGTGCACTGCACCACCTTTCACCCTGGACGGCACAAGCCCCTGAGCCTCACCCCACCGACAGCCAGTCGCAAGGCAAATGGTCGAAATCAGTTCGACATGCGCGTGCTGCATCTGGCCCAGCGTGGCAAACAGCGTCGTGATCTGCTCATGATCCAGATAGGCCAGCTCGCTCTCCTGCAACTTCAGAGGCTTCAGGGTGGCCAGTGGATTCGGGTAATCGATCTCTCCGAACTGGATCAGGCAGTTGAACATCGCCCGTAGATACGACAGCTCATTGTTGAGGGTCTTGCGACTGTATCCGTCCTTGATCCGCTTGACTCGATACTCGGCAAACTGGATTGCCGTGAAGGCCCGTCCAACAGGGTCTTTCAGCCGTTCGATCATCCGCCGCATCAACAGCTCGCGCCCCTCATAGTCGCTCAGAGCGTGGCCGTGCAGAACGCCCCAGCGGTCGAGCAATTCCAGCAGCCTTCGACGGTCCTTGGGCGCAGGGTTCCAGTCCGGATTATCGATGCACTTCTGTCGCACCGTGGCTTCGAAGCGCTGCGCCTCCCCCTTGGTACTGAACCGCTTGCGGAAACGCTTTCCCTTGATCGGTTCGACATCGACGAACCAGCGACCATCGGGGAGCTTGGTGATGCTCATTAGATCGCATACCCCCGCTTCAAGTACCGGTCGTTGATGAGCCCGATGATGTGACGTTCGAGGTCGCGAGTGCTGTAACCCTTGGCGGTGTAGTGGTCTTCGATCACATGCCAGAATGGAAGCGTTCTCCCGACCTCAAGGGCTTTTTTTGGTGGTACGCGCTCCCGTGCAATGAGGCTGGCGAACTGGCCCAGAAACATCTCGCAGTTCTTGCCCGAGAAACCCTGTGCGGTCTTGTAGTAGCGACGATATTCAGCGCGCTCGATGAGCGGATCGGCCTCTACCTGCACCTTGGTATCCAGGGTGATGAGCGACCAGAACGGATCGAACCACTTCGGGTTGTCCAGCAACAGGCGGAAGCTGTCGCAGGCGTATTCCCACAGCCCTTGCAGGTGCGGGCAGAGGCCCGAGTAGGTGCGGCAACCGATCACCTCGCCAGAGGCCATACGGGAGCCTTCGGAGAACTGCTGAATGACCGAGTGGTGGAAACGGAACTCGATGCGCCACACCGTTTCCAGCGGGTTGTAAGCGGGTTCGCCGTCACCGAAGGGATCGCCATTGAGGGAGGCCCAAACGTTTTCCCAATAGTCGAGCTTGTCGGTGCTCCGGGCCTGTAGCGTCTTGTTGTAGATGCACAGTTGCAGGCCGTTGGCCGAGCCGAACATGAATGTCTCACCGCGCCCATACACCGAGGCATTGCCGTCGAATTCGATACGGTCGATCCCGCTGATCTGGCGCACCCGGTGCGAGCGACAGCGCATGCGGTCAACGAGATCAGAAGAAGGCGTCCAACCCTGCACGTCGAGCGCGAGGTGCACGGCGCATTGGTTCACTTCGCTGGCATACAGAACCGCAGCGGAAAGGTCATCGAGCACGCCTTGCAGGATCGACGGATCGGCGCCATCCAGGGCGTGCGGAGACACTTCGATCTTGAGGTGCGGGCCGATGTTTTCGAGCTTCACATTGTGATTCTTGATCAGCAGGATCAGGCCCATATCGGCGTTCTGGAGGCGGTACTGGTAGCCGGAGTCTCGCCCTACCCTGCCCTTGGCCCACTGATACCCGGCGAACTCTACGATGTCTTCCGGCTCATCGAAGACCGCCATGACTTCGGGACGAATCAGGCCGTTGTACAACTGGCGGAGCGTGTCCACGCCGCAACGCAGCAGACGCACGCCGGACAGGTCGGTGAACTTGGCCAGTTTGTCATCGAAGAACAAACGCCCTTCGGGCGACTCATAAATTTCCCCACCGGGTTTGAGGGTGACGCGGACTTGGTGTTGTGGCTTGGTCATTGGAAACACTCCAAATAGGTACTAATCGAAACTGTGCTCAGTGGGTTATCCGACGTGTTACAGGGTCGTCGGCCGCGCCGCGCCGAGCGCCGTTTGCGGTTGGCCTCGTACCTCGGCTCAATCCGCAAAACGGCGCCGCCGCGCGCTAATTGCTGCGCCAGGGGCGGGATGGGTACTCGCTATCGGGGACGACCGTCACCGTCGTGCCTGCGGGCTGCGCATCGGCCTGTAGTCGCTCGGTCGAGGGTTGCGGTGGCGGTGTGGCGGCAAGGGCTGGCTGCAACCCTGATCGCGGATCGAGGCCGTTGCGGTCGGGCAGCGTGGGATCGAAGTAGCCGTCCTTGGCGACGGTCAGGCAGAAGTCGAAAGCCGTGGCGACCTTGGTGCCCTGCTGCGTGTAGCACTGGCAGGATTTGCCGTCCTTCACGGTGTGTTGTGGGCGTCGGGCCACAAGGCGCGGGTCGCTGGTGGACAGGCAATACAGCCGCGGGTGAGTAACGGGCTTGGTCAGTTCGTCGTACACCGGCGCCGAGGACGGCAAGTCAGGCACGCGGGGCTTGCGTCGCTCCAGGTATTGCTCGGCGGTGACGGGCTTGGCCTCTCCGTCCCCCGTAGGCTTGATCAGGGAGGTGACTGCCGACGACACCTGATCGACCACGCCCTTGTCTGCGCCGTTCGGTGCGGTTGCGTCAGCCGCCGCGCCTGCCGGAGTGGCGGCTTTGCTGCCATCCGCATAGCGTTCGTAGGCGCGGTAAACCATGAAGGCTGCGCCGATGATCACGGCCAGCGCCAGGATCATTTTCTTCGGCGGCTTGAAGGCGAAGTGGTGATTGGCCTTGGTGCTGGTGTAGACGCCGAAGTACTTTTTATCGAGCTTGAGGGTGGTCTTGTCGGCGTCCTTGAAGCTGGTCTTCTTCTCGACAGCCTCGATCACAGCTTCGGATTCGAAGCGCAGCAGCTGCTGGCTCTTGAATACCCGCCAGTAGTGGATGTGGCCGTTGCACAGGCGGCGAAGGTGTACGTCGATGTAGCGCGGGTCCTGGGTGACCAGATGCACTTCGTGGCCTTGGTGCCGCATGATCTCGAAGCGGCTGATGTGCTCCGGCGGCTTCTGCCGGGGGTCGCGCACGCCGAACCAGCCTTGTGCTTCGTCGACGACGATGATGGCGTCCTGGGGCAGCTCGTACCATTTGTACGGGTCGTCGAACTCGAACCACGACGCTTGCAGTTGATCGGTCTTGAGGTCCGCCACGTTGTGGTAGTAGACGACGCGGCCTTCCTTGTGGGCCTTCTGATCGACTTCGCGAATGGTGTTGAGGGTCTTGCCGTGGCCGGGTTTGCCGGTGCGGATGTAGAGCATGGCCGGTCCCCCTTACGCGTCGATGTAATCGCGGCCTGGAGGATTCCAGACCTGTTTGCGTTTGCGGTCGGCGGCCTTGTCCAACCCGGACAGGACCATGCGAGTGACCACGGCGGCGAGGAACATATTGATCGCCATATCGACCTTGGCCAGGCCGAGGATCTGCTGGATCGCGAGCCCCGCATTACCCATCTGCGACTGCACGTAGCTGCGCACCTGATCGAGCAGCAGGTTGGAGCCGACATAGGCGACGAAACCGACGCCGAGCATGCGCATGACCATCTTCACCAGCGGGCCGACGATCATGATCAGGAGTTGCACCAAGAACAGGTATTGCATCATTCACCTCCAAAGGCGCGGCCCACGTAGAGCGCGCAGAACACACTGGTGCCAATGAGAAGCAGGACTCCGAGATCGGAAGCGGCAGCACATAGCGGCGCGTAGGTAAACGCGAAGGTGCGTCCGCCGTTGGTTCTCAGGGAAAAGGTTTTGTCGGTCGGGCAACTGGAAGGCAGGAAACGCGTGCCGCTGTTGAGGAAGGACGGGGCTTCGACTTCGAGGTCGTCGGTGAGCTGGAACTTGTCGCCTTTCACCGCCGCTTCGATCTGGCCTTTGTTCTTCTCGAAGTCGCCCTGCTTTTCCACCTCGCAGCGCAGCTTCTTTTGCTGCTCCACCATGGCGCAGTCGATGGCGTCGCCCGAGCACTGCACCGACGCATCGCAGTCGTCAGTGCCGGAGACTTCGCGCTCGGGCTCTTCCTCCTCTTCCTTGTCATCCTTGTTTTCCTCGCCGGGCTTGTCGCTGGCCTTGCAGCCGGTGCCTGTGCAGCTGGACGACTCGCCGCCAGAGGTGCCATCGGCGTTGGTCTTGCTGGTGCCGTTGGTGACGCTGGTGGTCGAGGAGCAGGCGTTGACGCCGCTGCAATTGGTGGTGGTGGTCGTGGTCGTCGTGCTGGTGGTCGAGGAGCCATCACTGGCGGTCTTTTCGCTGACTTCGGTCTTCGTTTCGGTTTGCTTCTGGGTCGGGCTGGGCTTGCCCTCTTTGCAGCCGAAGACGCCGTTGACCTCGCCGCACTGCATGTTGCCCGGTTCCTTGAAGGTGTCCGTGGCAAGGCAGCTGTAATGGACGCGCCCCTCGGCGTCAGTGACCTTGTTGGTGCACTCGTTGGACTTTTCGCGGGTAGGCAACGCGGCGGGCGGCGTATTGGGCGTGGGGTCGGTGTTCGGGCAGATGACACCGTTGCCCTTGTAACGGAAGACGCAGAAGCCTGAGTTCTGATCGCCGCCTTCCATGAAGCGATAACAGCGGCTGGGGGCCTCGCCGGTCGAGGCGTACTGGCAAGAGCCCTGGCACAGACTGCCCGGCGGTTCGGTGCGGGTGTTCTGCAGAACGACCCCGCCTTCGCTGAGAGCGCCGATCTTGTGTTGATGCTCGACCATCTGGCCGATGGTGCTGAGGCACTTGTCCTTCTCCGGGACTATGCACTCGCCAATGTCCTTGTCATACACCTTGGGTGCGGTACAGCCGTCACCGAAGCGAACCAGTTTTCCCGAATGCTGAGTGATCTTGCCAGTCGCCTTGGTAAGGGTCTGGTAGTAGCAAGTGCCCGAAGAACCTGACACCGAGACCGACAGCATCGTATCCACGTACAAACCGTCGGGGCGGTTCCAGTAGTCCATCATCCCCTGACAGGCCCCGGCTGGGGTCGGTGCACGGGTGACGTTGTAGCCGTAGTACTGCCAGTAATAATCCTCGGCTTGAGCCGTGCTCACCGTCAGCACCAGCAGAAACAGGACCAGGGCGCGCATGCTCAGACCCGCCCGAAGAACACCACGGCAAACGCCAGGGTGGTGACGATGAGGACATACCACTGCACGGACATGGCAGGCTCTCCAGAAGAAGAACCCCGCCGGAGCGGGGTTCGGTGCTACGGCTGTCAGGCCGGGTGGGGTTACAGGGCGCGGCGCATGTACTTGAATGCCGCAGCGGCGACCAGCACGGCGAACACGGCCCAGCCGATGGTGTTGGTGTCGTCACCGGCGGTGGTCAGTGCGGCGGTCGCTTCCGAGGGCACTGCCGCATAGGCGGTGGCGACCAGGGTGGAGCCGACGGCAGCAACGCCAACAGCCACTTGGCGGGCGCGACGACCATAGGCCGAAGCGCGGTTTTGCAGACGGTTCTTCAGTTGGTTCATGGGTGTTACCTCGCTACTTGAGCAGTCGTTTCAGGACCAGAAAGCCGAAGGCGATGGCAAAGAGTCCGAGCACATCCCCGCGAATCTCGGCGACCTGTTCCCAGGTGAGTGCAGAGCCAACCTCGCTCTGCATTTCCTCGCGGGTGAAGACCTTCAGGGTGCCGGTGCAGATGGCGGAACCATCGGCACCGAGCGCCCACCGGCCGTCACAAGCGATGAAATTCATAGGAAGCGCGCCACGCCATCGACCCAGCCCCAGGCGTACCCAGCGGCGAGGCCAACCACGAACAGGGAGAGGTATCGAGTCATGGCCGTGCTCCCGTGTTAGTTCTTGGGCGATTCGCCGGGCTTGTCAGCGCTGGGTTTGTCGCTGACGGGTTGCGGTGCCGGGCGCTGAGTGGGCTGCTGCACGGCGGGCTGACGCGGCGCGGCGGTCTCTTTGCCCACGCTCAGCAGCTCGGTGAGGAACTGGGTATTGGTGGTGCGGCCGAAACGGTCCTGGGTCGGGCGGACCACGCTGGCGAACTTGCACAGCACCGGAGCGCCGGCGAAGACGATGCCGTCGAGCAGGGTCGGCTCGATGCTGTATTCGCTGATTTCGAAGCCTTTGGCGTTGCCGCGAGCGCCCTCGGGGATCGGGGAAATAGCCTGGACACTGGCGTAGATTTCGCCGGTCTTGGTAGAGGTGTAGGTATCGGTCTTGGTGACCCACAGTTCGACTACGCCGCCGGTGGTTGCAAACATGTTCATGTGAAGCTCCTTTGCCTTTTTCGGGCATGAGTTGGCCCGCTGCTGCAAATTGGGCGCGTTGGTGGCCGTCATTCAGCGGGTGTGGTGGTGCCTTGGGTTTACGGGTGGTGAGTGGCTGGGAGAGCGAAGATCAACGTCGTAAGGGCGCTGCCCTTACCATCCCGCTCTCGCCGCCGAGGGCTCAGGAGCGCGGGGCGGTGGAGCTGCCCCACTCTCCCGAGCTGAGGCTATTCAGGGGGGAGCGCGGTCAAGGGTGCGCTTCGCCCGGCGCTCCGTTTGACCGAACGATGAAGCGTGTTCGGACAAGCCGGTGCGGCGGCCCCTGACCTGACGGGCCCAGGTGGGGCGGATATGGCGAGCGGGGTAACGGCCCACCAGCAGCGCAATGGCAATGAACGCGAGACGGACGATCAGGTATGCGATGAACCTAGTGGACATGCTTCAGCCCTCCAGCTCGAACGGTTCGTGGATTGGCACGAAGGGCGTGGGTCTGCCGCTGTCGTAGACAACGTGCCAATACTTCGGGGGACGGAGCGCGGGCATGTGTTTGTCGCAGGTAAAACCCCGTTCCACCCGGTACGTCGAGTGGATCGAGCGCCACACTCCAGCGACCGGCGCCATCGTAGTAACGACCGTAAAGACCCGCGTAGGGCGGCACTCGGTGCAGGGTGTGGATTGGGAGGGAGCGGGCTTCGCCAGTTCGCGACGGGACCAACAGACAGAGCAGTCGCAGCCCGAAGAGTGAGGCTTGCCCAGGTAGGCACTGAAGACGTTCATGGTTCACGCCGTCCACTCCTGTTCCAGCAGCCAGTTCCGCATCAACGCGCTATTCACCATACGCAGCTTGCCCAGCTTCACGGAGGGGAGGACGCCCCGGTACACCCAGGCACGGGCAGTACCGAAAGTCACTCCGTTGCGTTCTGCCCACTTCTCGATGGGCTCGACATCTTGTTGCGGTCCTACCAGGGACCCGGGTGGCAGCTCTTCCAGTTCCATTGTCGTTCCGTCACTATTCGTGTCATTACCGGCGATATACATCCGGCAATATATGCCGGTGCCTGTATGCCGATTATGAGGAGTCGAGCTGGAGTCACAATCAGCCGGCGTCCCTTTGTGCTGACGAAATCGAAAAGATGAGAGAGCGAATAGTCGCCATTCTTGAGAGGAAGAAGCTGACAGCTAAACGCTTAGAGCAGCTGAGCGGTATCGACCGGGAAAAGTGGTACGCACTGAGAAAGGGAGCTCGACGAGTCAACGAGGACGACATTAAGGCGTTGGTGGAACTTGCCCCCGAGTATGCCTTTTGGATGGTCACGGGAAAAATCGCACCTGAGTGCGGTCAGACAAGCCCCGAATACGACGAGGCAAATGAAAAATTGCCCAAGACCAACGCGGGATAGAGCTGACAAGGAAAGCGGCACTGCGATGGTTCAATAGAAAGGGATAATCACCTTTGGCGTGAACACGCCGACGCTTCAGGGAAAGGAGCTAAATCATGAAAGCAGATCGGGACGACGCCCCCGCATATCTCCGGCGCAAAGGCTGGCAATACACAGCAAGGAAATGGTCCGTCCCTGTGTTGGCCAGCACTGCCGTCGTATTCGGCGCGCTGTATCTCGCCAGCTCAGCCCTGCTGCAAAACACGGTCCGAAGCCTAGCGAGTAAGCACCAGGCTCAACTCGACCCTGTTGCCCAAGTGAGCCGATCAAACCCGGTAAATGATCAGGACAAGTGGGATCGACTGGTGGAAGAGCGATTCCGCCGGGACAATCCCAGCGCCACAGTCCAGCGTGCAACAGAGCCCGCTCTGCCCGCCATACCGAAGCAAACCGTCTACCACGACCAAAACTACACGCCTCGCGGCGCGGATAACGTGCTTCCGTTACGCCCCTTTCCCACCCCAAAGGAACCAGCTCGGCAATCCGAGCCGCAGGGCCCCAGAATCACCATCGTCGGGGAGACTCAGAGTACAAAGGACAGAGTTTGCTGGCCTTACAAGGAAGGCAGTATCGAGCGGCGAAACTGCAAATTTGCAGTCGGCCTGGGTAGCAGGGATCGGAACTAGCAGGCTCTCACCGCTCTGGCCAGCAAAGGGAAGGCAACACTGCGTTGGTTCAAGCGGGATAGGAGCGATTAAGCAGACCGAGGTTACGAAATAATTAACAGCCTAGACTAACTTTTCGCACTACCAAAACTGTCTAGCCAATATAAATCCCCAAGAACTATAGGGAGCGCTCAACAGAATGCAAGTGAAAGCCGAATACGCTGGAAAGCACGCCTTTGTAGCCACAGCAGAAGACGTTGAAGGAATTTGGAGCACTCTAGGCAGCTATTACGAGAAAGTTGAAGCAGAAGTAACCTGCAGCGACGGAATACATCGGAAATTCACAAGAAAAGAAGAAATCTCAAAATACACAAACCCTAAGAGATCAGAAATAAAAACAGTACAATTTACGGCAATAAGGCGGAATGACGATAAGGACATAGAAGTTGGAACAGTAACATTAGGAAAGAAATTTTATAATATTTTATCTCTCTCACTTCATGGAGAGGAGGAATCCATAACCACGATAAATACCAAAATTCGAGACACATTCGAGGGAATAAAGCCCTGGTACTCACTCCTAGCAACTGTCGACCTAGGTTTCGTCCTATTAGTGCTTGGCATGCTTGGCTTTGGATTCATTAGCCTCATAAACAAGCCACCAGCTAAAGCAACAGCTTCCACCTCACCTCAAATGGCAATCGCAATAATCTCGGCGCTTACCGCGATTATTGCCTTCGTAGCCTTAGTCGCGTGGATATTCGCAAAAGTAAGAGAAAAAATCTTCCCAGTAACGGCCTTTAAGATTGGGCAAGGAATTAAACGGCACGAACTGAACGAAAATATTCGCTGGGTAGTAGTTGTTGGTTTAATCGTAGGAATTGCAAGTGCCTTTATTAGCGCACCGCTTTTACCTTAAAGAAGCGAAAACGATGGATTAGACTTAATTATCGAACCACAAGGAGCTTAGCGGATGTAGCTTCTCGAATCGCAGTCTGGTTCGATGTAAAAACTGTAATTCCTGGAACGGAGCAGTAATCAGAGTCATCAGTAATAATATTGGTGACTCCAGACGCTAGAGCCTGCTCAACCATAAACAAATCGTAGCCATCTAAAGCCATCAAGCTAAATTTCTTGACGGCAGCCGCTGTAAATTGACAGTCAAGGTTAACAGGCATGAGGTCAGAGGTGTCAGTTACGTCCTGCCAGACACTCTGGATGAGGGTTGCCACTCGAGCCCGCTGATTTGGGTAGTTGTGCCGAAACTCTTTGGCTCCAATCGTCTTGTTTGCATTGAAAGCGTAAATGCTTCTTTCCGCAGACTCAATATTATGAGCCAACTCAGAAAAGCTCAAAGGACTGCAATAAAGCTTTGCCCCAGAAGACAGAACGGCTTTTAGATAGGTAGGATAATCAGTAACCTGATACGGTTGAGCTGCAGAGTTTTGCAACTGAAAAACCGACGCCTTAGGATAAAAAAGCCAGTACCAAGCGTTTGTATCGACTAAAAAAACGTCGTTAGCCTTAGGAGTATCCGTAGTGATGTTAACCACATTCGCACGGACCTTCACCGGCATTAAAGGCCCTTACTTGCTTCTTCAGCAATACGATAAGATGCCTGACGTTGCTCTATTGAGCTGCTGTAGTACTCCTTAGCGTTTTCAATAACACGCCTAAGTACTCTAGAACCGAAGTCAGAAATATGATTAATTTTTAGATTTCGGTTCAAAATGTCAGGCTTTACATCTTCTAGCAAAGCACCGATACCGGCATTGAAAAATGGCGAAGCGAAAACTTTTACCCCGTCGAAATCGAGTTCAACCGTATCGCCGTGCAAAAGAGGCTCATGGATAGAACGGAAGATTGCCTTACCGTCATCCAGCGTCATGGCATTTTCGCCAACCAGCTCACGAACCTGTAGATACATACCTTGCCTCATCAGAAAAATGGCTGCTCATTCAGCTCATTTGACAGCAGGTAGAACTTGTCGTCACAGCACAGCCGAATCTGAACCAACGTCCCATGAAAAATGGGCGCAATATTATCGTACTTTTCACCGCGAACGTCAATCCGAGCATGCCCTTGGTGACTAAAAATCTCAAGGCAACCATTCGCTTTTTGCACGAACTCCTTGACCAAATCTAGCCCCATTCCCCTGGGAACGCTGCCGTTTGTCGTCGTGAAACCTCGGGAAAATGCGTGACGCATAGCCACATCACCTGCGCAGGGCTGACCGCCTAGGTAAGCCCCCACGTTAGCAGGGATGCCCACCCCAAAATCTGCGATGGAGAGTAGCAGTTCTCGACGATTGGGGAAGTGCTGTCCGCAGCAGATAACGCCAACCGTCGACCTGCTATGCTCAAAGGCGTTGCTAAAAAGCTCCCAAATCTGCCCTAAGATGGCGTCAGCAAGCAATTCGCTTACTGAAATCCATCCCCGCCCAAGCCAATGCTCTCGCAAGCTCGATACGATTCGTTCTTTATCTGGGGCAGCGAACTCTTGGTATGGAATCGCGTTTCCACGCCAAGGCGCAATGGAAGCGCCCATAGCATGAGCGAACCCGTTCTGGACGAGATTCGCCTGCACTCCAGCCCGCATTGTGTTGGAAAGAAAGCAGACTCTCCGGCCTCCGGACTGAAGGATCCTCGCCATCCCGCCAAGGATGACCACAGCGTTAGGACGCAAAAAATCGCATTTTAAGAAATCAAAGTGGATTTCATGGTCCCGTGGCGCATTTGCTACTGCCTGCCAAATGCTCCGCAACTGCCAATAGTCCCATAGGTCATCATTAAGACGCGGAATGGAAATGGTAGTGATGCTCAAGCAACGATCCTGTAGCAGATAGGATGAATGGCCAATTAATCTCAAACTGCCATTTTACTCATCAAATACAGCTATGGAAATCGTCGGCAGCCGAGGACCGGCTGAGGTCTTAAATGGTCGAAAAAATGTCGAAATCAAAGAGACGAAAAGGCACGAACCACGACAGTCAAGCAAAGGAAAAACGGGCAACAGAACATAATGGAATGCTCTGAAATGCCATTTTAGAGGGTTTGAAGCCCGGCCACGCCACCGGGCGTGATTGCCTTCCCTGGACTGGTGCCGGCGCTGGAGCGCGTCGGCGAATCGGGAGCCTGGATGTTGCCATCATTGCACTGACCGATACCAGCGCAGCGATTCCGCTGACGAAGTCGAAGGTGGGCTAGGAGGCGTTACGCTGGAGCCATGCGCCTCAAGGCTTCCGTATAGCTCTCACTCGCTACGCGCCGGCGGCCACAGTCTCATGGTGTGCACCAGTGCCATTATCCAGAGTGCGTCCGCTTCGATCTGGTAGATCAGCCGGTAACTCTCGTGAGGAATCAGTTCGCGAGTGCCTGGAATCCTTCCCGGCTTCCCCATCTCGGGAAACTCCTTCAGCTTGCTCACCGTGGCGCTGAAAAGAGTATCCATCTGCGCCGCCGCCTCCGGATTGTCGGCAGCGATGTACTGCCAGATATCGAGACGATCCTGCTCGGATTCCGTGCTCCAGCGGACCCTCATTTGCGGCGGGTTGCCCTGGCGCGGCGAGCAGCAAAGGCCTCCTCCACCTCTTCATCCGAGCGCCCCTCGCCGGCCGCCAACGACGCGCGGCTCGCGTCGATTTTGGCTTGCAGAAAGGCGTCGTAGTCCTGCTCCTGGCGCTGCTGGCGGATGAAGTCTCTCATGAGTTCTCGCATGACCTGGGAGGCCGGGCGATGCGCTGCCTCTGCGGCAGCCATGAATTCGGCGCGCAGCTCAGACTCCAGCTTCATGGTGAACACGGCTTCTTTACTCATGGGAAGGCTCGCAGGTGATGAAAAGGAATATACGTCGTATATACCTTTTCTACTGTAGGCCAGCTAGCCATTGAGTGGCATCCGATTCCGGTCGACAGCTAGGACTTGTCCGCTGCCGCAGTACTCGCCAGCGCCGAATCCTCCCGCACCCTCCGCTCGTTGCCATAGCGGCGGGTAAAACCGATCCGGTCGAAGTATTCCAGCAACTGGATGCAGCGTTTGCGGCCGATGCCGATGCGGTCGCGGAAAGCGGCGGCGCGGATGATGCCGGCTTGGTCGCGCAGGTGCAGGGCGTGGCCGGCGAGTTGGCGAACGGTTTCTTCCGGATAGAACAGGTCCTTCACCACCTGGTGCAGATGGCCCAGTCGGGCGAGTTTGCGCAGCAACAGGCGCACGTCGCCCTCCTCCTCCGCCAGCTCGCGGGCAAGGTCGCGCACCCAGGGTGGGTCGAAGTTGCCGGCCTGCAGCAATGGCCAGAGACGATCGCGCAATTTCTCGTCGGCTTCACCGAGCTGCACGCGGTGATCGGGTAGGTGCAGCCAGGGTCCGCTGCTGTCGATGCGCTTTTCGGCCAGCAAGCTTTCCAGCAGCGCGATGAACACCGGGCGTTCCAGTTGCGGCAGCGCGTAGCGGCGCAGGCGATCGCGGTCAGGACCGAGTTCGTCGGGGGCTTCCTGGTGGAAGGTCTGCAGTTCGGCCAGCAGTTGCTCCTGCAGCGCGCTCCAGCGTTCCACCGCGAAGAGTCTCGCACCCAGGCGCGTGCTGATCTCGACCAGTTCGGAGCGCAGCTTCCAGGTCTCGCGGGGGCGGTTGAACTGCCGCGCCAGCAGTGCCGGATCGAGGCCGTTGCTGGCGTGGGCCAGTAGCGTCGGCAAGGCACCTTCCAGACTCTCGCCCTGCAAGGCCCGCAGTTGTTCCATACGTTCCGGACTGCGGCGATTGCGTGCGGGAGCAAAGGAGTCGAGCACGCGGCCGCCGCCGAGGGTGCGCTGCGCGGACTGATCGCGCAGCACCAATCGGTCGCCGTGGACAGCATGGCTTGGAGCATTCAGGACAAGCTGCGCGAAGGCGCGTTCGCCCGGTTGCAAGCGCTCGTCTTCGAGCAGAGCGATGCGGCCGGTGACGTCCTGGGTGCCAAGGTGCACATGAACGGGTGTCCAGTGGGTGAAGGCGCGTGTCTCGCTGGGCAGCAGGCGCAGGTCGATATCGATGCGCGTGGTGGGCGCATGTAGTTCCGGAGTGATCAGCCAGTCGCCGCGGTGAATCTGGTCGATGCTCAGGCGTTCGCCGGCGATGTTCAGGGCTACGCGCTGACCGGCGTGGGCCTGCTGCGCCTCGCGGTTCTGTGCGTGCAAACCACGGACACGAACGCGGCGGCCGGCGCTGCCCAGCAGCAACTCATCGCCCACACGAACGGTGCCGGCGAAGGCGGTTCCGGTGACGACGACGCCCGCGCCACTGACGCTGAAAGCGCGGTCCACCGCCAGGCGGAAACCACCCGCTGCTGCACCTTCACGGGTATCGCGCGCCGCTTCGGTGAGTGCGCCGCGCAGTGCGTCGATGCCCTCCCCAGTCACGCTGGACACGGGGAAGATCGGCGCCCCGCTCAGAGCTCCATCGGCAAGCTGTTCCTGCACTTCGCGAGCCGCCTGTGCCACGCGCTCGGCGGGCACGCGGTCGGCCTTGGTCAGGGCGACGATGGCGCGGCGGATGCCGAGCAGTTGAACGATGGCGAGGTGTTCGCGGGTCTGCGGCATCACGCCATCGTCGGCGGCCACCACCAGCAGCACCAGGTCGATGCCGCTGGCGCCGGCGAGCATGTTGTGGACGAAGCGCTCGTGACCGGGCACATCGATGAAACCGGTGAGCGCGCCGTCGCCGAGGTCGGCATAGAGGTAGCCCAGATCGATGGTGATGCCACGCTCGCGCTCGGCCGGGCGGCGGTCACCCTCGATGCCGGTGAGGGCGCGCAGCAGCGAGGTCTTGCCGTGGTCGATGTGGCCGGCGGTTCCGACTATCACGCGTCGCCCTCGGCCAGCAGCGGCAGTTGGGCGACGAAGCCGGGTTCGTCGTCAAGCTGGCGCAGGTCGAGCCACAGCGCATCGTCATCGATGCGGCCAAGCACGGGAATCGGCAGGCAGCGCAGACGTTCCTCCAGATGGAGCAGCGCACGTCCGCGCTGGCGCTTGGGCTGGATCGGGCGCAGGCACAGCGCGGCGCTGGGCAGCCGGGCGACCGGCTGGGCGCCGCTGCCGATCATCCCCAGGGCATCCACGGCGCTGACACTCCAGCCGTCGCCCAGCAGCGCTGCCAAAGCCGGTGCGAGGCGCTGGGCCTGGACGCGGATATCGGCCTGCGGGCGGCTGAGCAGACGCAGGCTGGTGAGTCGTTCGGCGAGGCGATCCGGGTCTCGGTAGAGATTGAGCACGGCCTCCAGCGCGGCGAGGGTCAGCTTGTCCACGCGCAGGGCGCGCTTGAGGGGGTTCTTCTTGATCCGTCCGATCAGTTCCTTGCTGCCGAGGATCAGCCCGGCCTGGGGGCCGCCAAGCAGCTTGTCGCCGCTGAAGGTGACGATGTCGGCGCCGTCGCGCAGGGCTTCCTGCACGGTCGGCTCCTTGGGCAGGCCCCAGCGGGTGAGATCGACCAGCGTGCCGCTGCCCAGGTCTTCCAGCAATGGCAGACCGTGGGTGTGGGCGATCTGCGCCAGCTCCGGCGTGGCGACGCTGGCGGTGAAGCCCTGCACGCTGTAGTTGCTGGTGTGCACGCGCATCAACAGGCCCGCACGCGGGCCAATGGCGGCTTCGTAGTCCTTGGCGTGGGTGCGGTTGGTGGTGCCGACTTCGACCAGCTTCACCCCGGCGCGGGACATGATGTCGGGGATGCGGAAGGCACCACCGATTTCGATCAGTTCGCCACGGGAAATGATGCCTTCCTTGCGCGCGCCCAGGCTGTTGAGCGCCAGCAGCACGGCGGCGGCGTTGTTGTTGACCACGGTGACGGCCTCGGCGCCGGTGAGCTCGCGGATCAGCCCGGTGATGAGGTCGTCACGGTCGCCACGCTTGCCGGTGGCGAGGTCGAATTCGAGGTTGAGCGGGTAGCGCGCGGCCATCGTGATCGCCTCGATGGCTTCCTCCGGCAGCAAGGCGCGGCCGAGGTTGGTGTGCAGCACGGTGCCGGTGAGGTTGAACACCCGGCGCACGCGGCTGGCGTGGTGCGCGGCGAGGCGTTCGCCAGCCCGGCCGGCGAGCACGGATTCCTCCAGTTCGATGGCGGCCAGTTGGCCGTGGAGCGCCGGCTCGCGCAGTTCGTCGAGCAGGTCGCGCAGGGTCTTGAGCAGGGCCTCGCGGCCGTAGCGCTGCTGCAGCGGCTGGCAGGCCGGGCTGCGCAGCAGGCGGTCGATGGAGGGCAGGCGTACCGAGGTCATGGACGGGCCTTGTGCGGATTGCGAGGGCTGGAGTCAGTGTAGGGCGCATAACGCGGAGCGCGTTATCCGCCGTTATCGCGCTGTCTTCGTAGGATGGGTGGAGCCTGCGATACCCATGCTGTGTTCGATGGGTATCGCTTCGCTCCACCACATCCTACGAAGAGCCGCCGGGAGCCAGCAGCAGGTTCGGCGCGGTGCGCAGGTAACCGTCCTCGGCCAGGCGGATATCCAGCGCGAGGCTGGCGAGGTCGTCGGCCTGGGCCTCGGCGTGCTTGTCGTGCTGCAGGTAGAACTGCTTGAGGTAGGACTGGCAGCCGGGGCAGGTTTCGGCCTTGAGTGGCGCCTGGTCGCTGGCCACGCCTTCGCGCTGCAGCGAGTAATAGGCCAGGCCCTTGCTCTCGGCACAGTGGCTGCACTTCACGCGCACGTAGTGCCATTCGCAGGAGCACAGCGAGCAGGACAGGTAACGCAGCCCGGCGTGCTTGCCCTGGTGGCGGATCATCCCCGCCACCGGCGGCGCGCCGCAGGCCGGACAGAGAGTCTGGCTGTCGGTCTCCGCCAGGGTGTCCTCGGGCAGTGCCAGCAGCCACTGGCTGAAGGCAACCTGCAGGACGGCGCCGAGGAACGGCACGAGGGCCGGCGGCAGCAGGTCGAACTGGCCATTGAGCAGGCCCAGCGCCCAGGCCTTGCGCTGGCCCTCGTCGGCGCTGCGCAGGGCCTTCAGCGCCTGGACGATGGCCGGGTTGGCGGTGGGCTCGTAGGCATCGAGAAAGGCGTCCAGCTGTGGCAGCCAGGCGCCTTCGCGTACCAGCACTTCATAGGCCAGCGGCGGCATGCGGTGTTCGCGGCTGCGGACCAGCGCGGCGGAGTCCGGCGAGGGCAACGTCAGCTTGCGATCGAGCAGTGCCTGCTGGGTGTCGCAGACACCGGCGATCAGTTCCAGGTAGCCCTGCAGCGGGTTGCCCGGCGCCAGTTCACGCAAACGCGCGGCGCGGTGGGTGAAGAGATCGTGAGACGGCAGGTTGAACAACGGCGGGATGTTGGCGGCAGCTTCGATCTGCCCGGGTTCGAGAATTCGGCCTGACACGCAGGACTCCTTGTTGATGGCGGATCGGGGCCTCAAGAGCCCCTCACCCTGGCCCTCTCCCAAAGGGAGAGAGAACTGTCCGTGCCGGCTGGCAATCCAGTGTCAGCCGGCATTCATTTCAGCAACGTTGCAGGTCAGTGCCCCTTGCCCTTCTCCACATCCTTCAGCCAGCCGTTATGGTGCTTGCGCGCCCAGCCGCGGCTGACCCATCCATAGAGCATGGCGCCCATCGAGCCCTTCACCCAGATGCCAGCGTAGATGTGCACCAGGATGCTGCAGATGAGCACAAAGGCGGCCAAGGCATGCAGCAGCGACGCCAGGCGGATGATGTCGATGCCGAACCACTGGCTGAAGTACGCCCGCCAGATGACGAAGCCGGTCAGCAGCAGCACCAGCATGCACAGCAGCAGGGTCCAGAACAGCAGCTTCTGCCCGGCGTTGTAGCGGCCGACTTCCGGGAGGTTTTCCTCGCGGTTGGCGACCACGTCACGCCATTGTTTCAGCCATTGCACGTCGCGTTTTTCCATCAGGTTGTGGTGGGCGAAACGCACCACCAGCCCGAGGAAGAACAGGAACATCGCCACCCCGAGGAAGGGGTGCAGGATGCGCGTCCACGGACCACCGCCGAAGAGGTTGGTCAGCCAGAACATGGACGGGTGGAACAGCGCCAGCCCCGAGAGGCCGGCGAGGAAGAACAGAATGGCCACCATCCAGTGGTTGCTCCGTTCGTTGGCGTTGTAGCGCTGGATATCTTTTTTCATCTCTCGATCCTCGTAGCCCTCACCCCAGCCCTCTCCCGCTGGGAGAGGGGGCAAAAGCAACTGCCAGGGAGGTCACGGGCGCTGACGCGGGTCATAGTCATGCACCGAAGGGTCGACCTTGTGCACCGGCGCCTCCGGATCGGAACCGCCCGGCTCGTCCTCCTCCACCCGGTTGGGACCGGTGCGGGTGTAGTGGAAGAACCCGGCCAGCACCACCGCGCCCATGGCCAGCAGGCCGAGAGGCTTGGTGATGCCTTTCCACAGGCTGACCAGCGGGCTGATCGAGGGTTTGTCGGGCAGGCCGGCG
Source organism: Pseudomonas sp. SCB32 (assembly GCF_009189165.1). Lineage (NCBI taxonomy): Bacteria > Pseudomonadati > Pseudomonadota > Gammaproteobacteria > Pseudomonadales > Pseudomonadaceae > Pseudomonas > Pseudomonas sp. SCB32. The sequence goes on from NZ_CP045118.1 coordinate 5,434,227, forward strand.
TAGAGCGAGGGCTTGTCGGCGTGGTGCAGCACGTACATCACGTGGGTGCCGCCCACCCCTTCCGGGTCATACAGGCCGGCGTGCTCGAAGCCGCGCGATTTGAGGTCCTCGATGCGTTCGGCGGCGTGTTCCTTCATGTCCTCCTTGGTGCCGAAGACGATGGCGCCGGTCGGGCAGGTCTTCACGCAGGCCGGCTCCATGCCCACCGCCACGCGGTCGGAACACAGGGTGCACTTGTACGCCTTGTGGTCCTTCTGCGAGATGCGCGGGATGTTGAACGGGCAGCCGGTGATGCAGTATCCGCAGCCGATGCAGTGGTCCTGGTTGAAGTCGACGATACCGTTGGCGTACTTCACGATCGCCCCCGGACTCGGGCAGGCCTTGAGGCAGCCCGGCTCGGCGCAGTGCATGCAGCCGTCCTTGCGGATCAGCCACTCCAGGTTGCCGGCCGGCGCTTCGTATTCGGTGAAGCGCATGACCGTCCAGGAGTCGGACGTCAGGTCGATGGGGTTGTCGTAGGTGCCGTGGTTGTGGCCCACCTCGTCGCGCAGCTCGTTCCATTCCGAGCAGGCGACCTGGCAGGCCTTGCAGCCGATGCACTTGGACACGTCGATCAGCTTGGCCACTTCCTCCTCGCGCCGCACCGAGGGCATCGGCGTGGTGGTGGCGGAGCGGGCGTAGATGTCTTGGCTACTCATGTTTCACCTCACGCCTTTTCCACGTTGACGAGGAAGGATTTGAACTCCGGCGTCTGCGTATTCCCGTCGCCCACGAAGGGGGTCAGGGTGTTGGTCAGGTAGCCGTTGCGCGCCACCCCGGAGAAACCCCAGTGCAGGGGGATACCCACGTGGTGCACGGTCTTGCCGTTGACCTGCAGCGGACGAATGCGCTTGGTCACCACTGCCACCGCCTTGATGAAGCCGCGGTTGGAGGAGACTTTCACACGGTCGCCGGCCTTGATGCCGAGCTCCTTGGCCAGCGCCTCGCCGATCTCGACGAACTGTTCCGGCTGGGCGATGGCATTCAGACGGCAATGCTTGGTCCAGAAGTGGAAGTGTTCGGTGAGCCGGTAGGTGGTCGCGGCGTAGGGGAACTCGTCGGCCTTGCCGAACAGCTCCATGTCGTTCTTGAACACCCGCGCGGCCGGACTGCTGATGGCCTGCGGATTCTTGTGCAGCGGGTTGACCCCGATGGGCGTCTCGAACGGCTCGTAGTGCTCGGGGAACGGGCCCTCGGCCATCTTGTCGACGGCGAAGAAGCGCGCCACGCCCTCGGGGTTCATGATGAACGGATTCATCCCCGCTTCCGGCGCCACGTCGACCTTGAAGTCGGGCACGTCGGTGCCGCCCCAGGCCTTGCCGTTCCACCACACCAGGCGCTTCTTCACCGGGTCCCACGGCTTGCCGCTGACGTCCGCCGAGGCGCGGTTGTAGAGGATGCGCCGGTTGGCCGGCCAGGCCCAGGCCCAGCCCAGGGTCTGGCCCATGGCGTAGGGGTCGCTGTTGTCGCGGCGGGCCATCTGGTTGCCCAGTTGCGTCCAGGAGCCGGCGAAGATCCAGCAACCGCTGGCGGTGCTGCCGTCATCGCGCAGCAAGGCGAAGCCCGGCAATTGCTCACCGGCTTTCGCCAGGACCATGCCGTTGTTCGGGTCGACCAGATCGGCCAGGGCCTTGCCGTTGTACTCCTTGGCCAGCTCGTCCGGGCCGGGTTCGTCGGGCCTGAGGTAGTTCCAGTCCAGGCCGAGGATCGGGTCGGGGAACTTGCCGCCGTCTTTCGCATAGGCACTGCGCAGGCGGTGGTACAGGCCAGCCATGATCGCGATGTCGGTGCGCGCCTCGCCCGGCGGTTCGGCGCCCTTCCAGTGCCATTGCAGCCAGCGTCCGGAGTTGACGATGGAGCCGTCTTCCTCGGCGAAGCAGCTGGTGGGCAGGCGGAACACGGTGGTCTGGATGGCCTTGCTGTCCACCTCGTTGAACTCGCCGGCATTGCGCCAGAACTCCGAGGTCTCGGTCGCCAGCGGGTCCATCACCACCATCCACTTCAGCTTGGCCAGCGCGGCGCTGACCTTGGCCTTGTTGGGGAAGGAGGCGATGGGGTTGAAGCCCTGGCAGAAGTACCCGTTGACCTTGCCCTGGTACATCATGTCGAAGTAGCGCAGCACGTCGTAGCCGGCGCCTGGCATGTCGAGCTTGGGCAGCCAGTCGTAGCACCAGTTGTTGTCCTTGGTGGCGGACTTGCCGAACCAGGACTTCATCAGGCTGACGTGGAACTTGGGATAGTTCTGCCAGTAGGACAACTGTCCCGGCCGCAGCGGTTTGCTGGTGCGCTTGGCGATGTAGGCGTTGTAGTCCTGCTCCGCGTCCATCCCCAGGGTCAGGTAGCCCGGCAGCGAGTTGGACAGCAGCCCCAGGTCGGTCAGCCCCTGGATGTTGGAGTGGCCGCGCAGGGCGTTCATGCCGCCGCCGGGCATGCCGATGTTGCCCAGCAGCAGCTGGACCATCGCGCCGGTTCGGATCATCTGTGCGCCCACCGAGTGCTGCGTCCAGCCCAGGGCATACATGATGGTCATCACCTTGTCCGGTGCGGCGGTGGTGGAAATCTCCTCCCACACCTTGAGCATCATGTCCTTGGGCGTGCCACAGATGTTGCTCACCACGTCCGGCGTGTAGCGGCTGTAGTGCTGCTTCATCAGGTTGAACACGCAGCGCGGGTTCTGCAGGGTCGGGTCGACCTTGGCGAAGCCGTCCTCGCCCAGCTCGTACTGCCAGGAGGATTTGTCCGGGTAGGTGCGCTTCTCGGCGTCATAGCCGTTGAACAGGCCGTCCTCGAAACCGAAGCCTTCCTTCACGATGAAGGAGACGTCGGTGTAGTTGTGCACGTATTCCTTCTGGTACTTGCCGTTTTCCAGCAGGTAATTGATCAGGCCGCCGAGGAAGGCGATGTCCGTGCCGGTGCGGATCGGTGCGTAGTAATCGGCCACCGACGCGGAACGGGTGAATCTCGGGTCGACCACCAGCAGGCGCGCCTTGTTGTGCGCCTTGGCTTCGGTCACCCACTTGAAGCCGCACGGGTGCGCTTCGGCGGCGTTTCCGCCCATGATCAGGATCAGATCGGCATTCTTGATGTCGGTCCAATGGTTGGTCATGGCTCCACGGCCAAACGTCGGGGCAAGACTTGCCACCGTCGGGCCGTGTCAGACACGCGCTTGGTTGTCGAACGCCAGTAGTCCGAGGGAACGCACCACCTTGTGGGTGATGTAGCCCGCTTCGTTGGAAGACGCCGACGCGGCCAGGAAGCCGGTGGTCAGCCAGCGGTTCACCGTCTGGCCCTGGGCGTTCTTCTCGATGAAGTTGGCGTCGCGGTCTTCCTTGATCAGCTTGGCGATGCGGTCCAGCGCATCGTCCCAGCCGATGCGCTTCCACTCCGAAGAGCCCGCTTCACGAATCTGCGGGTACTTCAGGCGGTTGGGGCTGTGGACGAAGTCGAGCAGGCCGGCGCCTTTGGGGCAGAGGGTGCCGCGGTTCACCGGGTGATCGGAATCACCCTCGATGTGGATGATGTTCTGCGCAACGTTCTTCGCCGCATCCCCTTGGCTGTACATGAGGATGCCGCAGCCTACCGAGCAGTACGGGCAGGTGTTGCGGGTCTCGACGGTGCGCGCAAGCTTGAAATGGCGGACCTGGTCGGCGAAGGCATCCGGGGGCGCGACCCCCAGTGCCGCCAGGCTCGATCCTCCAAGGCCTACAGCGCAGACCTTGAAGAATTGCCGACGGTTCATATCCATCGTGCGTCTCCTGATCAGGCAGCGTACGTCCGGGGCATAGCCGGACCCCTGCTGCTTAAAAGATAGCCAAGCCAGGGCGATGCGCCAGCTTGAGCGGGGCAGACCATGCACGCTGGGGGTTTGCGGCGCATTGACGCGCGTCAGTCCGTCACCCGGATCGGACGGGGCAATACTCCCTGTGAGGGAGTTACGGGTAGCTGCAGGAGAAACTGCTACCGTCGGGATTGCACGCTGACTGCTGGCGGTCGGGCTGGAGGGACTCATGCAGGCCCAGCAGGGCCAGCCCGACAAGAACCGCGAGCAGGTAATGGCGCGCATGTCTTCTTCTTATCGCTTTCATGACGTCCTCCAAGGATGGGTCACTTCAGCCTGCGATCGGGGCACGAAGCCCTGCCATGTAGAAAATTCTGCAACCGATCCGCCAGGTGTCAATCGCTGGCTTGACCGAAATGCCCGAACGGCACGGCATCCGGGCCGTTCACCGACGCACGGCAAGCCAATAGGGTGAAGGGAACTCAAATGCCCACGGTTTCCTCCATGTCCACTGCCGCCTCGCCCTACCCTCACCTGCTCGCCCCGCTCGACCTGGGCTTCACCCAGCTGCGCAATCGCGTGGTGATGGGCTCGATGCACACCGGGCTGGAGGACCGCCTGTGGGACTTCGGCAAGCTCGCCGCCTACTACCGCGAGCGAGCGCGCGGCGGCGTCGGGCTGATCATCACCGGGGGCTTCGCACCCAACCGCGAGGGCTGGCTGCTGCCGCTGGGCAGCAGCCTCACCAGCGGCCTGCAGGTACCGGCGCACCGGCGCCTGACCCAGGCCGTGCAGCGCGAAGGCGGCAAGATCCTCCTGCAGATCCTGCACGCCGGGCGCTACGGTTATCACCCGCTGGTGGTGTCCGCCTCGCCGATCAAATCGCCGATCAGCTGGTTCAGCCCGCGGGAGCTCTCCGAGCGCGGCATCCTGCGCACCATCGCCGCCTTCGTCCGCTGCGCGAAGCTGGCCCAGGCCGCCGGCTACGACGGCGTGGAGATCATGGGCAGCGAGGGCTACCTGCTGAACCAGTTCCTCTGCCCACGCACCAACCAGCGCGAAGATCGCTGGGGCGGCGACCTGGGCAACCGCATGCGCCTGCCGCTGGAGATCGTCCGGCGCATTCGCCGTGCGCTGGGCGAGCGCTTCATCATCAGCTACCGGCTGTCACTGCTCGACCTGGTGGAAGGCGGCAACGGCTGGGACGACGTACGCCAGGTGGCCCGCGCCCTGGAGACCGCCGGCATCGACCTGCTCAACACCGGCATCGGCTGGCACGAATCGAAGGTGCCGACCATCGTCACCTCGGTGCCGCGCGCGGCCTTTGCCGACGTCAGCGCACGCCTGCGCCGCGAGCTGCGGGTGCCGGTGATCGCCAGTAACCGCATCAACACCCCGGACGTGGCCGAACGACTGCTCGCCGAAGGGCACGCCGATATGGTCTCCATGGCCCGTCCGCTGCTGGCCGACCCGCAGTTCGTGGCCAAGGCTGCCAGCGGCCGCGCCGAGGCGATCAACACCTGCATCGCCTGCAACCAGGCCTGCCTCGACCACGCCTTCGCCAACCGCCGCGCCAGTTGCCTGGTGAATCCACGGGCGGCCTTCGAGACCGAGCTGCGCTATCGAAAGGCCAAGGTACACAAGCGCATCGCGGTGATCGGCGCGGGCCCTGCCGGGCTTTCCGCCGCCTGCGTGGCCGCCGAGCGCGGGCATGGGGTGACGCTGTTCGAAGCGGCAAATGAGATCGGCGGGCAATTCAGCCTGGCCAAGCGAATACCGGGCAAGGAGGAATTCCACGAGACGCTGCGCTACTTCGCCGTGCGCCTGCGCGAGCTGGGCGTCGAGGTGCAACTGGGGCGGCATATCACGCGGGGCGAACTGCGCGGCGAGTACGACGAGGTAATAGTTGCCACCGGCATCCGGCCGCGCACGCCGGCGATTCCAGGGATCACTCATCCCACGGTACTCAGCTACCTCGACGTCCTGCGTGGCGCGCCGGTGGGCAAGAAGGTCGCGCTGATCGGTGCTGGCGGCATCGGCTTCGACGTCGCCAGCTTCCTGCTTGCCGAACGCGACGGCCCGCAGCCACTGGGCGACTGGCTCAGCCAGTGGGGCATCGACCTGGATAACGCCACTCCGGGCGGACTGATTCCACCGATCACCGCCGCACCACGCCGGCAGCTCTGGCTGTTGCAGCGCAAGGCCGGCCAGCCGGGCGCCGGGCTGGGCAAGACCAGCGGCTGGGTGCATCGCGCGCATCTCAAGCATCACGGTGTGCGCATGCACGGCGGCGTGGAGTACCTGCGCATCGACGATGACGGGTTGCACGTACGTATCGATGGCCGGGAGCAGTGCCTGGCAGTGGACAACGTGGTGATCTGCGCCGGGCAGGAGCCACTTCTGGAATTGCAGCCGACGTTGCCGGCGGAGAACCTGCGCCATCACGTTATCGGCGGGGCGAATGTGGCGCGGGAGCTGGATGCCAAGCGGGCGATTCGCGAGGGGGCGGAACTTGCCGCCCGACTGTAGCGGCTCTTCGTAGGAGCGAGCTTGCTCGCGAACCGCCGGACACCGTAAGCCGCCGGCTAACTCGTTCGCGAGCAAGCTCGCTCCCACAGGGTCAGCTCCTCTGCATACCTGTAGGAGCGGGCCATGCCTGCGAATCGCGCCCATGGGGCGCTCCTACAGGTGAAACACCGGAATCACGCCGATTCCAGCAACCCCTTGATCGCCTGCAAATCCTTCTCGACCCACTGCGCATCCCGCTCGAAGGTGGCGTCATCCATCTGCGGCTGGCGCAACAGGGTGAGCTGCAATTCGCAGCCATCGCCATTGGGGATCAGCCGCAACGGGATGTGGATCGCCGGGCTGTCGCCGGGCAGCACCGCGTGGTCAAGCACGCCAAACGCATTGCGCGGCGAGAAGCGCACCCGCAGTGGCCCCTGGGGCGTCTGCGCCAACCACAAGTCGCCTTGCAACGGCTCGATCGAGTAGCACAAGCCCGACGCCCAGCGCGGGAAGTTCTGCGGTTCGGCAAGAAAGTCGTAGGCTTCGCTCCAGCGCCGCTCGATGCGAACGCTCAGGGTGCGAGAGGGAACGGTATGCATAGCCATCTCCCGGGAAATTAACCTTGTTCCGGTGCCTACCGGGTCGACTGTCCCTGGTCGCCCAGAAGGTACTCGGGGCACTTCCCCTTGGACGACAGGCGTAGCACCGCGTCCTCTCGGGAGAAACAACCCTGATCACGGATATGCAGCCCAGCACGGCGGCAGCTCCCCGATACCCACTCCCCTGTACCATCCACTCGAACGAACAACAGATTCCAGACGCCATCCTGCATCTCTCCTCCGTTGTAGGAGCGGCCGTACTCGGGCAGATAGACCGGCCCACCATAGCCTCCCGCCAGACAGACAGTCCTCCAGTCCCAAGCTGCCAGCTCCGCCAGGCGGATCTGCGCGACATTGTTCCTGGCGCGTGCTTCGAAGCGAGACCGCAGTTGCAGCTCATTCCAGCTACCGGGCCAACCCAACACCGCATACCCAAGCACGTACACCAGACAGCTCCCACCCAAGGCGAGCGCGCAAACGACCAAATACTTCAGTGCACGCAAAAATACGTGCCTGTCGACCAACCCATTCGTCAATTCATCTGTCCTTATGTCATTGGGCTGTCTGCATGCAGATGCCCTGTCCTGGTGCATACTAGCCGGCTGCCCTTTTCGTTTCGATTGCCCAGGAGTCACTCCATGCCAACGCCGCCCTGGTGGATGTTCGTACTGCCCCTGATCGCCGGCGCCTGCCTGCCGCTGCAAGCGGGCATCAACGGCCAGCTGGCCAAGCAGGTGTCCAGCGTGCTGGCTGCCGCGCTGATTTCCTTCTTCGTGGGCATGATGGGTCTGCTGGTGCTGACCCTGGCCAACCGCGAATTCCCCAGCCTCGCCGCCCTGCGCGAACTGCCCTGGTGGCAATGGTGCGGTGGCTTCCTCGGCATGTTCTTCATCTTCATCGCCGCCTTCGCCGCACCGCGCGTCGGCGCGCTGATGTTCATGGTGCTGGTGCTCGCCGGCCAACTGGGCATGGCCATGACGCTTGACCACTTCGGCTGGGCCGGCTTCCGCGAAGCGCCGGTCAGCGGATTGAAGATCGCCGGCATGGCCGCCATCGCCGTCGGCATCTGGATGATCCGCAAGGGCTGATAAGCTGGAAGACAGCGGACGGTACGCTCGCAGGAGAATCCCATGACCGACATCCAGGTGATCCTGGTCGACGAACACGACAACCCAACCGGCACGATGGAAAAGCACGAGGCCCATCAACTGGGGCTGCGCCACCGGGCCATTTCGGTGTACCTGTTCAACAGCGCCGGTGAGCTCCTGCTGCAACGCCGCGCCCTGGGCAAGTACCACTGCGGCGGGCTGTGGAGCAACAGCTGCTGCAGCCACCCGTACCCGGGCGAATCGGCGCAGCACGCCGCCGAACGCCGGCTGCGCGAGGAGATGGGCGTACAGGTCGCACTGCACAAGTTGTTCGAGTTCAGCTATCGCCTGGAACTGTCCAACGGCATGACCGAGCACGAATACGGTCATCTGTACGGTGCCATCGACAACCAGCCGCCGCGTCCTGATCCCGAGGAAGCCGACGACTTCCGCTACATCGCCCTGGCCGACCTGGAAGCCGAGATGGCAGCCTACCCGGAACGCTTCACGCCCTGGTTCCTCGTCTGCTACCCGACCTTCAGGGATTACTTGCGCGACCACGGCGGACTCGCAGCCCTGCCTGCGTCCTGAGGACTCAGTTCGGCGCCCTGCTTTTCGTCGAAAGGCCGCGCAATTCTTCGCGCCGGCCACTATGATGCGCGCCTGCGCACCACCCCGCTGAATGCCGCCATGAGAAAACCACCGCTGATCGCCAACGCCGAGCTGGACCGCCTGGAAACCTGGGCCAAGTACACCTCGGGCCTGTGCAAGGACTGCAATGCCACCTGCTGCACCATGCCGGCGGAAGTGAACGTCAACGACCTGATCCGCATCGGCGTCGTCGACGAGTTCGAGCGCGAGGAACCGGCGAAGAACATCGCCAAGCGCCTGCTGAAGGAAGGCATCGTCGAGCGCTTCAACCAGAAGAGCGGCATCTTCACCCTGACCCGCACCAGCAATGGCGACTGCTACTTCCTCGACCGCAAGACGCGCCTGTGCACCGTCTACGCCAAGCGCCCGGACACCTGCCGCAACCACCCGCAGGTCGGCCCGCGCCCCGGCTACTGCGCCTACCGCAAGAAAGCCGACTGACCGACACGGTCTGAAATCCCGGGCGCTCCCGGCTCGCTATACTGCGAGCCTGCTCAGGAGCCCCGCATGAATCCCCTGCTCGAAGCCTGGCGTCACCAGCCGACCCACCGCCGCGTCTGGGCGCTCGCCGCGCCGATGATCCTCTCCAATGTCTCCGTGCCCCTGGTCACCCTGGTGGACAGCGCGGTGATCGGCCACCTGCCGCACGCCCACCAGTTGGGCGCGGTGGCCGTCGGCGGCGGGCTCTATACCCTGCTGGTGGGCGTGCTCGGTTTCCTGCGCATGGGCACCACCGGCTTCGCCGCCCAGGCCGCCGGGCGCGGTGATGGCGGCGCGCTGCGGCGGATTCTCGGACAGGGCCTGCTGCTCGCCCTGGGGTTGGCGCTGCTGCTCGGTGCGCTGGCGCTGCCGCTGACCGATCCGGCCCTGGCGCTGATGCGACCGTCCGCCGAGCTCGACACGCTGGCCCGCCAGTTCTTCCATATTCGCCTGCTCGGCCTGCCCGCGGCGCTGGCCACCTACGCGCTGGTCGGCTGGTTCCTCGGTACGCAGAACGCCCGCGCGCCCCTGGCGATCCTGCTGACCACCAACCTGATCAACATCGCACTCGACCTGTGGTTCGTGCTCGGCCTGGAATGGGGCGTGGCCGGCGCCGCGCGGGCCTCGGTGATCGCCGAGTGGAGCGGCGCCCTGCTCGGCCTGGCGCTGACCCGTGGCGCGCTCCAACGCTACCCCGGCCTGCCGGACTGGACACGTCTGCGCGGCTGGGCGAGCTGGCGGCCGCTGCTGATGGTCAACCGCGACATCTTCATCCGCAGCCTGGCCCTGCAGGGCGTGTTCTTCCTGCTCACCGTACAGGGCACGCGCCTGGGCGACGCCACCGTCGCGGCCAACGCGCTGCTGCTCAATGGCCTGATGGTCACCTCCTACGCCCTCGACGGCCTCGCCCACGCCGTGGAAGCCCTGTGCGGCCACGCCATCGGTGGCCGTGACCGCACCGCGCTGCGCCGCTCGCTGGTGGTGGCCTGCGGCTGGTCGCTGATCGCAAGCCTCCTGTTCGTGGCCCTCTTCACCTTCGGCGGGCACCTGTTCATCGCCCTGCAGAGCGATATCCCCGAAGTGCGCGCCACCGCCGACCAGTACCTGCCCTACCTCGCCTGCCTGCCGCTGATCGGCCTGTGGAGCTACCTGCTGGACGGCCTGTTCATCGGTGCCACCCGCGCCCGCGAGATGCGTAACGCCATGCTCCTGGCCTGCGCCGCCAGCCTGCCGCTGGGCCTCTTGCTGCAACCCTTCGGCAATCACGGGTTATGGCTGACCTTCCTCTGCTTCATGCTGCTGCGCGGGCTGATCCTCGGGCTGTACGCCTGGAGACTGACGCGCCAGGACGCCTGGCAGGTGCCTGCCGGGGCCTGAAAATGTGGACGCCGCGCTGGAACGCACGGATGCCGCCCTCTACAGTGCCAGGCACTGCAATTTCGTACCCAAAGGCCCCATCAGAAGGACCCGCCCCATGGCCCAAGCCATTGCCGCCTACCTGCACTACCTGTCGATCTTCGTCCTGTTCGCCCTGCTGGTGCTGGAGCACCGCCTGTTCCGCCTGCCGCTGGACCTGGAACGTGCGCGCAGCCTGATCGTCGTCGACATCGCGTATGGCGCCTGCGCCGGCGTGGTGCTGCTGACCGGCGCGGCGCGCGTGCTGTGGTTCGCCAAGGGCGCCGAGTACTACCTGCACAACAGCCTTTTCCACGCCAAGATCGGGCTGTTCGTGCTGGTCGCGCTGCTGTCGATCCTGCCGACCATGACCTTCCTCAACTGGCGCAACGACCTCAAGGCTGGCCGTGTGCCGCAGGTGAGCACGCGCCAGAGCCGACTGGTGACCATGACCATCCGCCTGGAACTGCTGGTCCTGCTGATCCTGCCGCTGCTAGCCACCTTGATGGCGCGTGGCTACGGAATGATCGGCTGATTGATCGGCACACTCCGACGAACCCACCAGACAACTCCGATCCCGGATGTCCTCTGATCCGAGGATGCTCCTGCGCAGCCCGCCGAACTGCCGCAGGACACTCCCATGCCCACTCCCGCCACCCGCCTCGCTTGCCTGGCTTTGCTCGCCCTTGGCCTGGTTGGCTGTGCGAGCAACGACTTCACCCTGGAGGCGGATCTGCCCGGCGACTTCAAGTTCACCGGCGATGCCCTGTACGTCACCACAACGAACAGCGCCTGCACCCAGCAGAGCAGGCACCGCCTCTTCGAAACCTCAGGCAATGGAGAGAGGCCGCGCCGCATCAGCTTTGTGGTGCCGCTCAAGCAACAGCTCGAGGGCTGCAACCTGGAGCTGAGCGGCATCAGCATCGAGCTCGGCGGCAGTTCGCAGCCTGTCTATTCGGACGGCAATCGCGCCGACATCGCCCTGGCCGGACTGGTCGTTCGTGACCGGTTGCCCGCCGGAGAGCCCGGCATGCCCAGCGAGGGCACGCTGATTTTCGATGGCCAGTGCCGCTGGACTACCCCCGCAGACGGGTCCGTCAGGACCTTGCAATGTCATGCTTCGGATCTGCAGGGGAACTGGTTCGAAGGTGCCCCCGGCGGCGTCGTGCAGCGCAACCAGCTGGCAGGGCGCACGGTGCGCCTGGCCATCGCCATGCCGGCGGAGCTGCCCGAACTGGCCGGCGGCACTCATCCCTGAGCCGCGAGCAACTCCCCCAGGCGCTGCCGCAGGGCCGGTACGTCCTGCTCCGCCGGCCACAGCTTGAAGCGCTCGCGCAACACTGCCAGCAACTCGTCGGCATCCTCGATGCTGCGCTGCTCGACTGCGCCATCGGCGGTACGCCGGCTGAACTGGCCATTGAGCAGCGACAGCCGCACATCGTTCTCGCTGACGGCCACGCGCAGGGACAGGCGGAACACGCTCTGCGGATGAGTCGAGGTGTACCAGTTGCGCATGGCGTAATCGATCCACGGCTGTGGCTGCAGGGTGAAGCGGTACAGCGTCTGCCAACCGGAGCTGGAGCGCGTCGCCATTTCGAGTTCCCCATCGAGTACGCCAGTCAGGCGCCAACCGCCGGGCAGTTCCTCGTCCAACCGCAGCGGCAGCGCGTGGGGCGATGCGGGGCCGCCGAAGCCGATGTCCACCAGGTATGCGCCATCGGCCAGGTCGACCCGCAGCAGCAGGTGCGACTGCGGGGTCAGCGGCGCATCGGCCGGCAGGCCCCAACGAACCCGCCCGACCAGCAGCGTCACCCGGTAGTCAAGGCTGGTCAGCAGGCGAGCGAACAGGCTGTTCAGCTCGAAGCAGTAGCCGCCGCGACGCTGTTCCACCACCTTGGCGAAGACCGCCTGCGGATCGATATCGATGCGTTTTTCCAGCAGCACGTCGAGGTTCTCGAACGGCAGCCGATGCAATGCTGCGAGGATCAGCCGATCGAGGTTCGCCAGCGTCGGCGCCGGGCGCTCCTCCGGCAGGCCGAGGCGGGCCAACATGGCGTCGAGTTCGGCAGTGCTGAAGGGGGTGAGCGGGGTCATGCGAGTCTCCTTTCGCAAAGCAATCAAGGGTGGGGTTCCGGGATCACCAGCGGGCCACAGTGCTCGTCGCTGATGATCACTGCGAGCAGCCGGGCCGGCTCGCTGGGGCTGGAGTTCTCGGCGAACAGGTGCAGCTCGCCATTGGGCTCGAACCAGGTTTCACCGGCGCCGTAGGTGCGCGCCGGCAAGCCCTGCATCTGCGAGCGCACCTGGCCGCCGATAACGATAGCGGTGACCGCGCCGGGGTGTCAGTGCGCGGGCGTGAAGCCGTTGGGCGGGAAGTCCACCCGCAACGTGGTGACGACCTTGCCGGGTATCTCCGCCAGCGGCTCGCAGGACAGGCGCGTCACCTGCGTTGCCGGATGAGCGTCGGCCGAGGACTCACCCTGCTTCGCCGCCAGATGCACCAGCGGGCGCGACCAGGGTTGCCAGAGCAGCGCGCCGGCCGCCACGACAGCGACCAGCAGCAGTCCGGCACGGGCCTCACGGCCGATTGCGGGGTTCACGGTCAAACTCCGTGCAGGCGAAAGCCCGGCTGCCAGCCCAGGCAGTGACGGGCCTTGGCCGAACTCACCTCGATGTCCTGCTCGGCCACGTTGTAGCAACCTCGTACGCCCCACTCCAGCGCCAGCAGCGCGGCGTGGGCGGCGTCATCCACATGCACGGCCAGGCGCGGGTCGGGCGAATCGCTGCCGGTGCCCGGCCCATACAGACGGCCATAACGCAGGACGATTCCCTCCATCGGCTCTGCGCCGAGCACGGCGGACTCCAGCGCGGCCACACCGCCGACACTGACGGCGCGGCTACCGTTAGTCACCAGGTCCAGTGGCTGCTCCTCATGCAGCGGCAGCTCGCCCGGCGCATAGGCCCAGGCGATGCTCTGCGCCACCATGCGCTCGACGCCAGCCGCCAGGGCCGCGGCCACCAGATTGGCGGTGCCCTCGCGGCGCAGCCGGGCATTGCGCGGCTGGGCGTCGGGCATCTGCGCCGGGTCCAGGCCCGCCGGCAGGTCGGTGAGCTGATGAATGACCCAGCGCGGCTGGAACGTCTGCATGGCGTCCCGCAACGCGTCGGCGTCGAAGACGTCCAGCACCATCGCCCGGGCGCCCGCTGCTTCCAGCGCGGCAACGCGCTCGGGCGAACGGCTCACGGCGAGCACCTGGTAACCGCGTTCCAGCAGCAGCGGCAGCAGGCGTTTGCCAATGGCGCCGCTGGCACCGGCGAAGAACACTTTCATGCACATGCTCGACCTCGAAATGCTCGGGTGGCTCAGGAGAATGGGGCCACTCTAGGGCCGCCATGCCCCAGCCAACAGAGCCAAGATCACGCAAACTTACTGGGACATGACAGTGCAAAGGGTGCGGGCAAAGCCGCTGCCATCGTCTATAACAAACGGCTCAACACCCGTTCTTGAAGGAGTCGTCATGAGCCAAGTCTTCGATGTCGCCGTAGTAGTCGGCAGCCTGCGCAAGGAATCCCTGAACCGTAAGATCGCCAATGCCTTCGTCCAACTGGCGCCGGCCAGCCTGAAACTGGAGATCGTGGAGATCGGCGACCTGCCGCTGTACAACGAGGAACACGACAGCGCCACGCCACCGGCCAGCTACACCAGTTTCCGCGAGCGTATCCGCCGGGCCGACGCGGTGCTGTTCGTCACCCCGGAATACAACCGCTCGGTGCCGGGCGTGCTGAAGAACGCCATCGACGTGGGCTCGCGCCCCTACGGCAAGAGCGCCTGGAACGGCAAGCCGTGCGCAGTGGTCAGCGCATCCCCGGGCGCCATCGGCGGCTTCGGCGCCAACCACCATCTGCGCCAGTCGCTGGTGTTCCTCAACATGCCAGTGCTGCAGCAGCCGGAGGCCTACCTGGGCGGCGCCGGCAGCTTCTTCGACGAGGCCGGGCAACTGTCCGAGAAGACCCAGCCCTTCCTGCAAAGCATCGTCGACGCCTTCGCCCGCTGGATCGAGCAGAACCAGCCGCGCTGATCACTGGAGCGCCGGCCCGTGCCGGCGCGTTCCCCCGCAATCCCCCTCCCGGTCTGTGCAGCCCGTCGCAGGCTGCCCAACCGCTACCGATTCCCCGCCGCTCCGTCTGGTCGCCTGGCGCTTCCCGCGCCAAGGTTCAGGGCCGCCCCCTAGCCCGGCCCCGCAATGCCCCTGCGCTACCTCGTCCTCTGCTTCCCTGCCCTCGCGCTGCTCGCGGCGTGCAGTTCGCCGCCGGTGAAGAAAGACGTCGACGGCCAGGACTTCCACTCCGGCCAATTGCTCCAGAACGACGCCAACCGGGCCGCCAACCTGGCCATGCGCGACAACCTGGAAAGCCTCTCGCTGTTGCTCGACAAGCTCTACAAACGCAACCCTCGGGAATGGAAAAAGACCGGCGCCGCGACGTTGGAAGCGGCACACGGGAAGGTCATGAAGGCCATCACCGAACAGCAACCGCTGCCGGGCCTGGGCGAGCGGAAATCCATCGCCGCCATGTCGCTGGCGTTCGCCCCGGACTTCGAGGGAGACCGCGCCGGCGCGCTGATCTACGGCATCGGCAGCATGCTCTTCGAACTCTACGGCGGCACCGATACCCAGCATCTGCTCAGCGGGCTGAACTCGCAGATGACCGCCAACGCCGCCTGGAACATCGAGGTCGCCGCCTGGCTGCTGGCCAGCCGCACCAACGAACAGGGGCAGCCCTTGCTGCTGTCCAACGAGATCAGCGAAGCCGGACGCAACCTGTCCTTCGAGCGGGAGTTCGGCCGCATGATCGGCCGCCTGGAGCTGCTGGCGCAGATGACCCATGAAAGCCTGCGCCGCAGTGGCATCAACTATGTGCAGGGCATCCTTGCAGCGCCGATCATCGGGCTGGTGCAGTTCATCCCGCTCGACGCCGCCAGCGCGGCCACCACAGCGCAGTAGGGCGCGTCGCTCAGTCTTCCAGCAGACGCGCCAGGCGCTGGCGCAGGTAGCGATTCTCCGCGCGCAGCTCGTCCACCTCATCGAGCAGGCGCAGGGCCAGGGCGATGCCCGGCCAGTCCAGCTCGAATTCGCGACGCAGGCGCACCGCGCGGCGCACCACGCCGACCGCCTGGTAATCGAACAGCCAATGACCGCCGCGCTGTTCGCGGGGCTCCACGATGCCCACCTCGACGATCTCGACGAGCACGTCGCGGGGCAGGTTCACCGACTGGCAGAGCTCGTCGAGGTCCACCACCATCACTGTTGTCGTCATGCGCGTTTCCCCCATTCGGCACGGGGATCGAACGCCGCCTTGGCAGCCAGTTCCTCCCAGAGTTTGCGAGTCGCCTCGTCGGCATTCTTCGGCATCACCACCTTGAGCACGGCGTAGAGATCGCCGGGCGCGGCGCTGCCCTTGTTCGGCAGGCCCTTGCCCTTGATGCGCAGACGCTGGCCAGCCTGGCTCGCCGCCGGGATACCGAGGTTGATCCGGCCACCCAGGGTCGGCACTTCCACCCTGGCGCCCAGCGCGGCTTCCCAGGGCGCCACCGGCACGGTGACGACCAGGTCGCGGCCATCGACGTCGAACACCGGGTGCGGCACCAGGCGGATCACCAGGTACAAATCGCCAGCAGGCCCGCCGTTGATGCCCGCCGCGCCCTGCCCTTTCAGGCGGATACGCTCGCCGTCGGTGGTGCCCACCGGAATCTTCACGTTCAGCGTCTTGCTCTGCGGCGGCAGCTTGCGGCCGTACTCGTCGTAGCTGGGCAGGCTGAAGCTGATCGGCCGGCTGTCGCCAGAGAGGGCTTCCTCGAGGAACAGCGGCACCTCCATTTCCACGTCCTGGCCACGATGGGCCTGCGACTGGCGCGCGCCGCCGAAACCACCTTGAGAGCCGCCGGCGCGGGCGCCGAATATCTGCTCGAAGAAGTCGGAGAAATCCTGCTCGTGCCCCGGCGGCGGGCCGTCGAAGCCGCCGCGCGGCTGCCAGCCGGGCGGTGCCTGGAACTGCGGGCCCTGCTGGCCGTATTTACGCAGCTCGTCGTATTCGGCGCGCTTCTCCGGGCTCTTGAGCACTTCGTAGGCCTCGGAGACCTCCTTGAAGTGCGCCTCGGCATCCGGCTCCTTGCTGACGTCCGGGTGGTACTTGCGCGCCAGCTTGCGGTAGGCGGTCTTGATCACCTTCTCGTCGGCGTCCGGGGCGACGCCCAGGGCCGCGTAGTAATCCTTGAATTCCATCGGTATCGGTCTCTCCTCACATGCGTTGGACCTGTCGGCGCCTGAATACAAGGGGATCGCGCGGACAGCCGAGGCCGCTGCGCGCACAGCGAGGCGAACAGGTGGAAAAAGCGGGTTGTGCCTTACAGATGGAGACGACGCGCCCGCTTTTCAACACTGCCCGAAAGCCTAGACGCTGATCCTGCACATGATTTGCCGGGGCGACCTGATGCGGGTCATGGCATAGTCACCTCAATTATTTCGCTACGAACCGAACAGGCCATGACTGCATCCATCGACTCGTTCCGCCAGCCGCTGGACCCGGCCCAGGCGCTGCCGATCTACCGCCAGCTCTATGAACGCATCAAGGATGCGATCACCCGCGGCGCGCTGCGCCCCGGCGAGCGCGTGCCGCCGGTTCGCGGGCTGGCCGGCGACCTGGGGGTGGCGCGGGGCACGGTGGAGCTGGCCTATCAACTGCTGACCAGCGAGGGCTACCTGCAGGCACGCGGTCCGGCCGGTACCGTGGTCTCACCGCAGCTCGCCGGGCGGACCGCTCCGGCCCCAACGGTGCGGCTCGATCCGGCCACGGTGGAGCGCAGCCTGCCCGGCGTGATCGCCCATGGCCCGGCCATCAGGCCGCTGCAGCTCGGCCTGCCGGCGCTGGACGCCTTTCCCCGCGCCCTCTGGTCGCGCCTGTGCGCACGCCGTTTGCGCCAGCAGAGCGCGGCAACCCTGGCCTATCCGGACCCCTGCGGCTACGGCCCATTGCGCGAGGCGGTGGCGGGCTACCTGGGTATTTCCCGAGGGATCGTCTGCGATCCCGCTCAGGTGTTCGTCTGCGCCGGCTACCAGGGCGCGCTGGACCTGATCAGCCGTACCTTGCTCGAGCCCGGCCAGGGCTTCTGGCACGAGGACCCGGGTTATCCCCGTGGTCACGAGTTGTTGCGGCGCGCCGGCGGCGTGCCGATCGCGGTGCCAGTGGACGGTGATGGCCTGCGGGTGGAAGACGGCATCGCCCGCGCGCCGGACGCCCGCTTCGCCCTGGTCACGCCGTCACAGCAGAGCCCCACCGGCGTCGCCCTCAGCCTGCCGCGTCGCCTGGCCCTGCTGGACTGGGCAGAGCGGGCGAACGCCTGGGTCATCGAGGACGACTACGACAGCGAATACCGCTACGCCGGCTTCCCGTTGCCGGCGCTGAAAAGCCTCGACCAGACTGGCCGCGTGCTCTACACCGGCACCTTCAGCAAGGTGCTGTACCCGGCGCTGCGCCTGGGCTATCTGGTCGTACCGCCGGCGCTGGTGGAAGACTTCGTGCGCTGCCAGCAGGTGTTCGCCTCCGGCTGCGCCGAACTGCTGCAGGCGACGCTCTGCGACTTCATGCAGGAAGGGCACTTCGCCCGTCACCTCAAGCGCACCCGTGTGCTCTATGCGCAACGTCGCCAGTGGCTGCGCGCGGCGCTGGAAACCCGGTTGGGCGAGCGCCTGCGATTTGCTGATACGCCCGGCGGATTGAATCTGATCGGGGCAGTGGAAGGCGATGACCTCGCCATCGCCGCCCGCGCCCATGCCGACGGGCTGGGCCTGCAGGCACTGAATGCCTGGTGCAGGGAGACGCGGCGAGAGCCGGCGCTGGTGATGAGCTTCACCAACGTGGTGGATGAAGCGATGGCGGGACGGTTGGCGGAGCGGGTGGCGAATGCGATGGCGTAGGAGCGGGCCATGCCCGCGATCGCGCGCATAGCGCGCATGGCGCGCTCCTACAGTCGATCATCGGAGCAGGACGATAGAAAAGCAAAAGCCCCGCCGAGGCGGGGCTTTCGTTTACGCGCGCTACCGAACCGTCAGGAGGACAGGTAAGCCGAACGGGTCAGCCCCAGGCGCAACGCGTCGAGGAACTGCGTACGTTCGCGCGCGGTGAGCTTGGCCCCGGCGACCTTGTCGCGGTAGTGGGTCATCAGTTCCTCGGGCGACAGGTGCACGTAGCGCAGCATGTCCTCGATGGTGTCGTGGGTCTCGATGCCGGCGTGGTAGTAGCTGCCGTCGGCGTTCTGGTAGACGTTCACCGAGTCGGTGTCGCCGAACAGGTTGTGCATGTCGCCGAGGATTTCCTGGTAGGCGCCGACCAGGAAGGTGCCGATCAGGTAGTCCTCGCCTTCTTTCACGTCGTGCACCGGCATGCTGGTCTCGATGCTCTGCTCGTCGACGTACTGGGTGATCTTGCCGTCGGAGTCGCAGGTCAGGTCCTGCAGCACCGCACGGCGGGTCGGTTCCTCGCCCAGGCGGTGGATCGGCAGGATCGGCAGCACCTGGCCGATGGCCCAGGTGTCGGGCAGGCTCTGGAACACCGAGAAGTTGCAGATGTACTTGTCGGCCAGCTTGTCGTTCAGCTCGTCGAGCACCTGGCGGTGCGAACGCTGGTGGGCCTTGAGCTGGTTGTGCAGGCGGCGGCAGATGGCGAAGTAGCACTGCTCGGCCAGAGCCTTCTGCGCCAGGCTGATCTTGCCTTCGGCGTACTGCGCGGCGGCGTCGCTCATGTAGTGGGTGGCGCGCCAGTAGGTCTCGGTGACCATCTCGGCGTCAGTCGGGCCGAGCAGGTCAGCCAGCCACTGGACGATCTCCGGCTGTTCGGCCAGGTCGGTGATCTTCGGCTGCTCGTCGTTGTGCCGTTCGACGTCGGTCACCTGGGTGATCAGCACCGCGTGGTGCGCGGTCAGCGCGCGGCCGCTCTCGGAGAAGATGTGCGGATGCGGCAGGCCCTGCGCGTCGCAGAACTCCTTGAGCATGCCGACCACCACACCGGCGTAGTCGTCGATGTCGTAGTTAATCGAGCTGGCGTTGCGCGAGTGGGTGCCGTCGTAGTCCACGCCCAGGCCGCCGCCGACGTCCACGTGGTCCACCGGCAGGCCGAGGGCGCGCAGTTCGCCGTAGTAGCGGATGGCTTCCTTGAAGCCGTGCTGGTAGTCGGCCAGGTTGGCGATCTGCGAACCCATGTGGAAGTGCAGCAGGCGCACGCCCTGGTCCAGGCCGGCCCCACGGAAGCGCTCGACCACCGACAGCAGTTGCGCGGCGGACAGGCCGAACTTGGCCTTCTCGCCACCGGTGTCGGCCCACTTGGAGGACGCCAGCGAGGACAGGCGCACGCGCAGGCCGACCTGGGGCAGCACGCCGACGTTGGCGGCCTCCTCGATCACCAGCTGCACCTCGGATTCCTTCTCGATCACGATGAATACGTTGTGGCCGAGCTTCTGCCCCATCAGCGCCAGCTTGATGAACTCGCGGTCCTTGTAGCCGTTGCAGACGATGGTGCCGCCCTTGGGCGCCAGCGCCAGCACGGCCATAAGCTCGGGCTTGGAACCGGCTTCCAGGCCGATGGAGACGTTCTGGGTGGCGATGATGCTTTCCACCACCGCTTCCTGCTGGTTGACCTTGATCGGGTACAGCGCGGTGTAGCGGCTGGTGTATTCCAGGCGCGCGATGTTGTCGTCGAAGGCGCCGGTCAGCTTGCGTACGCGGTCCTGCAGGATGTCGGGGAAACGCACCAGCAGCGGCAGCGACAGGCCGGCCTCGCGCAGCTGGTCGACCAGCCCGTGAAGATCGATCGGCTGCGCATTGGCGCCCTGCGGGCGTACTTCGACATTGCCGGCGTCATTGATGGCGAAATAGCCAGCGCCCCAGTGGCGAATGCCGTAGATGCTGCGGCTGTCTGCCACGGTCCAGTTGCTGCCGTCGTCTTTGCGGGTCCGTCTAGCGGCCATGCGGGGTGGTCTCCTCAAGTGTCTCGAATGAATGCAGGCGCCCCGCCCGGCGAGCGGGTGAGTCGTCAAAGCCTAGTCGGCTGGTGTGACGTTGCCGTGTTGACCGCCGGTATTGGCGGTAAGTTTAGGAAAATCCGACGATGCGCCCAGGGCGCGCCGATAAATCTCCCATCTAGGGAAAGGGCTTGCCGGCGATGCACGCCATGCGTACCGCCTGGAACCCGTTCTCTACAGGGGAGCAGCCTTATTGGCCGAGACGGCTCAGCCGCCGGATTTCTTCGCCTTGAGGCCGCGTTTGGTCAGCTCTTCGAGCAGCAGGTCGACGTGGTCGCCCTGGATCTCGATGATGCCGCCCTTCAGCGCACCGCCCGTGCCGCAGCGCTTCTTCAGCGTGGTGGCGAGGTCCTTGAGCGCATCGGCCGCCAGCGGCACGCCGGTCACCGTGGTCACGGTCTTGCCACCGCGGCCCTTGGTTTCACGACGCACGCGAGCGATGCCGTCGCCGGCCGGAATCTCGGCCTGCTTGCAGATGCATGCGGCAATGGGCTGATTGCAGTCCGGGCAATGCCGGCCGGAATCAGTGGAGTAGACGAGCCCGCCAAGGGCGGACAGGGAGGATGCTTTCTTGACCACCGGGCTTATCCCCAGGATTGGCCTCTAAGACACTGTTCATGGTTGGCTGCGCGTCGGCGGTACTGCGTTGGAAACCGTCTCGGGATGCTCATTTACTGTCGTAAACTCCGCTCCCTCGGCGCTTTCCGCCTTGTACCGCTCTAGCTCGCCACCCCTGAACCGGTCTTGCCGGCCAGGTCAACGAATGATCGGCTGGCGCCGACCGCGACGCCCCACTCAGGCAGGGGCTGCGCAATTCCCGGTGGAGGACCCTGCCGGAAAGGTCGCGCAATTTAGCAGCATTGAAGGCAAATGCTAAGAGCAGAATTGCGTCATTGATCGGTGGTTTGGCGACATGCGCCCTCTGAATGGCATGTGGAAGTCGGATCGAGCCATCGCGGACAGAGGCCGCTTGTACATTGCTTCCGGGTCCCCGCGTTCGCGGGGAAGACGATTGCGGAGCGCGGTGCACGACATCGTCACTCCCGCGAACGCGGGAGCCCAAAAAACAGTTGCTCCTACGCCAGGGTCAGCCTATGGGTAGGAGCGGACTCCGTTCGCGATGTGTCGGGGCCCGCTCCGGGCCCCTCAGAAACTCACCAGGTACTTGCGCAACGCCACCAGCGAATCCGGGCAGTACGGCGTGCCCGCCTTCGCCTCGGCCAGCACCTGGTGCGGGTCGATGAAGCGCGCCTCCATCACCTCTTCCGGTTGCAACCGCAGCGGCGCATCGGAAACGGCGGAGAACACCGCGCACCAGAGGCGATTGTCCGGCTGGTCGAAGAAGAACGAACCATGCTCGCGCAATTCGACGCCGTAGATGCCCAGCTCCTCCTCCAGCTCACGGGCAGCGGACTCGGCATAACTCTCGTCAGCCAGCACCATGCCGCCAGCGGCCGGGTCCCAATAGCCGGGGTAGATCGCCTTGCTCAGGGTGCGGCGGTGCACGCACAGCTCACCGGCCTTATTGAACAGCAGGATGAAGGTGCCCCGGCCGATCAGCCCGCGCTCGCGCAGCTCCGCGCGCGGCAGGCTGCCCTTGAGTTGATCATCCCGGTTGACCCAGGCGACCAGCTCGGCGTCCGAAGCCGCCCGGTGGGCGGCTTCCTTGTCGCTGATACCGTCCATCATCAGCCCTGGGCCAGCAGCTGGCGCAGGTCGATGATCGCGGCGTTGGCGCGGGAGATGTAGTTGGCCATTACCAGCGAGTGGTTGGCCAGCACGCCGAAGCCGCTGCCGTTGAGCACCATCGGGCTCCACAGCGGGGCCTGGGCGGCTTCCAGTTCGCGGATGATCTGGCGCACGCTGACGGTGGCGTTCTTCTTCGCCAGCACGTCGGCGAAGTCGACCTCGATGGCGCGCAGGATGTGCGACAGCGCCCAGGCCTGGCCACGGGCCTCGTAGAACACGTTGTCGATCTGCAGCCAGGGGGTCTCCTGCAGCTCTTCCTCGACCTGCGGCGCCACGCCCGGCACCACCGGCCCGGAGGGCTTGACGTTGGTGTTGAGCTTCACCCGGCCGACGCTGGCCGAGAGACGCTGGGACAGCGACCCCAGGCGGGTGGAAACGTCACCCAGCCAGTTGTTCAGGCTGTCGGCGCGGGGATAGAACTGCGCGCCCGCGGGGTCGGCGGACAAGCGCGCCAGGTAACGGTCGAGCGACTTGATGCCTTCGCCGTACTCCGACTCGGAGGACGGCAGCGCCCAGCTCTTGTTGTCGAAGTTGAAGCGCGGCTCGGCGCGGGCGAGGTCCGCGTCCTCGGTGGACTGCGACTGGGAGCGGGCGAAGTCCTTGCGCAGCGCGCGGGACATGTCGCGCACCTGGACCAGGGCGCCGTATTCCCAGCTGGGCATGTCGTCCAGCCACAGGCCCGGCGGGAAGATGTCATTGGAGAGATAGCCGCCCGGCTTGTTCAGCAGGGTGGCCACGACTTCCTTGAGGGTTTCCACCGTGGTGTAGCCGACCACCATATGGCGGCCGGCGCGCTCGGCCGCGGCCTGGGCGTTCTGCTGCACGGGGAAGAGGTCCGGCTCCACGCTCCAGTACCAGCCGATCACCCCGCAGACCAGCAGGTAGACGCCCAGCACGGAGCCGAGCACACGACCCAGCCAGGGCCCGCCGAAGTAGGCGCGCACGTCGTCCACCGAGTCATCGACGCGATCGCGCACGGAGCCGCGTTTCTTCCAGTTCCACATGGCAAAGTCCTTAGCATCTCGAAAACGAAGAGGGGTTGGACCCGATTCCGCACCGGGCGTGCCCCAGCGAAACGATCCTGCCGCGCAAGCATGCCGCACCCGGCGGCTCAGCGCAGCCCATCCTGCGCATGGTGCGCGGTAACGTCGCGAATTACAAAGTGCACGTCGTTTGAACGAAGACACTGTTATTGCCACCAAGGACTGGTAGCATAGGGCCATCATTGTGTATCACGGCAGAAACACCTCACCCGCCCGCCCGCCCGCCCACATTACGGACTGATAAAGAAGCGCGCCATGAACGAGCTCGACGATCCGCCTCTCGACCGCCTCAAGCATCACTTCGCCCAGCGGGTGATCCTCCAGGCCCGCCACCTGCTTGAAGTCTGGCAGCGCCTGTCACGCTCGGAGTGGAGCAGCGCCGGGATGGCCGAGCTGGCCGAGGCGTGCCTGCGCCTGCAGCGCTACGCCGAGCGATTCGAGCAGGCCGAGCACGCCCAGCTGGCCAGGGCCGTCGACCAGTGCCTGCGTGCGGTGCAGGACAATCGTGGACGCCTTTCCAGCGGGTTGATCAGCGAACTCAACGGCTTGATGCAGCGCCTGTCGCGCACCGGCCTGCGCCACGGCGATCAGTACGAGCAGACCAGCCTGCCGCCACTGCGCAAGCCGGTCTACCTGGCCCTCCAGGACCAGGACCGCGCCGAGCGCCTGTCCCAGCAGCTGGAATTCTTCGGCATGGCCGCGCAGATCTGTGAAAGCGCCAACGCCTTCCGTGCTGCCATGGCGGAGCGACACCCGGCGGCCATTGTGATGGAGATCGACTTCGCCGGCATCGGCCACGGCCTGAGGCTGGCCGACGAGTCCCAGGCCGGGCTCAGGCAAAAACTGCCGGTGCTGTTCTTCAGCCACGAGGAAACCGATACCCCGACCCGCCTGGCCGCCGCCCGCGCCGGCGGCCAGGACTTCTTCACCGGCGCGCTGGACGCCTCCGCCGTATTGGAGAAAATCGAGACCCTGAGCCGCGTAGCGCACTACGAGCCGTTCCGCGTGCTCATCGTCGATGACTCGCGGGCCCAGGCCGCGCACACCGAGCGGGTCCTCAACAACGCCGGCATCGTCACCCGCGCACTCACCGTGCCGCTGTCGGTGATGGCCGAGCTCGCCGAGTTCCAGCCTGACCTGATCATCCTCGACATGTACATGCCCGAATGCCTGGGCACGGAGCTGGCCAAGGTGATCCGCCAGCACGAGCGCCATGTCAGCGTGCCGATCATCTACCTGTCCGCCGAGGACGACCTGGACAAGCAGCTCGACGCCATGAGCGAAGGCGGCGACGACTTCCTCACCAAGCCGATCAAGCCACGCCACCTGATCGCCACCGTGCGCAACCGCGCCGCCCGCGCGCGCAGCTTGCAGGCGCGGATGGTGCGCGACAGCCTGACCGGCCTGTACAACCACACCCATACCCTGCAATTGCTTGACGACGCGCGCTTCCGTGCGCGCCGCGAGGGCCGGCCGCTGACCTTCGCGATGCTCGACATCGACCACTTCAAGCGGGTCAACGACACCTTCGGCCATCCCATGGGCGACCGGGTGATCAAGAGCCTGGCGCTGTTCCTCAAGCAGCGACTGCGCAAGACTGACCACATCGGCCGCTACGGCGGCGAGGAGTTCGCCGTGGTGCTGCCCGACACCGATGCGGTCTCGGCGCGCAGGGTGCTGGAGGAAATCCGCCAGCGCTTCGCCGAGATCCACTACCCCGCGCAACCCGGCGACCTGACCTGCACCTTCAGCTGCGGCATCGCCGAGCTGGGCGAGGAGATGGACATCAAGACCCTCGCCAAGCAGGCCGACGAGGCGCTGTACCGCGCCAAGCACGGCGGCCGCAACCGGGTGGAAGTATTCGGCTGACCCAGGCGCGGCGCTCTGCCGCGCCATTCACCAACCAGATGCTGGCACCTTGTCATCAGCCAGTAACGAAATTGCAATAGGTTGAGTGCTCGCCGTTTTCCGCTGTCGGTCGAGACCTGCCATGCGCCTCAAGCTGCTGACCAACCTCAACACTGTCCTGCTCCTGCTCGTGTGCCTCGCGCTGGGCGCCACCCTGTGGTGGTCCCAGCGGGCGCTGGAGCGGCCGTTCGCCCTGATGGACCGCTACCTGGAACTCTCCCAGGGCTTCGAGCGCAAGGTCGCGCAGAACATCCAGGCGTACCTGGCCAGCGGTGACGCGCTCAAGCAGAAGGCCGCCCAGCAGGCACTGGACGAACTCTCCGCAGAATTGCCGCAACTGCCGGAAAGCCTGGGGCAGTTGCTGGGCAAGAGCCTCGACGAACTGCATCAGTTCAGCGGCAACCAATTACTTGCCGCCGGCAAGCTGGCCGGTGACCCGCAGGGGCTGCTGCTGCAGGCCGAGCGGGACCTGCTGGCCGCCCTCGACCAGCTCGGCAGTTACGCCGACGCCAGCCAGAACCCTGCCGCCGCACAATACCGCACGCCCCTGCTGCAAGCCGGCCTGCACCTGACCCGCCTGGCCCACGCCCGCGCCAAGCTGGTGGAAAGTGGCAACCCGGCGCTGGCCGAGGACATCCAGCGCGAACTCGACACACTGCGCCAGCTGGCCGACCGCATCGATGCCCTGCCCCTGCTCGGCGTGCTGCAACAACAAGCCTCCGCCTCCGACGACTTCGCCGCCATGATGGGCCTGAACACCCAGCCCGCCACCGAGCAGCAGAGCGAGGACCATGGCGTCAGCCTCAAGCGCGACTTGGCCAGCGTGCTGCGCCGCTACCCCGATGAGCTGGGCCGCACACGCCAGCTCATCACCCAGCGCCAGGAGCTGGCCACCGCCACCGCCCAACGCGTGGGCGCGGTACAGCAGGCCCTGGCAACCCTGGAACCACAGGTGCGCGCGGAGCGGGCGAAGATCCAGACCCAGGTACGGATGATCCAGGGCGCGCTGATCGCCCTGATCCTCGCCACCGCCCTGCTCATCGACACGCTGCAGCGCCGCCTGGCCCGTGTGCTCGGCCAGCTGGTCCCGGCCCTGTCGACCTGGGCACGCGGCGACTTCAGCCAGCCCATCGCGCTGGCCACCCGCACCCGCGACCTGATCGAGCTCCAGGAATCTCTGAACCGCCTGCGCGACTTCCTCGGCACCTTGGTCGGCACCATCCACCAGCGCGCCGAGGAAGTGGCCGGTAGCAGCCGCGCCCTGGCTCAGCTCAGCGGTGGCCTGCACGCCGGCGCCGAACGCCAGGCCAGCGACACCGGGGAAATCCGCGACGCCCTGGGCGACATGGAAGCGGCGATCCAGCAGGTGGCCGGAGACGCCAGCCAGGCGGCCTCGGCCAGCCAGGCCGCAGGCGTCGCGGTGGAACAGGGTCAACGGGTGATCGGCAACAGCCTGAGCGGCATGCGCGCACTGGTGGACGAGGTGCAGAGCAACGCCCAGGCCATCGAGAACCTGGCCGAGGAGTCGGCCACCATCGGCAATGTGCTGGGAGTGATCCGCTCCATCGCCGATCAGACCAACCTGCTCGCCCTCAACGCCGCCATCGAAGCGGCCCGTGCCGGCGAGCAAGGGCGCGGCTTCGCCGTGGTGGCTGAGGAAGTGCGCTCGCTGGCCTTGCGCACGGCCGGCGCCACCGAGGAAATCCAGCAGCTCACCGCCCGCCTGCAGCAGGCCGCGCGGCAGTCGGTGGAGGCGATGCGCAGCCAGGTCGAGCACGCGGAGATCACCGCCAACCAGGCCGGCGCCGCCGAAGGCGCGTTGGACGAGGTGGTGGAAGCCATCCGCACCATCGCCAGCATGGCCGAACGCATCGCCGAGGGCTCCGCGCAACAGAGCGGCGCGGTCAGCGAGATCCGCTCCCACAGCGAGCGCATCCACGAACTGGGCAGCGAGAACCTGCGCCTGATCGGCCAAGGGCGCAGCCAGGGCGAGCAATTGCAGGAGCTGGGCGGTGCGTTGCACACCGCCGTGCGAGCGTTCCGCGTCTGATTTCGCCCAGACTCTTCGTAGGATGGGTGGAGCCTAGGCGATACCCATGCTGCACACGAAATCGATGGGTATCGCTGCGCTCCACACCATCCTACGTATGAGTTTCCCCGTGATTACGCAGGCGGGCGATCAACGCTCGCCCAGCTTGTGCCGCGCCGCATACAGGCAAACCATCTCCATCGCCAGGGTCGCGCCGGCCAGGGCGGTGATCTCGGCGCTGTCGTAGGGCGGCGCGACCTCCACCACGTCCATTCCCACCACGTTGATGCCACGCAGCGCGCGGAGGATCTCCAGCGCCTGGTGCGAACTCAGCCCGCCGCAGACCGGCGTGCCGGTGCCGGGGGCGAATGACGGGTCGAGGCAGTCAATGTCGAAGGTCAGGTACACCGGGTTGTCGCCTACCCGCGCGCGGATGCGCTCGGCGATGGCCTGCGGCGTGTTGCGATGCACTTCGCGGGCGTCCAGCACCTGGAAGCCCATCACGTCGTCATTGGTGGTGCGCAGGCCGACCTGCACCGAGCGCGAGGGGTCGACCAGCCCTTCGCGGGCCGCGTGATAGAACATGGTGCCGTGGTCGATGCGCTGGCAGTCCTCGTCGGGCCAGGTATCGCTGTGGGCGTCGAAGTGGATCAGCGACAGCGGACCATGCTTCTTCGCATGGGCCTTGAGCAGCGGATAGCTGATGAAGTGGTCGCCGCCCAGGGTCAGCAGCGCGCAGCCGGCATCGAGGATGCGATTGGCGTGGGCCTCGATGACCTCCGGGGTTTCCTGCGGCACGCCGTGGTCGAAGGCGCAGTCGCCGTAGTCGACCACCGCCAGGTGATCGAAGGGGTCGAACTCCCAGGGGAAGTGCCGGGCCCAGGCCATCTGCACCGAGGCGGCACGGATGGCGCGCGGTCCGAAACGGCTGCCGGGGCGGTTGGTGGTGGCGGTGTCGAAGGGCACGCCGCTCACCACCAGGTCGACGCCGCGCAGGTCGCGACTGTAGCGCCGGCGCATGAAGCTGGTGACGCCGGCGTAGGTGGATTCGGCAGAGGTGCCGTAGAGGCTGTCGCGGGTGATGGCCTGGTCGTTGTCGTGGGCTTGGTCCATGGCTTCCTCGTCGTTCCTATTGGTTGGTCACGGTAATGGGTGTAGGAGCGCGCCATGCGCGATCGCGGGCGTGGCCCGCTCCTACAATGAGTTTCGGGCTCAGGTTCGGGTGCGGAACGCGGTCCACAGCCGGGTCCGCTCGCGCTGCTGCTTCAGGGTCAGCAACTGCTCGCCGAACAACTTCTGGCGCATGGCGGCCGGCGGGTAGATGTCCGGGTCCCCCGCCACCTCGGCGGACAGCAGCGGTGTGGCCTTCTGGTTGGCGTTGGCGAAGTACAGGGTGTTGGTCAGCTCGGCGATGGACTCCGGGCGCAGCATGAAGTCGATGAAGGCGCGGGCTTCCTGCGGGTGCGGCGCGTCTGCTGGGATGGCCATGGTGTCGAACCAGATCAGCGTGCCTTCCTTCGGAATCCGATAGATCACCTCGAACGGCTTGTTCGCCTGCTTGGCCTGGGCAGCGCCCATCAGCGCATCGCCGGTGTAGGTCAGGGCGACACAGAGAGTGCCGTTGGCCAGGTCGTTGATGTGCTTGCCGCTGGCGACATAACGCACATTCGGCTGCAGCTTCTTCAGCAGGTCGCGGACCTGGGCGAGGTCCGCCTCGTCGGTGCTGTAGGGCGGTTTGCCCAGGTAGTTCAGCGCGACGCTGATGACTTCCTGCGGCGAGTCGATCAGCGAGATGCCGCAGTCGGCCAGACGCGAGGCGTACTCGGGCTTGAACAGCAGGTCGAGGCTGTCCAGCGGGGCGTCGGGAATGCGCTTGAGCACCGCGTCCTTGTTGATCGCCAGTCCCACGGTGCCCCAGGTGTAGGGCACGCCGTAGCGGTTGCCGGGGTCGATGGTCGCCAGCTTGGCCAGCAGTTCCGGGTCGAGGTTGGCGAAATTCTTCAGCTGCGCGTCGTCCACCGGCTGCACGGCCTTGGCCTGGATCGCCCGGGCCAGCCCGCTGCTGGCGGGGAACACCACGTCGTAGCCGCTGGCGC
This sequence comes from Pseudomonas sp. SCB32, assembly GCF_009189165.1. Classification (NCBI taxonomy): domain Bacteria; kingdom Pseudomonadati; phylum Pseudomonadota; class Gammaproteobacteria; order Pseudomonadales; family Pseudomonadaceae; genus Pseudomonas; species Pseudomonas sp. SCB32. Next base: position 5,463,662 of record NZ_CP045118.1, read on the forward strand.
CGGTCATCAGCTTGCTGTCGAGGACCTCGGCGCTGTCGAAGGTGTCGTACTTCACGCGGATGCCGGTCTCGGCCTGGAAGCGCTTGAGCGCATCGGCGCCGACGTAATCCGCCCAGTTGTACAGGTTGAGCACCCGCTCCTGTGCCTGCAGGGGCAAAGCCAGGGCCGCGGCCAGGACCGCAGAAGTTGCCCAGAAGAACGCACGCATGATCATCGCCTCGGGATTGTTGTGGTTATGGGGCGAGCATGACGGGGGCTTTACTTTGCAAAAATACAAAGTTAATTACTTTGGCATTATCAAATGCCAATGAACGGGAACGACCGATGCTCAGCCAACTGCGCGACCTCGACCTGCAACTGCTGCGCCTGTTCGTCACCGTGGTCGAATGCGGCGGCTTCAGCGCAGCACAAGGCGAGCTCGGCCTGAGCCAGCCGAGCATCAGCATCCAGATGGCCAAGCTGGAGACCCGCCTGGGCTACCGCCTGTGCGAACGCGGCAAGGGCGGTTTCCGCCTGACGCCCAAGGGCGAGCACCTGCTGCAATCGACCCGCAAGCTGTTCATCGCCATCGAAGGTTTTCGAAACGAGGCCCACGGGGTCGCCGACAAGCTGCTCGGCGAAGTGCGCCTCGGCCTGTCCGAAGCACTCGACGAAAAGGTACTGGCGCAGTTGTCCGAGGCCATCAGGCGCTTTCGTCGGCGCAACGAGGCGGTGACCCTGGAACTGGTCACCACGACTCCAGCCGAGCTGGAGCGCCTGCTGCTGCAGGACCGCCTGCACCTGGCCATCGGCTATTTCGCCGGCACTCAGGCGGCGCTGGAACATGTCGAACTGTTCAGCGAGCCTCAAAGCCTCTACTGCGGCGCCGGGCACCCGGCCTTCACCGAGCAGCAGCCCAGCCGCGACTCACTGGCCGATGCCGACCAGGTGCTCCACCCCTACCGTTTCATCGCCGCCGACGAGCCGCTGCAGACCAGCCGCAGCAGCGCGCGCTGCGAGCAGGTGGACGGCAGCCTGGCGTTCATTCTCTCCGGCGCGCATCTCGGTTACCTGCCCAGACACGTCGCCCAGCCCTGGATCGAGCGCGGCCAGCTGCGCGAGTTGCTGCCCGACGAGTTGGGCTTCGACGTGGCCTTCAGCCTGACCCGCCACCGCGGTCGCCACCCCGGCGATGCGGAACAGGCCTTCGCCAGGGACCTGCGGGAAGCCTTCGGCCAGCCCGCGTCCGATTGACGCAGCTGACGAGCGGAAGCCTCCGGGCCCTGCGAACGGGCCGCTCATCTCTTGTCACAGCTCCTCCCGCGGCGCCACGGGCCGCAAAGGAAGCTTTCCGCTATCATGCCCGCCATTCTGTAGTCCGCGAGATGTCCATGCGCCGCCTGCTCACCCTGCTCCTGCTCCTCGTCGCCCTGCCCACCAGCGCCGGCCTCTTCGACAAGCCCGCCGACAAGGGCGGCTTCTCCGTCGGGCAACCCGGCAAGGGTGACTTCCTGCCGGTGGCCGAAGCCTTCCGCCTGAGCGTCGAGGACAGCGACAGCCAGAAGGTGAAGCTGCGCTTCATCAATGCCGACGGCTACTACCTCTACCAGCACCGTTTCAGTTTCAAGGTCGAGCCAGCCGACAGCGGCGTGACTGTGGCCGGGGTGAAACTGCCGCCGGGCAAGCAGCACCATGACGATTACTTCGGCGATACCGTCGTCTACTACGCCATCACCGACCTCGACGTCCCGCTGAACAACCCGCAGCACAAACCCTTCACCCTGGTGGTGAGCTACCAGGGCTGCGCCGACAAGGGCCTGTGCTATGCACCGGAAACCACCCGCCTGCAGATCGCCGACGGTCAGGCCGCCAGCGTGACCACCGCAGCCGCCGCCGGCAGCAGCGCGGCCAAGGCAGCAGCCAGCGACAACCCGCTCGCCAGCCTGCTGGGCGACCATGAGCCGGGCAAGATCAAGAAGCTCGGCCGAGCCCTGGTGATCTTCTTCCTCCTGGGCCTGGCGCTGACCTTCACCCCCTGCGTGCTGCCGATGCTGCCGATCCTCTCCGGCGTGGTCCTGCGTGGCCGGCCGGGCGGCATGCGCGGCCTGGCGCTGTCGCTGGCCTATGTGCTGCCGATGGCCGTCTGCTACGCGGTGCTCGGCACCCTGATGGGCCTGTTCGGCGCCAAGCTCAACCTGCAGGCGATGCTGCAATCGCCCTGGGTGCTGGTGCCTTTCGCCGCCTTCTTCGTGGTCTTCGCCATCGCCATGTTCGGCGTATTCGAACTGCGCCTGCCGGGCTTCCTGCGTGAGCGCCTGGACAACATGGCCAACAACACCCGTGGCGGCTCCATCGCCGGCGCGGCGACCCTGGGTGTGCTCTCCAGCCTGCTGGTTTCGCCCTGCGTCACCGCGCCGCTGGCCGGCCTGCTGCTCTATATCAGCAGCACCGGCGATGCCATCGGCGGTGGCATGCTGCTGTTCTCCCTGGGCCTGGGCATGGGCACGCCGCTGGTGATCTTCGCTGTCGGCGGCGGTGCACTGCTGCCCAAGAGCGGCGCCTGGATGAACGGCGTGCGCAACGTCTTCGGCGTGATGCTGCTGGCGGTGGCCATCTGGATGCTCGAGCGCCTGGTCGCCGGCCCCGTGGCACTGACCCTCTGGGGTACCCTGGCCGGTGGCGTCGCCATCGCCATGGGTACTCTCGAACTGGGGCCGAAGAAACCGCTGCAACGCGCCGGCCAACTGCTCGGCCTGATGTTCCTGGTCTATGCCGTCATCGCCTGGACCGGCGCCTTGCGCGGCGAGTCCGACCCGATGCACCCGTTGGGCCGCGGCACTCCGGGCCTGCATGCCGGCCCGCCGGCCTCGACGCCCGGTGACTGGCAGAACCTCACCTCGCCCGCTCAGCTCAACGCCGCGCTGGCCAGCGCACAGGCCGCCGGTCGCCCGGTGCTGCTGGACTGGTACGCCGACTGGTGCATCAGTTGCAAGATCATCGAGCGCCAGGTACTGCCGACCGCGGAAGTCCAGGCGCAGCTGTCCGGCTTCGTCCTGTTGCGCTTCGACATGACCGCAAGTACCGAGGAACAACGCGCCCTGCTCGACCGCTTCAACCTGTTCGGCCCGCCGGCCATGCTGTTCTTCTCGGCAAAAGGCGACGAATGGAGCGATCTGCGCATCATCGGCGAAACCGACGCCGCAACCCTCGCCGAACGCTTGCGCCAGGCCGCCTCGCGCAGTTGAGTGATACCGACCCTCGCACTGCAATAGTTTTGCCGTAATCGGCTGGCAACATGCCGACATCTACGGCAAAACCCGCATGACTGGACAGTCACGCAGGCTTTCCGGCATAGTCCCGCCCTATCTTTTTCCGCCTAAGAGAAGGACAAGAGCATCCAGATGGCGACCTTACTGGTACTGCACGGGCCCAACCTCAACCTGCTGGGCACCCGCGAGCCCGACAAGTACGGCTCCGTCACCCTCGAGCAGATCAACCAGGACCTGGAGCGCCGAGCCCGCGAGGCCGGCCACCACCTGATGCACCTGCAGAGCAACGCCGAGTACGAATTGATCGACCGGATCCATGCCGCGCGAGGCGAAGGCGTGGACTTCATTCTCATCAATCCGGCCGCGTTCACGCATACAAGTGTCGCTCTACGTGACGCATTGCTCGCAGTGAGCATCCCATTCATCGAAGTGCACCTTTCCAACGTGCACAAACGTGAACCTTTCCGGCATCACTCCTACTTCTCCGACGTGGCGGTAGGGGTGATCTGCGGTCTGGGAGCCACAGGCTACCGCCTGGCCCTGGAATCCGCCCTTGAACAACTTGAACGCCCGTGACCTCACCTGGGAGTGCGAACACTGATGGACATCCGTAAAGTCAAGAAACTGATCGAACTGCTCGAAGAATCCGGTATCGACGAGCTGGAAATCAAAGAGGGCGAAGAGTCCGTACGCATCAGCCGCCACAGCAAGTCCGCTGCGGCCCCGATCTACGCCGCCCCGGCCTACGCTCCGGCTCCTGTCGCAGCCGCTCCGGTCGCTGCCGCCGCAGCCCCGGCCGCCGAAGCCGCTCCGGCTGCCCCGGTGCTCAACGGCAACGCCGTGCGCTCGCCGATGGTCGGCACCTTCTACCGTGCTGCCTCGCCGACCTCCGCCAACTTCGTCGAAGTCGGCCAGAGCGTGAAGAAAGGCGACATCCTGTGCATCGTCGAAGCCATGAAGATGATGAACCACATCGAGGCCGAGACCAGCGGCGTGATCGGTCAGATCCTCGTGGAGAACGGTCAGCCGGTCGAGTTCGACCAGCCCCTGTTCACCATCGTTTAAAGCGCGGGGAGCCTGCGATGTTGGAAAAAGTACTGATCGCCAACCGCGGCGAAATTGCGCTGCGCATCCTGCGCGCGTGCAAGGAGCTGGGCATCAAGACGGTGGCCGTGCACTCGACCGCCGACCGCGAGCTGATGCACCTGTCGCTGGCCGACGAAGCGGTCTGCATCGGTCCGGCCCCGGCCGCGCAGTCCTACCTGCACATCCCGGCGATCATCGCCGCGGCCGAGGTCACCGGCGCCGTGGGTATCCACCCCGGCTACGGCTTCCTGGCCGAGAACGCCGACTTCGCCGAGCAGGTCGAGCGCTCGGGCTTCACCTTCATCGGCCCGAGCGCCGACGTCATCCGCCTGATGGGTGACAAGGTGTCCGCCAAGGACGCCATGAAGAGAGCCGGCGTTCCGACCGTACCGGGCTCCGACGGCCCGCTGCCGGAAGACGAAGAGACCGCGCTGGCGATCGCCCGCGAGGTTGGCTACCCGGTGATCATCAAGGCCGCCGGTGGCGGTGGTGGTCGCGGCATGCGCGTCGTGCACAAAGAGGAAGACCTGATCAAGTCCGCCAAGCTGACCCGCACCGAAGCGGGCGCAGCCTTCGGCAACTCGATGGTCTACCTGGAGAAGTTCCTGACCAACCCGCGTCACGTGGAAGTCCAGGTTCTCTCCGACGGCCAGGGCAACGCCATCCACCTGGGCGACCGCGACTGCTCCCTGCAGCGCCGCCACCAGAAGGTGCTGGAAGAAGCCCCAGCCCCGGGCATCGACGAGAAGGCCCGCGCCGAAGTGCTGGCCCGCTGCGTCCAGGCCTGCGTGGAAATCGGCTACCGTGGCGCCGGCACCTTCGAGTTCCTCTACGAGAACGGCCGCTTCTACTTCATCGAGATGAACACCCGCGTTCAGGTGGAGCATCCGGTGTCGGAGATGGTCACCGGTATCGACATCGTCAAGGAGATGCTCAGCATCGCCTCGGGCAACAAGCTGTCGATCCGCCAGGAAGACGTGGTCATCCGTGGCCATGCGCTGGAATGCCGGATCAACGCCGAAGACCCGAAGACCTTCATGCCGAGCCCCGGCAAGGTGAAGCACTTCCACGCACCCGGCGGCAACGGCGTGCGCGTGGATTCGCACCTGTACAGCGGCTACGCAGTACCGCCGAACTACGACTCGCTGGTGGGCAAGATCATCGCCTACGGCAAGGACCGCGATGAAGCCATGGCGCGCATGCGTAATGCGCTGGACGAGCTGATCGTCGATGGCATCAAGACCAATACCGAGCTGCACAAGGATCTGGTCCGCGACAAAGAGTTCTGCAAGGGTGGCGTGAACATCCACTACCTGGAGAAGAAGCTGGGCATGGACAAGCACTAAGCCTGTCCCGCTCCGCCTTGCTCCACCACAAGGGCTGCCTCCGGGCGGCCCTTGTGCTTTGCGGCCCCTGCGCGCTGGCACGGCAAGGTGCCGTACAGTAAGCTTGCCGCCTTTATCTGCGGGCCGCCCAGGCGGCCCGCTGTCTTTCCAGCACCATCGAGGTACCGCCCCATGCCCTGGCTTCAAGTCCGACTCGCCATTACCCCGGAACAGGCGGAAACCTACGAAGATGCGCTGCTGGAAGTTGGCGCCGTCTCGGTAACCTTCATGGACGCCGAAGACCAGCCGATCTTCGAGCCTGACCTGGGCACCACCCCGCTGTGGAGCCACACCCACCTGCTCGCACTGTTCGAGGCCGACACCGACGAGACCGCGCTGGTCGCCCACCTGTCCCTGCTGACCGGCGGCGAGCTGCCGGAACACCAGATCGAGCGCATCGAGGACCAGGACTGGGAGCGCAGCTGGATGGACAACTTCAAGCCGATGCGCTTCGGCCGCCGCCTGTGGATCGTCCCCAGCTGGCACGACGCACCAGAGCCGGACGCGGTGAACCTGCTGCTCGATCCGGGCCTGGCCTTCGGCACCGGCACCCACCCGACCACCTCGCTGTGCCTGCAATGGCTGGATGGCCAGGAGCTGGCCGGCCAGTACGTGCTGGACTTCGGCTGCGGCTCGGGCATCCTCGCCATCGCCGCGCTGCTGCTGGGCGCCGAGCGCGCCGCCGGAACCGACATCGACCCGCAGGCGCTGGAAGCCTCGCGCGACAACGCCTCGCGCAACGGCATCGACCCGGCCAGATTCCCGGTCTACCTGCCCGCTGATCTGCCAAAGGAGCCAGCGGACGTTCTGGTGGCGAACATTCTGGCCGGCCCGCTGGTCTCATTAGCAGAACAGCTCACCGGATTGGTCAAGCCCGGTGGCCGCCTGGCCCTCTCAGGCATCCTCGCCGAGCAGGCCGAGGAAGTGCGTGCAGCCTACGCCGGCGCCTTCGACCTCGACCCGACCGCCGAGCAGGAAGGCTGGATCCGCATCACGGGCCGCCGCCGCTGACTGCCCGCCGCAAGGGGCTTGGGTTAGACTAACCGTTTGTTTTTCAGCCGGACCGCCGCATGAGCGACAGCTTCATCACACAGTGCCCCCATTGCCAGACCCGTTTCCGCGTCAACGCGGCGCAACTGGGCGCGGCCAGCGGTGCTGTGCGCTGCGGAACCTGCCTGAAGGTATTCAACGCGCCGCAGAACATGCTGGACGAGCAGACGGCGGCACCGACCCTGACGACCGTAGTCCCGCCGCCCGCCAACCTGCCGAAGGCCGTCGCGGAACCCATGCCGGCGCCGATGCCGGTGGCAGAGCCGGCGCCCCCCGCCCCTGCCTCGATCGCCATTGCGGCCGCCATCGCCGTGGAACAGCCGAAACCGTCGCCCGCCCCCGGCACCGCGACCCTTGGCTGGCCCCTGGCACCTCATGCCGCACGGCACTCCAGCGATGTCGCGGAAAAACCCGCCGCGCCTGAACCCAGGGTGGAAGCCAAACCGGCTCCCCAGCCGGAATTCCGCCCCGAGCCGGCGCCCGCGCCAATCGCAGTAGCCGCCCCGATCACCCCGGCAGCGGCAACGCCGGCACCGCAAGCGATCGCCAGCGAACCGCCCAAGGTCGAGTCCGCCCCGGTGAAGAAGGACGAGACGCTGTGGATCCACGACGACCTGGATCTGGACAGCCTCAACCTCGATGAAGAACTGGCCAAGCTGGATGAATTCGAGCTGTCCCAGGAATTCCTCAGCATCGATCGCGCGCCCCGCCCCAGCGAGGCGCTGCAGATCAAGCAGGAAGACGCCCGCGACCCGCACGACGAGCGCTGGGCCGAAGCCCTGCTGCAGGCCGAACAGCCCAACGGCCAGCGTGCCGGCCGCCAGGAGCCCAGCCTCGGCCAACTGCCCGCCGACGAACCGGAAGAACCCGCGCCCAGCGCTCGCCTCGTGGCCGACAAGGAGCCCGAGGAAGAACCCGAAGAAGAAGAACTGGACGAAGAACCCCGCATCGACTCTTCGCCGCTCAGCGCCGTGGACGATGAGGAGGAGCTGCCGACCTTCAGCGCCCGCCGCGATGACGACGAGCCCGATGCGGACGAGGAAGACCTGGACGACGAAGCCGCCTCTCCGCGCGCCGACGAGCACCGCGCCGAACCCGCGCTACACAGCGACGGCCTGCACGACCTGAGCGACGAACCGTTGCAACTGGACTGGCAGAAGCCCAAGCGCCGCTTGGGCCGCCGCCTGTTCTGGCTGCTGCTGGTACTGCTCGCCCTGATCGGCCTGGCCGGACAGTACATCGCCTACCACTTCGAGGAACTGGCCCGCCAGGACCAGTACCGCCCCTGGTTCGCCCAAGCCTGCCCGGAACTGGGCTGCACCCTGCCCTCCAAGGTCGACGTGGAACAGATCCGCAGCAGCAACCTAGTGGTGCGCAGCCATCCGGACTTCAGCGGCGCCCTGGTGGTCGATGCGATCATCTATAACCGCGCGAACTTCTCGCAGCCCTTCCCGCTGCTGGAAATGCGCTTCGCCGACCTGAACGGCCAACTGATCGCCAGCCGCCGCTTCAAGCCCAGCGAATACCTTTCCGGCGAGCTGGCCGGGCAGAGCGAAATGCCGCCGCAGACGCCGATCCACATCTCCCTGGACATCCTCGACCCAGGTCCGAAGGCCGTGAACTACAGTCTGAGTTTCCACTCGCCGGAGTAATCCGGCGGGTAGCCCAGAAGGCCGCCCGGCGCCAGTTCCGCTCGTCTTCCTACCCTGGGTGATAAGCCCCGGACTGTTCAGAATTTATCCAAATTCGCCTTTATCCGGTCACCGAGAGCGGGTATCATGCCCTCCCTTTTTTGCTAGCACCGGTGGCAGGCCCCGAAAGCACTCGCGAGTCATACAGCGCGCGGCGCCTCGGTGTTCCCGCCCCATTAACCATGGAACCCAGGTCGGTGGTACGCATCGGCTCCTACACACTGCCCAACAGACTGATCCTGGCCCCGATGGCCGGCGTTACCGATCGTCCGTTCCGCCAGCTGTGCCGCCGACTCGGCGCCGGCATGGTGGTCTCGGAGATGGTCACCAGTGACGTTCGCCTGTGGAACAGCCGCAAGTCGCGCCTGCGCCTGCAGCACGACCACGAGGATCAACCGCGTTCGGTGCAGATCGCCGGCGGCGACCCGCAGATGCTCGCGGAAGCCGCACGCTGCAACGTGGAGCTCGGTGCCCAGATCATCGACATCAACATGGGCTGTCCGGCAAAGAAGGTTTGCAACAAGGCCGCGGGTTCCGCGCTGATGAAGGATGAACGGCTGGTGGCCGACATCCTCGAAGCGGTGGTCGCGGCGGTAGAGGTTCCCGTCACCCTGAAGATTCGCACCGGTTGGGACCGGTCGAACAAGAACGGTGTGACGGTGGCGCGGATCGCCGAGCAGTCGGGCATCCAGGCGCTGGCGGTGCACGGCAGGACCCGCGCCGACCTCTACACCGGCGAAGCGGAGTACGAAACCATCGCAGCGATCAAGCAGGCGGTTTCCATTCCAGTCTTCGCCAACGGTGATATCGATTCGCCGCAGAAGGCACGGCAGGTGTTCGAGCTGACCGGGGTGGACGCCCTGCTGATCGGACGCGCCGCCCAGGGCAGGCCCTGGATCTTCCGCGAGATCGATCATTACCTGAGCACCGGCGAGACATTGCCGGCGCCAAGCCTGCACGAAGTGGAGAGCATCCTGCTCGAACACCTCGCTGCATTGCATGCGTTTTATGGGGAAGACATGGGTGTGCGCATTGCCCGCAAGCACGTGGGCTGGTACCTCGCCACCCTTCCGGGCGCGGCGGAGTTCCGCACCCAGTTCAATCGTTTGCAGGACACGGATGCACAAAGCGCCAGCGTCAGGCAGTTCTTCGCCGAGCGCCACAATAACGGAGAAGGGGTGGCCGCATGACAACGATGACCGAGACATTAGTGAGTGGAATGACACCCGTGAGCGACAACGCGAACCTTAAACAGCACCTGACCACTCCGACGCAGGAGGGTCAGACCCTCCGCGACAGCGTGGAAAAGGCACTGCATAACTATTTCGCCCATCTCGAAGGGCAGCCGGTCACGGACGTGTACAACATGGTGCTTTGCGAAGTCGAAGCGCCGCTGCTGGAAACCGTCATGAACTACGTGAAGGGTAACCAGACCAAAGCTTCCGAACTGCTGGGCCTGAACCGCGGGACCCTGCGCAAGAAACTCAAGCAGTACGACCTTCTCTGACCAGGGTGGCAGGCGCAGGGTCGCGACCGACCGGTCCCCGACCCAGCGCCTGACACGCGAAAAGCCCGTAGCCTTTGTGGAAACCGTTATGACCGACCAAACCACCCGCCTGCCCATCCGCCGCGCGCTGATCAGCGTTTCCGACAAGACCGGCGTCGTCGATTTCGCCCGTGAGCTGGTTGCCCTTGGCGTGGAGATCCTCTCCACCGGCGGCACCTACAAGCTGCTCAAGGACAACGGCATCGCCGCCGTGGAAGTGGCCGATTACACCGGTTTCCCGGAAATGATGGACGGCCGCGTGAAGACCCTGCACCCGAAAGTGCACGGCGGCATCCTCGGCCGTCGCGACATCGACGGCGCGGTGATGGAAGAGCACGGCATCAAGCCGATCGACCTGGTCGCAGTCAACCTGTACCCCTTCGCCGCCACCGTGGCCAAGCCCGGCTGCACCCTGCCGGACGCCATCGAGAACATCGACATCGGCGGCCCGACCATGGTCCGCAGCGCCGCGAAGAACCACAAGGACGTCGCCATCGTGGTCAACTCCACCGACTACGAAGGCGTCATCGCGGCCCTCAAAGACGGCGGCCTGACTTACGCCCAGCGCTTCAACCTGGCCCTCAAGGCGTTCGAGCACACCTCCGCCTACGACGGCATGATCGCCAACTACCTGGGCACCATCGACCAGGACGCCGAGACGCTGTCCACCGAGAACCGCCTGCAGTTCCCGCGCACCTTCAACAGCCAGTTCATCAAGGCCCAGGACATGCGCTACGGCGAGAACCCGCACCAGAGTGCAGCGTTCTACGTCGAGGGCGGCGAAGCCAGCGTCTCCACCGCCATCCAGCTGCAGGGCAAGGAACTGTCGTTCAACAACGTGGCCGACACCGACGCCGCGCTGGAGTGCGTGAAGAGCTTCGTCAAGCCGGCCTGCGTCATCGTCAAGCACGCCAACCCGTGCGGCGTGGCCGTGGTTCCGGAAAACGAAGGCGGCATCCGCAAGGCCTATGACCTGGCCTACGCCACCGACACCGAGTCGGCCTTCGGCGGCATCATCGCCTTCAACCGCGAGCTGGACGGCGAAACCGCCCAGGCCATCGTCGAGCGCCAGTTCGTCGAAGTGATCATCGCCCCGAAAGTCTCCGAGGCCGCCCGTGCCGTGGTTGCTGCCAAGGCCAACGTACGCCTGCTGGAATGCGGCGAGTGGCCGGCCGAGCGTCCTGCCGGTTGGGACTTCAAGCGCGTCAACGGCGGCCTGCTGGTACAGAGCCGCGACATCGGCATGATCACCGCCGATGACCTGAAGATCGTCACCCAACGCGCCCCGAGCGAGCAGGAAATCCACGACCTGATCTTCGCCTGGAAAGTCGCCAAGTTCGTCAAGTCCAACGCCATCGTCTACGCCAAGAACCGCCAGACCGTCGGTGTCGGCGCCGGCCAGATGAGCCGCGTGAACTCCGCCCGCATCGCCGCCATCAAGGCCGAGCACGCTGGTCTGGAAGTGAAAGGCGCGGTCATGGCTTCCGACGCCTTCTTCCCGTTCCGCGATGGTATCGACAACGCCGCCAAGGCCGGCATCACCGCGGTGATCCAGCCGGGTGGTTCGATGCGCGATAACGAAGTGATCGCCGCCGCCGACGAAGCCGGCATCGCAATGGTCTTCACCGGCATGCGCCACTTCCGCCATTAAGCGGTAAGGACGCACTCGGACTCGCATCTGCGGCGTTGCCCGGCCCTTCCCCCATGCTCATTGCCAGAAGGCAACTCCGCTGGATGAAGGGCCGGGCGCCTTGCATCTACGAGCCCGATTGCGCCCCTTGAGATCGGTCCATTGAGAGAGGACTGGTCATAAAGAATTCGTAGGTTGGGTCGGGCGGCGCTCCGCGAGCGAAGCGATACCCAACAATCCGGCAGAGCCGGAACTGTTCAGGAGAACTCCAATGAACGTACTCATCATCGGCAGCGGCGGTCGCGAGCACGCGCTGGCCTGGAAGGTCGCGCAGGATTCGCGCGTACAGAAGGTCTTCGTCGCGCCGGGCAACGCCGGCACCGCCACCGAAGCCAAGTGCGAGAACGTCGCCATCGACGTGCTGGCCCTGGAAGAGCTGGCCGATTTCGCCGCGAAGAACGTGCAGCTGACCATCGTCGGCCCCGAGGCGCCGCTGGTCAAAGGCGTGGTCGACCTGTTCCGCTCCCGCGGCCTGGACATCTTCGGCCCCACCGCCGGCGCCGCGCAGCTGGAAGGCTCCAAGGCCTTCACCAAGGACTTCCTTGCGCGCCACAAGATCCCCACCGCCGACTACCAGAACTTCACCGAAGTCGAGCCGGCCCTGGCCTATCTGAAAGAGAAAGGCGCGCCCATCGTGATCAAGGCCGACGGCCTGGCCGCGGGCAAGGGCGTGATCGTCGCCATGACCCTGGCCGAAGCCGAGGAAGCCGTACGCGACATGCTCGCCGGCAACGCCTTCGGTGACGCCGGTTCCCGCGTGGTGATCGAGGAGTTCCTCGACGGCGAGGAAGCCAGCTTCATCGTCATGGTCGACGGCCAGAATGTGCTGCCCATGGCCACCAGCCAGGACCACAAGCGCGTCGGCGATGCCGATACCGGCCCGAACACCGGCGGCATGGGCGCCTACTCCCCGGCCCCCGTGGTTACCCCGGACGTGCACCAGCGCGTGATGGACGAAGTGATCTACCCGACCGTGCGCGGCATGGCCGAGGAAGGCAACGTCTACACCGGCTTCCTCTACGCCGGCCTGATGATCGACAAGAGCGGCAAGCCCAAGGTCATCGAGTTCAACTGCCGCTTCGGCGACCCGGAAACCCAACCGATCATGGTGCGCCTGGAAAGCTCCCTGGTGCTGCTGGTCGAGGCCGCCCTGGCCAAGGCACTGGACAAGGTCGAAGCCACCTGGGACCCGCGCCCCACCGTCGGTGTCGTACTGGCCGCCGGCGGCTACCCGGGCGACTACGCCAAGGGTGACGTCATCGAAGGCCTGGACGACGCGGCCAAGCTCGACGGCAAGGTCTTCCACGCTGGCACCGCGCTCAAGGACGGCCAGATCGTCACCGCTGGCGGCCGCGTGCTGTGCGCCACCGCCATCGGCCCGACCGTCTCCTCGGCCCAGGAGCAGGCCTACCGCCTGGCGGAAAAGATCCGCTGGAACGGCTGCTTCTACCGCAAGGACATCGGCTACCGCGCCATCGCTCGCGAGCGCGGCGAGGGCTGATGCACCTCTGCCGGAGGCGTTCGATTGCGGCGCCTCCGGCCTCAAATCCCCGCGTGCCCGTGTGGATTACGGCCTTTTGCGCACTTGGCTATAATCGGGCCACTCACTACCGAAGGGACTTCGCCGTGCGCCGGCTCTGGACTGCCACAGGACTCCTCGTCAGCTTGCTGCTGGCCGCTCTGGTCTGTGTTCCAGCCATTGCGGCAAGCCAGGACCCCGGCTGGTCACAGCTCCATGACAGCGACGCCCGCCTGCAGTTGCAGGACATCCTCTCCCCGCGCTACAGCACCCTCTTCAGCCCGTTCGCCATCAACGATCTGCACGCCCCCGCAGGCCCCGGCGCCATCTGGCTGCACTACCACCTGCCAGTCAGCGAAACACCCCAGCAGCTACGCCTCTTCGCTCCCAGCCTGGACAACTTCGAACTCTTCATTGTCCACGGCCAGCAAGTGCTGGAGCAGAAGAGCGCCGGCAACCTGTCGCCATTGCAGCGCCCGCTGCTGAGCAGCGATATCGTCCTGCCGCTGCGCAACGCCGCCGAGCCCCTCGACCTTTATCTGCGCCTGGCCTCCAGCCAGCCGCTGCGGCCCAACATCAGCATCGAAGACGCCAACCGGCCGAGCAACGAACAGCGCCCGCTGCATTTCGGCATTCTCATCGGCTGCCTTGCCATGCTGCTGGCCTACAACCTCGTGCGCTTCGCCTACACCCGCGTCGCCAGCGGTCTGTGGCTCGCCGGCGTACACGCGAGCCTGCTGCTGGCCTGCCTGACGCTGTTCGGCCTGCTGAGCCCCTGGTACGGCATTCACCAGTCCTGGCAGCCAATGACTGCCCAGTTCAGCCTGGTACTGACGCTGTTCTGCGCGCTGGGCTACACCGCCAGCTTCTTCCGCGATCTCACCCCACGCCTGCCGCTCAAGCGCCTGCTGCTGGGCGGTACCACCGGCCTGCTGGTGCTGGGAGCCGCGCTCCACCTGCTGCTCGCGATCCCCCTCAGTGACCTGGTCTACGGCCTGATCACCCTGGTCACCCTGGGCATGCTTTCGGTGGCGCTCTACTACTGGACCCACTCCTACCAACCGGCACGCCTGTTCGCCGTGGGCATGGGCCTCTTCGTCCTGATCTGGTGCCTCAGTCTGCCCTCGCTGCTGGGCTATCTGCCGACCCGCGCCGAATGGCTGGGCAGCGGCCTGCTCGGACTCAGTGCGCTGGTCGGTTTCCTGCTCAGCCTCGCCCTCGCCGAGCGCCAGCGCAAACTGCAGAACGAGCAGTTCGCGGCGAGCCGCCAGCGCGCCGCCAACGTCGCCGAGCTCAAGGCCAAGGGCGACTTCCTGGCCAAGATCAGCCACGAGATCCGCACCCCCATGAATGGCGTGCTGGGCATGACCGAGCTGCTGCTCGGCACGCCGCTGTCGGCCAAGCAGCGCGACTACGTGCAGACCATCCACAGCGCCGGCAACGAGCTGCTGGCGCTGATCAACGAGATCCTCGACATCTCCAAGCTGGAGTCCGGGCAGATCGAGCTGGACGAAGTGCAGTTCGACCTCGGCGCGCTGATCGAGGACTGCCTGGCGATCTTCCGCGCCAAGGCCGAACAGCAGCGGGTGGAGCTGATCAGCTTCACCCAGCCGAAGGTCCCGCGCATCGTCAGCGGCGACCCGACGCGCCTGCGCCAGGCCGTGCTGAGCCTGCTGGACAACGCCTTCAAGCAGACCGACGAAGGTGAAATCCTGCTGGTGGTGGCGCTCGACGGTCCACCGGATTGCCCGCGCCTGCGCATCGCCGTGCAGGACAGCGGTCGCCCGCTGGAGAGCGAGGATCGCCAGGCCCTGCTCACCGCCGAACTGCACAGCCGCGACTTCCTCTCCGCCACCCGCCTGAGCAGCCGCCTCGGACTGATCATCGCGCGCCAGCTGATCCGCCTGATGTCCGGCGACTTCGGAATCGAGAGCGGCATGGAAAGCGGCAGCAGCGCCGAAGGCGCCGGCAACCTGCTCTGGCTGAGCCTGCCGCTGGACCCACAGCAGCTGCAGCAGCCCAACGCCGACCTCGACAGCCCGCTGCAGGGTGCGCGCCTGCTGGTGGTGGACGACAACCAGACCTGCCGCAAGGTGGTGGTGCAGCAGTGCAGCGCCTGGGGCATGAGCGTCAGCGCCGTTTCCTCCGGCAAGGAGGCACTGGCCCAGCTGCGCACCAAGGCACACCTTCGCGAGTACTTCGACGTGGTCCTGCTGGACCAGGACATGCCCGGCATGACCGGCATGCAGCTGGCGACCAAGATCCAGGAAGACCCCAACCTCAACCACGACATCCTGCTGATCATGCTTACCGGCATCAGCAATGCGCCGAGCAAGATCATCGCCCGCAATGCCGGGATCAAGCGCATCCTCGCCAAGCCGGTGGCGGGCTACACCCTCAAGGCGACCCTCGCCGAGGAATTGGCGCGGCGGGGCCCCAGCGGCGTGAGCAACTACCTGCAGCCCACCGCCGAGCCGGCGCCTGCCGCGCCGCCGAGCGATTTCCGCATCCTGGTGGCCGAGGACAACAGCATCTCCACCAAGGTCATCCGCGGCATGCTGAGCAAGCTCAACCTGCAGCCGGACACCGCCAGCAATGGCGAGGAAGCCCTGGCCGCGATGAAGGCCACGCAGTACGACCTGGTGCTGATGGACTGCGAAATGCCAGTGCTCGACGGCTTCTCCGCCACTGAGCGCCTGCGTGCCTGGGAAGCCAACGAGCAGCGCGCGCATACCCCGGTGGTGGCGCTCACCGCGCACATCCTCAGCGAGCACAAGGAACGCGCCCGCCTGGTCGGCATGGATGGCCACATGGCCAAGCCGGTTGAGCTGTCGCAGCTGCGCGAGCTGGTGGCCTACTGGGTGGGCGAGCGCGACCGCCGCCTGCGCCAGCAGAGCGACGCGCTGCCGTCCTGACGCGGAGCGTTATACGCCCTATACACTGACGCCAGCTTTTCGTAGGAGCGGACTCCGTCCGCGATCGCGACCGGCACGATGCTTGATCAATCGCGGACAGAGTCCGATCCTACGCTCCAGGGCATTCCTCCCGCACCGCCCCACCCGCTATGCTGTGCCCAGCCACGCCCTGGCGCGTGAGACCTCTCAACCCGGACGAGTTGCCCCCATGCATGTGCTGTTCAGCGTGTACCTGAAGATGCTGGTGCTCTACAGCCCCTTCTTCGTGCTGTCCTGTTTCATCAGCCTGAGCCGTGGCTTCGGTCCGCGCGACCGCAAGCAGATGGCCTGGCGCGTGGCCCTGGCGGCGGTGATCGCCAGCGTGCTGCTGTACCTGTTCGGGCGCTACATCTTCACCCTGTTCGGCATCACCGCCGATGCCTTCCGCATTGGCGCGGGCTCAGTGCTGTTCATCTCCGCGCTGGGCATGGCCCAGGGGCGCTCGGCGGTACAGAGCGACAACGTCCAGCAGGACGTCACCATCGTGCCGCTGACCATCCCGATCACCGTCGGCCCCGGCACCATTGGTGCACTGCTGGTGATGGGCGTGAACCAGGAATGGGAAACCAAACTGCTGGCCATCGCGGCGATCGGCCTCGCCTGCCTGACCCTGGGCATCACGCTCTACCTGTCCGACAAGATCGAGAAGCTCCTCGGCGAGCAGGGCCTGCAGATCGTCAGCCGGCTGATGGGCCTGTTCGTCTGCGCCCTGGCGGCGCAGATCATCATGACCGGCGTGCGCGGCTACTTCGTTCCACAGTGACCGCCCCGGGGCGGGCGAGACGACCTGTCACTGGTGGCTGCAAGCCGGGGGTGGCAAGCTGCCGGACTCGTTCGCCCCCTGGAGTCCGTCATGTCCATCACCCTGCGCCCTGCCCTCGCCGACGATGCCGGTTTCGCCGCCGTCTGCGTAGCCGCTGCGTATGCCCAGTGGATTCCGCTGATAGGCCGCAAGCCGGGGCCGATGCTGGACGATTACCATCAGGTCATCGCCGAGGACCGGGTGCTGATCGCCGAGCTGAACGGCAATCCCGTCGGACTGCTGGTGACGCGCGAAACCGACGACGGCTTTCTCCTCGACAATATCGCCGTACTCCCCGAATGCGCAGGCAAAGGCGTCGGCCGCTTCCTGATGCTCCGCGCCGAGGAAGACGCCGCCCAGCTCGGCTATCGCTCGCTGTACCTCTACACCAACGAGCGGATGCTGGAGAACATCGAGCTCTACGCGAAGAACGGCTACCGCGAGTACGCGCGGCGCCTGGAGAACGGTTTCCACCGGGTGTACATGCGCAAGGAACTGGGCTGACGGCGCACCAGACGGGTGCAGTCCCATCGACAACGCTCCCCGACAGTGCGCGTCGCGCTTCGCTAAGCCTCCCCGACAGCCAGCACGCACTCTCCTGACGCAGCCGGCACGGCTATTGCTCCATTGTGTGCAGCTATCCTGTGACAGCCGGCACCCGCACACCGTATCCATCCGAAGGACCCACCCCATGCTCATTCGCGACGCCAGCCAAGCCGACCTCGGCAGCCTGCGCGACATCTACAACGACGCCGTGCTCAACACCACCGCCATCTGGAACGAGATCGCCATCGACCTGGAAAACCGCCGAGCCTGGCTTGAACTGCGCAGCCAGCAAGGCTTTCCGGTGCTAGTGGCCGAGGACGGCGGCGAGGTGGTCGGCTACGCCAGCTACGGTCCGTGGCGCGCCTTCGATGGTTTTCGCGAAACGGTGGAGCATTCGGTCTACGTGCGTGCCGACCAGCGCGGCAAGGGCCTTGGCCTGGTGCTGATGCAGGCATTGGTAGAGCGCGCCCGCGCCCAGGGGCTGCACGTGATGGTGGCGGCAATCGAGAGTGGTAACGCGGCGTCGATCCGACTGCACGAGCGCGTCGGCTTCATCACCACCGGGCAGATGCCGCAGGTGGGCCAGAAGTTCGGGCGCTGGCTGGACCTGACGTTCATGCAGCTGGTCCTCGACGCACGTAGCGCACCATGACTCCGGTGTGCAGAGCGGTGGCCGCTGAGGTGATTGGCGAGACTTGAGCGCCCCGATCAACGCAACTGGCTGTCCTTGCTGCCCCGCCGGTTATAGCCGGTGAAGGCTGCCTGTTCCTTGTCGTGCTCAGTCTGGCAGTTCACGCACAGGTGCACGCCGGGGATCGCCTTGCGCCGCGCCTCGGGGATCGGCGCGTCGCACTCCTCGCAATGGGTCAGGCTCTCGCCCTTGGGCATCTGGCTGCGCGCCCGTGCGATAGCGTCCTCGATGGTGCTGTCGATCTGTTCCTGAACCGCTCCGTCGTTTGCCCAGCCGCTGGCCATGGCGACCTCCGTTGGTCATGCGTCATACCGCTAGATATGCCGGCCACGACCACGGAATGCAAGGACGGAGCGATGCCGCGCCCCCGGCGGCTTACTCTTTCACTTCCATGTATTCCCGCGCCCAGATCTGGTACTCCTCGGGCAGGGTGTACTTCTTCGCCAGCTCCGACGCGGTCAGATCGGAAGCATCGACGCCGCGCTGCTCGCGCAGGCAGTCGTAGGTGGCCTTGATCGCCGCGAAGTAGGCGGCATGGCCGTCCACCACGATGCGTACGCCCAGGCGCGCCAGGCGCTGGTCGTCGCGCAGCGCCGGGTTGCCATAGGACACCAGCATCAGCGGCACGGAGAGGTGGCGGGCGATCGCCTCCAGGTGGTCGAAGTCACGGATACCGACCATGCAGATGCCATCGGCGCCGGCGGCCTGGTAGGCCAGGGTACGGCGGATCACGTCATCCACTTCCAGCACTTCGGCGTTGGTGCGGGCGATGATCGCCATGTCTTCGTCGATGCGCGCCTCGATGGCCGCACGGATCTTGCCCACGCCCTCTTCCACCGTGATCAGGTCGGTGGATTTGCGGCCGAACTGCGCCGGAAGCAGGGTGTCCTCGATGGTCAGCGCGGCCACGCCGGCGCGTTCCAGCTCAACCACGGTGCGCATGGTGTTCAGCGCGTTGCCGTAACCGTGGTCGGCGTCGGCGATCACCGGCAGGCGGGCGACTCGACCGATGCGGGTAGCCTGCTCGACGAACTCACTGAGGGTGATCAGCGCGAAGTCCGGCGCCGCCAAAACTTGTAGTGAAGCTACAGAACCACCCAGGATGCCTACCTCGAACCCCAGATCCGCGGCGATGCGCGCCGACATCGGATCGAACACCGAGGCGGTGTGGTAGCAGGAGGAAGAGGTCAGTAAGGCGCGGAATTCCTTGCGTAACTCGTGGAAGGAGGCTCTGTGCATGGCGGGGTCCAACTGCTTATACGGGGTGGGAAAGAAAAATCAGTGGGCAACAACTCTTGTAGGAAAACTACAGGAACACAATGTAGCAAAACTACAAGCTACTCCCCAAGCCCCTTGGTCACCATTGTTTCCCGACAGATACCCTGGCTTTCCCCGCGCGCTCGCGTAAACTGCGCGGCCGTTTTTTCTCCGGACACCCGCGCACCATGTTCCAGACCACTGCGGCCCGCGCCCTGGGCATCGACTTCGGCACCTCCAACTCCACCGTCGGCTGGTGGCGCCCGGATACCGAACCGCTGATCGCCCTGGAAGACGACAAGATCACCCTGCCCTCGGTGATCTTCTTCAACGTCGAGGAGCGACGCCCGGTGTATGGTCGCCTGGCCCTGCACGAATACCTGGAAGGCTACGAAGGCCGCCTGATGCGCTCGCTGAAAAGCCTGCTGGGTTCCTCGCTGCTGAAAAGCGAGACCACCGTGCTGGGGAGCGCCATGCCGTTCAAGGACCTGCTCGGACTGTTCATCGGCGAGCTGAAGAAGCGCGCCGAAAGCGTGGCCGAACGCGAGTTCGACTCCGTGGTGCTGGGCCGTCCGGTGTTCTTCGTCGATGACGATCCCAAGGCCGACCAGGAAGCCCAGGACACCCTGGTAGCCGTAGCGCGGAAGCTCGGCTTCAAGGACGTCTCCTTCCAGTACGAACCGCTGGCCGCGGCCTTCGACTACGAGCGCAGCATCCAGCGCGAAGAGCTGGTACTGATCGTCGACATCGGCGGCGGTACCTCGGACTTCTCGCTGGTGCGCCTGGCGCCGGAGCGCCGCGAAGTGGCCGACCGCCACGACGACATCCTCGCCACCGGCGGTGTGCACATCGGCGGCACCGACTTCGACAAGCAACTCAGCATCCAGGGCGTGATGCCGCTGTTCGGCTATGGCAGCCGCATGAAGAGCGACGCCTTCATGCCCACCAGCTACCACCTGAACCTAGCCACCTGGCACACCATCAACGCGGTGTACGCGCAGAAGTCCCAGCTGGCGCTGCAGAACATGCGCTACGACATCGTCGATGCCACCGGCATCGACCGCCTGTTCAAGCTGATCGAACAGCGCGCCGGCCACTGGCTGGCGATGCAGGTGGAAGCCAGCAAGATCGAGCTCTCCGACAGCCAGCAGCGCGACATCGACCTTGCACGCATCGAGCCGGGCCTTGTGGCGGAGCTCAGCCGCGAACTGTTCGAAGGCGCCATCGACCCGCTGCTGGAGCGCGTGCGCGGCAGCATCACCGAGCTGCTCAACTCCGCGGATGTGGACCCGGCGCGGGTCGACACTGTGTTCTTCACCGGCGGTTCGTCGGGCGTGCCGGCGCTGCGCCAGAGCGTGGCAGCCATGCTGCCCAATGCCCGCCACGTCGACGGCGACCGCTTCGGCGGCATCGGCAGTGGCCTGGCCATCGAGGCGATGAAGCGCTACGGCTGAACAGCCCCCAGCGGCCCCTCGTCCGGCAAGGTGAGGGGCCATCGACCGGCACGAATTGCGCCGGAGCGCACTGACGCCAGCCCTGCCTTGCGCTAGCGTTGAGGAATTATCACCTCACTTGGATATCGCCATGTCCCTTCTCCGTCTCGCCGTCCTTGCCAGCCTGTCCTGCGCGCTCACCGCTTGCGGCCTGGGCGAAACGGCCGCCACTGCAACCACTGCCGCCAGCCTGCAAGCCCAGCAGGCACAACAGGCCCAGCAACAGATCCAGCAGCTCAAGCAGCAGATCGATCAGGCCAATGTGCAGGAGCAGCAACGCCTGGACGATGCACTGAAAGACGCGCAATAGGGCGTCTCTCACTGCGCCCCATGCGTGCAGCGGCCCCTCGGAACCGGGCCTTGCCCCCATACGCTTGCGACCGCCGACTTTGGACTCGCCGCCTGCCGGCGCTTGTCTCCAGAAGTCATGACATTCCCCTTGCCCGAAGGTCTACCGAGTAGTGGATCGGCCCTGCGCGGACATATTCACTCCGATGCGCCGCCGTCTATCATGCGATCACTCAGCAAGGAGCCGTACATCATGAAACACAGGATCATCCAGCTGCCTGCCTTCACCGTGGTGGGCATGGACTTTCGGGGCAGCGCCCCCGGCGACAGCATCGGCCAGCTCTGGCAACGCTTCCTGCCGCGCGAGCATGAAATCACCGCCAACCCTCAGGACAAGAACGCCTACGGCGTCTGCGCCCAACTGCCGGGCGGCGAGTTCCACTACATCGCGGCACTGCCGGTGGACGCCGACGCCGAGGTGCCCGAGGGCATGCTGAAGTTCGAGGTGCCGGCGCAGAAGTACGCCGTGTTCACCCACGTCGGCCCGGTACAAGGGATCGCCGACAGCTTCCAGGGCATTTATTCCAGCCTGCTCGCCAGCCTCGGCCTGACCCCGCGCAAGGGCATCGACCTGGAACGCTACACCGAGCGCTTCCTCGGCCCGGAGAACCCGGCCTCGGAAACCGACCTGTACGTTCCGATCTACTGACGCTTGCCGGGCGCCGGCGCCTTCGCCGGCAGCTGCATCTGCTGCAGCAACGGCCCGCACTGGTTGTCGTCCTTCTGACTGGGCGCCACCAGCGCCAGTAGCGCGGCCGCCGGCGCCACTGCAACGCCCAGCGCGACCATTCCCGCGCCGCGCAACACCAGCGGACCGCTGTGTACCCCGGCGCGGGGATTCTTGAAGGTGCCCTGGACGTAAAGTGGCGAGCGCAGCGAGAAGATGCGCAGGCCCTTGCTCTCCGGGATCACATCCAGGTCCAGCTGCTCGTTGGCGAAATTCGCCGTGCCCTGCACGTTGATGATGGCGTTCTCGGTGTCGAACACGAACACCCGCGGCTGTGCCAGGCCCTTGGCGATGCCGACGTCGGCGGCGGCGCAGTTGATCTTCACCTCGTCGTCGCCGAACAGCTTGGCCACCATGTAGTTGCCGACGTTGAGCCCGGCGATCTCCATCAATCCCTTGCTGATGCGCCCGTCATTCATCAGCAGCTTCATCTGCCCGTTGGCGCCGCCGAGGATGCTCGCCACCGAGTTGCCGGTGCCGCTGATCGCCGCGTCGCCGTTGAGCTCGCCGAAACTGGTCTGCATCGGAGCGAAGCTGGGGAACAACTGCTTGAGCTTGAAGCTGCGTGCCTTGAGCTCGACACGGCTCTGCATGGGCGTCTTGCCACCATCCAGGCGGATATGTGAATCCAGCGTACCGCCGGCCATACCGAAGCGCAGGGGGTCCAGGGTGAGCAGGCCGTCGTCGAGCACCAGATGGGTATAGAGATCGCTGAGCGGCAGCTTGTCGCTGTGAACGATGCGCTTGCCGGTGAACTCCACGTCGGCGTCCATCGCGCGCCAGCGTTCGGTGCGAAACTCCTCCACCGGCAACACCTTGTCCGCCGGCTGGCGGGTGGTCTGGCCACGCGCCTGCTTGTCCTTGTTCGAGTCGGCGCCGATCAGCGGCCCCAGGTCGGCCATCCGCAGTTGCTCGGAGCGCAGCTTACCGGAGAGCTTCGGGCGTGGCTGGCGATTGACGAACACCAGGTTGCCGTGGAGATCGCTACCGCCGACCTTGCCGTTGAAGTCGTCGTAATGGAAGGTCGCGCCACCGGGGGCTTTCAGTTGCGCCGCGAGGCGGCCGTCGGTCTCGTAGGCCGGGGTGTCGGGCAAGGTCACGCCGGTGAGCGGGAACAGATTGGCCATGCTGCTGCCGGCCAGCTTCAGGCGCAGGTCGAGCGCGCCCAGGTTGAGCGGGTCGGTCAGCCTGCCGACCACGCTGGCGCGGGTGCTGCCGGCAGTGATATCCGCCTGTACCGGAAACGGCCTGGCGGCGTCCTGCAGGGCCAGCATGCCGCCTACCTTGCCGGAGCCGCTCAGGGGCAGGCCCTTGTACTCGCCCTTGAGCTTCCAGCCGAACACATAGTCCTGGGTCTCTACCGCGTCCTTGCCAGCCAGCGCCTTGCCGGCCAACTCGCCAAAGGACACCGGCTTGCCGAGCGGGTCCACCAGCAGTTCCAGGCGGGTCTTCAGGCTCTGGTCATCCAGGGTGATGCGTCCCTTGTCGAAGCCGATCTCACCGATATCCAGCGTCCAGGGTGACGACTGGGGATTGGCTTCTGCGTCCTTCCTCGGCAGCTCGAAGGTCCAGGTGGCGCGGCCATCGGCCAGGCGCAGCAGGTCCGCGCTGGGGCGGGTCAGGATGATCTGCGGGATGCTCACGGTCTTCCAGAGCAGCGGCAGCGGCGCCAGTCGGAACTCCACCTTTTCCAGGCTGGCGAACTGATTTTTACCGGGAAGGGGCGCAGGGGTCTTAGCGGAGGCCCAGTCGGGATTGCCCAGGGTGATATCGGCGGCGCTGAAATGCGGCCAGGGCACCAGCGCGCGCCAGCCTCCCTCCTCCGGCTCGGTGCGCCAGAGCACTTGCAGATCGCCGTTGATGGCGAAGGTGCGCCCCAGTTCGGCGGACACCTTCTCGTTGATCATCGGCTTCACCCGATTCCAATCGAAGGTGGCGACGAAGACCAGCATGCCCGCGAACAGGGCGACGAAGCCGGTGAAGGTCCAAAGGCAGATTCGCTGGCCGCGCGTCATACGTGAACTCCCTGGTTGCCGCGTCGGTGAAAGGCCTGGCATCCCGGCGCCAGACCCAGTGCACGGGTTGCGATGAAAGCACGACCGCCGGAGCCCGCCGCGCCGGCATTCTCCCTTGGTCCGTGAATTTGGACCACCGTTGGCGCGGTAAATCTCCCGCAATCGATCGCGCAGGGGCAGGCCTGGACGGACAACGCGGGGAAAAGTACCGGCGGGTACCGCGCCGGGCTCGCTCGGCAGGTCCTCGCTGAATCCACGAAAGTGGCGCTCTAGAGCCGTTATCGGCGAATTCGCCAGCAAACATATCCATAAAACAGATATTAACGGTTAAGCCGATAGCCCCTATCAAGGTTATCGATATAAGCACAATTTACTAACTAAATATTTGTTTTATAACAGGTAAATAAACAATCATCGACATCGATACAGACTATCTCCAGGCATCGTTTTCCAATCGATTATCCAGAACGGATACTGAGCCCGTGTCCAAGAACTCCCCCACTCTTTCTGGAGCCGAATCATGAAACGCACTCTCGTACTTGGCTTTGCCCTCTCCGTACTTGCTGTCAATGCCGCTTTCGCCGGCGCCCAGCAAGAGTCCCCGGTCCTGAACGCCAGCCACGTTCAAATGCTGGTCCAGGACGGCGCCGAACACGCCCTGGATCAACAACAACAGAAGCAACTGGACGCGGCCCAGGCTCGCATCGCCGAGAACGGCTCCAGTCAATCGGTTGATCGTCTGCACCACGAAATGAACGTTGCTGAAAACGGTTCCAGCCAGTCGGTTGATCGTCTGCACAAGGAACTGGGTGTTGCCGAGAACGGCTCCAGCCAGTCGGTCGATCGCCTGCACCAGGAAATGAGCGTTGCCGAGAACGGCTCCAGCCAGTCGGTCGATCGCCTGCACCAGGAAATGAGCGTTGCCGAGAACGGCTCCAGCCAGTCGGTTGATCGCCTGCACCAGGAAATGAGCGTTGCCGAAAACGGCTCCAGCCAGACCATCGACCGCCTGCACGGCAACATGGTCGCCGAGTCCGGTGGCGATACCGTCTTCGACGCCCACCTGAAGGCCTGATCCACGCAGTACGCCGCAAGGCGACAGAAAAGCCCGGCCCTGCCGGGCTTTCTTATGCCCTTCCGATCTCAACAGCAGCAGTGCTAGCAATGCTGGGCAAGTTCAGCGTTGTAACGACATCCTACTCAACCCACCGCCTCAATCGCCTGAAAGCGCCGTCCCAGATCGCTTTTCGTCGTTACATCAGCGGTAGCGATAGTAGAAATTAGCCGGCTAAATAATCGATGACGTTGATCCGCTCTATTGAGAGGCATCGTTTTTAAATCGATTAATCCGAAGGGAAAATGAACCCGTAGCCAAGAACTTCCTCCCCCTTCGGAGCCACTTAAAATGAAACGCCAGATCGCCCTCAGCCTTGCACTCACTTCCCTGATGACCGCCAGCGCCGCCTTTGCCGCACCGGCCATCCTGAACAACGGCCCGCGCGCCACTCACCAGCACGAACACCAGCTGCAGCAGAAGAGCGGTGAAGCTCACGTTGCCGCCAACGGTTCCGAGCGCACCATCGATCGCCTGCACAAGCAGATGGGTGATGAAGCCCGTGTTGCCGAGAATGGTTCCGACCGCACCATCGACCGCCTGCACAAGCAGATGGGTGACGAAGCCCGCGTTGCCGAGAACGGCTCCGACCGCACCATCGACCGCCTGCACAAGCAGATGGGTGACGAGGCCCGCGTAGCCGAGAATGGCTCCGAGCACAGCATCGATCGCCTGCACAGCAATATGGTTGCCGAGTCCGGTGGCGATACCGTCTTCGATGCTCACCTGAAAGTCTGATCTACGCCGCAAGGCGACAGAAAAGCCCGGCTAATGCCGGGCTTTCTTATTTGTGCCGCACGCAGGGGAGCGGCAGCTTGTGGAGAGGGAAGTACCGGAGCAGCCTCGGCTGCCGGGTACAGACCGTCAGCCCCTGGTTCCGGGGCCGTCCGGCGCACCGTCGGAGCGGCCGATGGTCGGCGGCGCTTCCACCACCAGCTCGTCGGGTACTTCCTCGACACGCGGGTCGAGGGCCGCGGCCATCGGGCTGACGGTATCGGGCATCGCCACATGGTGCAGCGGCGCCTCGTCGACGCGGTGCATGTCGGTGACGCGGCGCGGTTGTACCCAGACGATCAGCAGCACTGCATAAGCCGAAACCAGCATGTAGAACATGCCGGGGCCGAAGTGACGCATCATCGCGCCGGCGAACAGCGGGCCGATGCAGGCGCCAACGCCGTAGGTGGTCAGCAGCATTGCCGAGAGCGCCACGCGGCGCGGCTGTTCGACGTGGTCGTTGGCCAGCGCCACCGCCAGCGGATAGAGGGTGAACAACAGCATGCCGGTGACGAAGCCGTTGGCCAGCAACAGCTGATACGGCAACTGCACCAGCCCCCACATCGGCACGGCGGCGACGCACAGCAACAATGCGTTGCCACGGATCAGCCAGCTGCGGTTCATCCGGTCCGACAGCCAACCCAGCGGCCACTGCGCGCAGAAGCCGGCGATGATGCAGACACCGACGAACAGGCTCGACTGCGAGGTATCCAGGCCGTTGCGCGCCGCGTACACCGGCGCCAGGCCGTAGAAGGCGCCGATCATCAGGCCGGCGACGAAGATGGTGCCCAGCGACTGCGGCACGCGTTTCCAGAAGAAGCCGATCTCCAGCGGCGCCGCCACCAGCTTGGCCGGGTGCACCCGGCGGGTCAGCGCCAGCGGGATCAGGCAGGAGGAGAAGCAGATGGCGACCAGCAGCAGTGGCTTGTAGTCCAGCGCCGGGCTCAGCGCCAGCAGGCCCTGGCCGACCACCAGGCCGGCGTCCACCGCCACCATGTAGCCGGCGAACACCTTGCCGCGCTGGCGCGACTCGGCCTGCTCGTTGAGCCAGCTCTCGATCACCATGTACTGGTTCATCATCACCGCGCCCATCACGAAGCGCAGCACCATCCACACCTCCAGCTGCGAGACCAGCGCGTGGATCAGCACGATCACCGTCGCCAGCCCCGCGCAGGCAACGTAGGAACGGATGTGGCCGAAGCTGGCGATCAGCTTGTGGCCGAACTTGCCGCCGCAGACCAGGCCGAAGTAGTAGGCGGCCATCAGGCCACCGACCCACAGGTCACCCACCCCTTCCTGGGTCAGGCGCAGGCCCATGTAGGTAGTGAACAGGCCGGAGCCGGCGAGCATCAGCAGCGTAGCGGTATAGAGCGCGGGAAAAGTGACGAGCGGGCTGAACATGGCGAGTCCGGCAGGCAATTCAAGGATGGGTGTAGGTTAGCAAGGCGCCGCTGGCTGAGGCCGGCAGGTGCCCGACATCGGACAGCTCCGGCACGCCAAAGATCACATTGCGGCGCCTGCGGGCATTATCACCATCGGCCAGCACCGCCGCCATCACGGTGAAACCATCGGTCGCCCGGCTCTATCCAAATGGGAAAGCGTCCGGAGATTCGCCATGACACCCGCCGACCTCAAGCCCTTCCTGCTCTACTGCACCCTGATCAACTACGTGATCCTGCTGATCTGGTTCGCCGCGTTCAGCTTCGCCCACGACGGTCTCTATCGCCTTCATTCACGCTGGTTCGGGATTTCCGTCGAGCGCTTCGATGCCCTGCACTATGGCGGCATGGCGGTCTACAAGATCGGCGTACTGCTGCTGAACCTGACGCCGCTGATCGCCCTTTGCATGCTGTACTGACACCGGGCCATGCGACGAATGACCGCCCATCCAATAGCTAAGTGCTGAAATTTATTGGAAATGTTCGTGTCGTAGGGTGCACGCAGTTTGAAGGAGATCCCCCGTGCACCACGCTACTCGCAGCCTGCGAAAAACCCTCGACGCCGTCGCCACCAACAACGAGGCCACGGCGCTGGAAGTCATGCGAGCCGTCGACCAGGTCCAGGACGACCTGTTGCGGCAGAAGTTGCTCAAGTCCATCCACCACCTCAACCAGGACGCCGCCGACCTGCGCGCCCTGCGTGAGGAAGTCAACGCGCCGCAGAGCCGGCGCGCCTGATCCGCATCAGGCGTTCGCCGCCGCGTTGGGCAGACGGTAGATCCAGATTCGCCTGATGACCGTGGCGAATTGCGCGGACAGCCTGCCGCTGTTGTAGGTCTGGCCGTAGCGCGCGGCGATCTCGCGCACCTGGCGCGAAAGCCCGGCGTAACGACGCGCTGGCAGGTCCGGGAACAGGTGGTGCTCGATCTGGTGGCTGAGGTTGCCGGTGAGAATGTGGAACAGCCACCCGCCTTCCAGGTTGCTCGACCCGCGCAACTGGCGCAGGTACCAGTGGCCGCGCGTCTCGTTGTCCAGCACCTGGGGCGGGAACACGGCGGCCTTCTCGGTGAAATGACCGCAGAAGATCACGGTGAAGGTCCACAGGTTGCGCATCAGGTTGGCAATCACGTTGCCCAGCAGCACCGCACCGAAGGCACCGCTGAACAGGCCCAGCAGCGGAAACACCCCATAGTCCTTGATCCACTGGCGCCCAACCTTGGCGTTGAACTGGCGCAGCAGCGGACGCAGTTCCTCCTTGCTCATCCGTCCCTTCGCATACTTGTCCAGGCGCAGGTGCTGGATCGCCACGGCGTACTGGAACAGCAGCGCCTGGAGCATCACCCACAGCGGCTGCCAGCGGTAGAAGGGCTTCCACTTCTGCTCGGGGAACAGGCGCACCACGCCGTAGCCGACGTCATCGTCCTTGCCCAGCACGTTGGTGTAGGTGTGATGGATATGGTTGTGGGTGTGCCGCCAGAAATCCGAAGGCCCGACGATATCCCACTCATAGGTGCGCCCGGCGAATTCCGGATCGTTCATCCAGTCGTACTGGCCATGCATGACGTTATGGCCCAGCTCCATGTTCTCCAGGATCTTGCCCAGCCCGAGCAGGATGGTGCCGAGCAGCCAGGCGGGCGGGAACCAGCCGGCCATCAGCAGGATGCGGCCGCTCCAGCAGCAGAAGCGCACCGCCGCGCGGATGCGGCGGATGTAGCGGGCGTCGGTCTCGCCCAGGTCGTGCAGGGTGTGCTGGCGCAGAGAGTCCAGTTCGGCACCGAAGGCCGCCAGCTCTGCGGCGGACAGGTCGCGGTCGTCGCGCATGATTGGTCCTTGAGTCAGAGATCGACGGTCAGGTCGCCCTGGGGCGCGCTGACGCAGATACGGATGGGCTGGCCCGGCTCGCTGAACAGCTCGCCGCTGCGCAGGTCACGCACGCAGCCGCTGACCAGGGTGCAGGTGCAACTGGCGCAGACGCCCTGGCGGCAGCCGTGAGCCGGTCGAAGACCACTGGCTTCGGCCTGTTCCAGCAGGCTGCGGCGGCTGTCGCCGGAAAATTCCAACGCGCTGCGGGCAAAGCGCAGGCTCACCGATCTGGCCGGCTCGCCCTCGTCCCAGCTCGGCGGGCTGAAGCTTTCCAGCTGAAGACTGCGGCTGCTCGCGCCGAGCGACTGGCGCACGCTGTCGACGAAGCCGCCAGGGCCGCAGGCCAGCACGTGGCGATCATCCAGCCCTTGCACATGCTCAGGGTGAAAACGCCCACGCAACTCACCGGCCACCGGCGCATCGCCGCTCAGGGCCCAGCGCAGCTCGAGGTTCGGATACTGCCGCGCCAAGGCCTCCAGCCCGTCGACGAAGGCCCGCTGGCCACGCTCGCGGACGTAATGCAGCAGCGTCACCGGGCCGTTGTAGCCCCGCGCCAGCGCCTCGCGCAGCAGGCCGAGCAAGGGCGTCAGGCCACTGCCCGCAGCCAGCAGCAGCACGCCCTGTTCGTCCTGCGGCCAGCTCAGCTCGCCATCCGCCATGCCCAGTTCCAGCACATCCCCCACGCACAGCTGATGCAGCAGGTAGGACGAAACACGACCTCCCGGTTGCAGCTTCACCGCGAATTCCAGGCAGCCGTCCTCGGCGATACGGGTCAGACTGTAGCTGCGGCTGCAGCGCACGCCCTCACGCTCGACATACAACTGCACGTGCTGGCCGGGCCGCGCGCCACGCCAGTGAGCATTGGGGCGCAGGCGCAATTCGAGCATATCGTCCGCCACCCACTGCCGCGCCTCGACCCGCGCGTAGACCCGGTCGAGCGCCCAGCCGCGATTGCACACGCGCAGCACGGCGTCGACATCCGACTCGCGCAGCCACTGACCACGTACCAGGGCACGCAAAGGCACAAGCAGCGGCCGGATCAGGCGCAGACCGGCGAAGGGAAGGAACGACATGGACAACACCAGACAGTAAACATGTGTTCACTAAAATCTCATGCACAGGAGTTTTCAGTCAACACATGTTCACTGTATTGCACAGGAACTTCCCCCGCGCCGACCGGCATTTGCTAGAGTGCCTGCGCCTTTGCCCTTGCCTTCGCCATGGATCGCATCGCCGTATGTCCACTCCCCGCGCCGAACAGAAACAACAGACCCGCCTGGCCCTGATGGATGCCGCTCGGAGCCTGATGGACAGTGGTCGTGGCTTCGGCAGCCTGAGCCTGCGGGAAGTGGCGAAGACGGCGGGGATCGTGCCGGCGGGGTTCTACCGGCACTTCACGGACATGGATCAGCTTGGCCTGGCGCTGGTCGCCGATGTCGACGAGACCTTCCGCCAGACGCTGCGAGTGGTCCGACGCAACGAGTTCGAACTGGGCGGCGTGATCGAAGCCTCGGTGCGCATCTTCCTCGACGCGGTCAGCGCCAACCGCACCCAGTTCCTCTTCCTCGCCCGCGAGCAGTACGGCGGCTCGCTGCCGATCCGCCAGGCAGTGGGCGCCCTGCGCCAGCGCATCACCGACGACCTCGCCGCTGACCTCGCGCTGCTGAACAAGCTGCCGCACCTGCAGGCGCAGGATCTCGACGTGATCGCCGACCTGGTGGTGAAGACGGTATTCGCCACCCTCCCCGAGCTGATCGATCCGCCGGCCGACACGCTGCCGACGCACCTGTCGCCCGAGACCAAGGTCACCCAGCAGCTGCGCTTCATCATGATCGGCGCCAAGCACTGGACGGGGATCGGTTCGCGGCCCTGATCGCGACGCCCGCGACAACGACGTAGTGCGTACAACCGTTCGCGGTTGTACGCCGATTCACCGCAGCCCATCGTTCGTGCCAAGGCCAAGCACGGAGCGCTCTGCCGTCAGGGACAGAGGGCGTATGACGTCGAACGTTATACGCCCTGCATTTCTGGGTCCCCGCGCTCGCGGGGATGTCGTGTGTGGGGGCGAAGCATGACACCGTCGCCCCGCGAACGCGGGACAGCGCTTGCGCTGAACGCACTTCAGTGCGGCCCGAAGGGTGAGCGCAGCGAATAGTCCAAATAGACAGTCGCCCCTACGCAAGCAGGCCGTGCATCAGCCCTTGCGATGCACCGCAAACCCCGCCCACGCCTGGCTCACCGGCATCAGCTCCAGGGTATTGATATTGATGTGCGGTGGCTGGTTCATGATCCAGTGGATGGTCTCGGCGATGTCCACGGACTGGATCGGCTCAGCGCCGGCGTAGGTCTTGTCGTACTTCGCCTGGTCGCCGCCAAAGCGCACCAGGGAGAACTCGCTCTCGCACATGCCCGGTTCGAGGTTGGTGACGCGCACGCCGGTGCCCTGCAGGTCGCAGCGCAGGTTCAGGGAGAACTGTTCGACGAAGGCCTTGGTGGCGCCGTATACATGGCCGCCCGGATAGGGCCAGCGACCGGCCACCGAGCCGAGGTTGAGGATGCTCGCGCCCGGGCCATGGGCAATCAGGCGCGGCAGCAGCAGGCGGGTGGCATACATCAGGCCCTTGATGTTGGTATCCACCATGGTGTCCCAGTCGTCCAGGGAGCAGTCCTGGGCAGGATCGGCGCCCAAGGCGAGGCCGGCGTTGTTGATCAGGCCGCGCAGCTTGGCGAACTTCTCCGGCAGGCTGTCCACTGCGGCGGTCATCGCCGCGCGGTCGCGCACGTCGAGCACCAGCGGCAGCACGTCGGTTTGCGCGGAAAGCTCCTTGGCCAGCGCATTCAGGCGCTCCTCACGGCGGCCGGTGATCACCAGCGACCAGCCGTCACGGGCGAAACGCCGCGCACAGGCTTCGCCGAAGCCGGATGTGGCGCCGGTAATGAACAGGGTGGGAGTCGTCATCGCAGGGGTCCTCTTGTTACGTGCCTGGTGCTGGGCACCGCCGTCGCCGGTGCATGCCGGGGATTCGTGCGGTGCGCGTTCTTGTCGGTCAGCCGAGCATAACAGCCTGAATCCACCGCGTTGCGTTACAGCCGTGCTGGATAAAACCCGCACAGCTGCCTGAAAGCCCCATGGCTACAGGCCCGCCGCGAGTTGCGCCCACCTTGTCCACAGGCTGCTCCACGGTTTCTGTGGGCAAGCGCAACGGCGCCTTGCGCCTGGACGAATTTCGAGCGCCTCGCCACAGCCCGCGCAGGCCCTGCGCTGGAGAAGTTCTTCCCAAGGTTATCCACAAGTCTTTCAACGGCTGACGGGGACAACCTTCAGGCTCGCGGAACTTTTCGGCGAGGCCGTACCTGTCCATCCATACAGGGGTTGCGGGCTGATCGAACAGAATTCGACCGCCCGCGACGGCACCTGTGGGCATGCGGGTTGGAAGCGTTCTCCCAGATGTTATCCACAGGCCGGCCCACAGATTTTCTGGACAACCTCACTGCACCAGCAGACGTGCGGCAATCAGGTCTTCCAGTGCATAACCCACTGACTTGAACAGGGTGATCTCGCCGTCGTCCTTGCGCGCCCCCCGCCCTTGCAGCAGGTCGGACAACTGGCTGTGGATGGCGCTCTCGTCGATCGCGCCCTCCCGCATCGGAATCAGCAGATCACCCGCTTCCTCCAGCGCGCCTTCACGAGTATCGACGACGATGCGCGCGCGGCGCACGGCCTCGTTGTCGGTCTCGCGCATGGACGGCAGGAAGGCGCCGACCAGATCGAGGTGACAACCCGAGCGCAGCCAGGCGCCGTGCACGATGGGCTCACGCGAAGTGGTCACGCAGCTGATGCAGTCCGCCGCCGCGACGCCACCGCGCAGGTCGGGGCAGGCGTGCGCCGGGTAGCCTTCGTCCTGCAGGCGCTTCACCAGTGCGTGGACCTTGTCCTCGTGGCGGCCCCAGATGGCAATGTCTTCGTAATCGCGCACCGAGCAGTGGGCGCGCACCATGTGCGGCGCCAGGGTGCCGCTGCCGACGATCAGCAGCCGGCGCGCATCGCGGCGCACCAGGTAGTCAGCGGCCAGTGCCGAGGTGCTGGCGGTGCGTCGTGCGGTCAGTTCGGAGGCTTCGAGCATCGCCAGCGGGCGGCCGGTCTGACCATCGAACAGGCAGAACAGCGCGGCCACCGCCGGCAGGTTCTTTGCGCCGTTGCCGGGGAACACGGTGACCAGCTTGACGCCAATGTCCTGTCCCGGCCGCCACACCGGCATGGTCAGCAACGAGGCGTTTTCCGGCAGCGCGTGACAGCCGCGCACGGGCGCCTCGCACTCGCCGGCCAGGCCCTGGCGCAGCGCTTCGATCAGTTGTGGATAAGCCAGGCGTGCGGCGACGTCGGCGTTGGTGAGGAAGCGCAGGTCTTGCATGGGGACTCCAATGAAAGCCGGATCATCGGATCCCCGCGTTCGCGGGGAAGACGGCCCGCCCCGAGTGGGGTTCGGACCCGTCATTCCCGCGAACGCGGGAACCCAACCGAATGCTCAGTGCCCGCCCAGATAGGCGTTGCGAACCTCCTGGTTACCCAGCAGCTCCGTGCCGGTCCCGCTCAGGCGGATCTCGCCGTTGACCATCACGTAGCCGCGGTCCGAAAGCTTCAGCGCGTGGTTGGCGTTCTGCTCCACGAGGAACAGCGTCATCCCGCTCTGCGCCAGCTCGCGCAGGGTCTGGAAGATCTGCTTGACCACGATGGGCGCAAGGCCCAGCGAGGGCTCGTCGAGCAGCAGCAGCTTGGGCCGGCTCATCAGCGCGCGGGCGATGGCGAGCATCTGCTGCTCGCCGCCGGACATGGTCATGGCGCGCTGGTTGCGCCGCTCCTTGAGGCGCGGGAACAGGTCGAACATGCGCTCCATGTCCTCCTGGGCGTGGTCCATGCCGATGGGGATGGTGCCCATCAGCAGGTTCTCTTCCACCGTCATGTCGGGGAATACCCGGCGCCCTTCCGGCGACTGCGCGATGCCGTTGGAGGCCACGTAGTGCGCCGACTTGTGGCGGATGTCCTGGCCCTTGTAGAAGATTCCCCCCGAAGCCGCGCGCGGCTGGCCGAAGATCGACATCAGCAGCGTGGACTTGCCCGCACCGTTGGCGCCGATCAGCGCCACGGTTTCCCCCTCGTTGACGGTCAGCGAGACTTTCTTCAGCGCCTGGATCGGCCCGTAGAACACATCCACATCACGGAACTCCAACATCGGCGCCGTCATACCAGCTCCTCTTCATCCGCGCCAAGATAGGCGGCGATTACCTTGTCGTTGTGACGGATGTCCGCCGGGCCACCCCGAGCAATCACATCGCCGTGGTCGAGCACGATGATGTGGTCGGAGATGTTCATCACCATGCCCATGTCGTGCTCGATCAGCAGCACCGTGATGCCATGGTGATCACGCAGGTAGCGGATGATCCGCGACAGCGCCTGGGTCTCGGCCGGGTTGAGGCCGGCGGCCGGTTCGTCCAGGCAGATCAGTTCCGGGCGCGTGCACATGGCGCGGGCGATCTCCAGGCGGCGTTGCTGCCCATAGGACATCTCGCCGGCCAGGCGGTTGGCGCAGTCCACCAGATCCACCACTTCCAGCCAGTAGAAGGCGTGGTCCAGCGCCTCGCTTTCCGCGCGGCGGTAGCCGGGGGTGTTGAGCACGCCGGCGATGAGGTTGCGGTTGACGAACATGTGCTGGGCCACCAGCAGGTTCTCCACCACCGACATCTCGCGGAACAGCCGGATGTTCTGGAAGGTGCGCGCCAGCCCCGCGCGGTTCACCAGGTGGGTGCCGCCGAACATCTTGTAGTAGAGGCGGTTGCCGAACTGCGCCGGGTTGACGAAATCGCCACCCTGGAACGGCTGGCCGAGAATCTTGATGACATCCGTGGTGCCGCCCTGGGTGTTGAGCAGGATGTTGCCGCCGGTGGCCTTGTAGAAACCGGTGAGGCAGTTGAACACCGTGGTCTTGCCGGCGCCGTTGGGGCCGATCAGCGCGGTGATGGAGCCGCGCTCCACGTCGAGGTTGACGTCGTTGAGCGCCTTGATACCGCCGAAGTGCATCATCAGGTGCTCGACGCTGAGGATTTTGTCGGAGATCTTGTCGCTCATGGCGCCACCCCCTTGCGTACGGCAAAGCCGGTGCGGCTGATGCGGATCAGCCCGCGCGGGCGCCAGATCATCATCAGCACCATGAGGATGCCGAACAGCAGCACCCGGTAGTCGGCGAAGCTGCGCAGCAGTTCCGGCGCCACGGTGAGGACGAAGGCGGCGATCACCACGCCCACCGTCGAGCCCATCCCGCCGAGCACCACGATGGCGAGGATCAGCGCCGACTCGAAGAAGGTGAAGGACGACGGGTTGACGAAGCCCTGGTAGCTGGCGAAGAACACACCGGCGAGGCCGGCGGTGGAGGCACCGAGCATGAACGCCGAGAGCTTCACCAGCACGTGGTTCAGGCCCATGGCGCGGCAGGCGATCTCATCCTCGCGCAGCGCTTCCCAGGCGCGGCCCACCGGCATGCGGGTCAGCCGGTGCTTGATGTACAGCACCAGCAGCACCACCAGGAACAGCACCGCGTAGATGAACACGAACTTGAGGTTCTGGTTGTAGTCGATGCCGAGGAACTCGTGGATCGGCGTGCCGCCCTCCTTCGCCTTGCGGCCGAACTCCAGGCCGAAGATGGTTGGCGAGGGCACCTGCATGCCGTTCGGACCGCCGGTGAAGGACAGCCAGTTGTTAAGGATCAGGCGGATGATCTCGCCGAAGCCCAGGGTCACGATGGCCAGGTAGTCACCGTGCATCCGCAGCACCGGGAAGCCCAGCAGCGCACCGGCCATGGCGGCGGTGAGGGCCGCCAGAGGCAGCACCGTCCAGAAGCCCAGGCCGAGGTAGTGGTAACCCAGCGCCAGGCCGTAGGCGCCGATGGCGTAGAAGGCCACGTAGCCGAGGTCGAGCAGGCCGGCGAGGCCGACCACGATGTTCAGCCCCAGGCCCAGCAGCACGTAGATCAGCCCGAGGATGATCACGGTGAGCAAGTACTTGCTGGCGAAGAACGGGAAGATCACCGCGGCGACGATCAGCAGCGGGACGATCCAGCGCAGGCGCGTCTTGTAGCCCGGCTGCAGCACGCTGATGCCGGAGTCGGAGCTTTCGAAGCGCTCCATCACGCGCGCGCCGGCCGCGGTCTGCAGGTACAGGCTCAGCAGCAGGCGGCCGAGCATCACCGCACCGACCATCCAGGCCAGGCGAACCGGTTCGAGGTTGAAGCTGTAGCCATCGAGCACCACGCCGACGATGGGGCCGAACACCACCAGGGCGATCAGTCCGGCGAGCACGGTGTCGACGAGGCTCTTCTTGATATCGATGCGCGCGGTCTTCGGCGCGGCGGTGGACTGGGAAGCGGCCATCATGCTCACACCTTCGATACCTGGGGACGCCCCAGGAGCCCTTGCGGTCGGAAGATCAGGATGGTCACCAGCAGGCCGAAGGCGAACACATCCTTGAAGTCAGTGTTGATCATCCCGGAGAACTGCGCCTCGGCCACGCCAAGGATCAGCCCGCCGAGCATGGCCCCGGGCAGCGAGCCGATGCCGCCGAGCACGGCGGCGGTGAACGCCTTGATGCCGATGATGAAGCCTGCGTAGAAGTCGAAGGT
This sequence comes from Pseudomonas sp. SCB32, assembly GCF_009189165.1. Taxonomy (NCBI): domain Bacteria; kingdom Pseudomonadati; phylum Pseudomonadota; class Gammaproteobacteria; order Pseudomonadales; family Pseudomonadaceae; genus Pseudomonas; species Pseudomonas sp. SCB32. The sequence goes on from NZ_CP045118.1 coordinate 5,500,570, forward strand.
GCCGTAGTTCATGGTGATCAGCACGCCGGCCAGCGCGGCCATGGCGGCACCGATGACGAACACGTAGGAGATCACCCGGTCGGTATTGATCCCCAGGATCGAGGCCATCTTGCGATCCTGCTGGGTGGCGCGGCACATGCGTCCGAGCTTGGTGTACTGGATCACGTAGGTCAGCACGGCCATGCCGACGAAGGCGGCGATGAGGATGAACACCTTGGTGTAGGTCAGCTGCACGAAGCCTTCACCGACGTGGAACTTCAGCGCACCGTCGAGCAGGGTCGGCACGCCTTGCTGGCGCGGGCCCTGGGACAGCTGCACATAGTTCTGCAGGATCAGCGACATGCCGATGGCAGAGATCAGCGGCGCCAGGCGCGTGGAGTTGCGCAGCGGCTTGTAGGCGATGCGTTCGATCACCCAGCCGTACAGGCCGGTGATGCAGATGGTGAAGACCAGCGTGCCGAGGATCAGCAGCGGGAAGGATTCGAGGCCGAAGAAGGTCAGCAGCGCCAGGGCAACCGCCGAGAGGTAGGCGGAGATCATGTACACCTCGCCGTGGGCGAAGTTGATCATGCCGATGATGCCGTAGACCATCGTGTAGCCGATGGCGATCAGGCCGTAGACCGACCCCAGGGTCAGCCCGTTGATCATTTGCTGAAGGAAAATACCGTCCACGATTGGGTACTCACACAGACAGGGCAGGGAAGGCGGGCGGCAAGCGGGCTGAACGGCTCGTGACCGTCGCCGGACAAGCGCCGACCTGCGGAGATGCCGGCAGCGCTCGTGGCGACGCCGGCAGATCGGACCGGGTACTCGGGAGCTGCCAGGGCGCGCACGCCACCGGCCGGCCCGCACAGGGGCTGGCCGGGGCGATGCGGACTCCAGGCAGCGTCCGGACGCTTACTTCTGTTTTTCCAACTGGTGGTATTTGCCCTTGTCGTCCCACTGGTAGACGACGTAGTCGGAGACCTTCAGGTCGCCCTTCTGGTCCCACTCCTTCTTGCCCATCACGGTTTGCACCGGGTTGGCATGCAGCCACTTGCTGGCCGCCTGGGGATCGTTCTTGCCGGCGCCGTTGAAGGCTGCGGCGAGCGCCTGTACCGAGGCGTAGGCGTAGAGGGTGTAGCCTTCCGGCTCGAAGCCATTGGCGCGGAACTTGTCCACCACGGCCTTGCCGTCCGGGATCAGGCGCGGGTCGGCGCCGAAGGTCATCAGGATGCCCTTGGTGTACTGCGGGCCGCCGGCGGTGGTGACCAGTTCGTCGGTGACGATGCCGTCGTCGGAGAAGAACACGGTGTTCAGGCCCTGCTCGCGCATCTGCCGTACCAGTGGGCCGGCTTCGGGGTGCAGGCCGCCGAAGAACACCACTTCCGCGCCAGAGGCACGGATCTTGGTGACCAGGGCGTTGAAGTCCTTCTCGCCACGGGTCAGGCCCTCGTAGAGGACTTCCTTGACACCCAGCTTGTTCAGTTGCGCCTTGGTCGCATCCGCCAGGCCCTGGCCGTAGGTGTCCTTGTCATGGATCACCGCGACCTTCTTGGCCTTCAGGACGTTGACGATGTAGTTGCCGGCGACGATGCCCTGCTGGTCGTCACGACCGCACATGCGGAACATGCCGGTCAGGCCGCGCTCGGTCACCTTCGGGTTGGTCGAGCCGGGGGTCATGGTGATGATGCCGGCCTCGTCGTATACCTCGGAGGCGGGAATGGTGTTGGACGAGCAGAAGTGGCCGACCACCGCGATGGCCTTGTCCTGGTCGACCAGGCGGTTGGCGACCGCTACGGCCTGCTTGGGTTCGCAGGCGTCATCCGCCTTTACCAGCTTGATCTTTTCCCCATTCACCCCGCCGGCGGCGTTGATCGCGTCTGCGGCCAAATTGGCTCCCCGCCAGTATTGCTCGCCGAACGAGGCGTTCGCCCCGGTGTGCGGTCCTGCGACCCCGATAACGACATCAGCCTCAACAAAGGAAGACACACCCAGTGCGGTGGTTACCGCCAGAGCCAGAAAGCCTTTTCTGAAAATCTTCTGCGACATGGAGTTTTGCTCCTGAGGGTTTTTGTAATGGCGCACGAACTAATGTTGGCGAGTTATCAACAGCAAGCGGCGTGCCATTCGTTTTTGTTATTAACCAAGTCCTACAGCAAAAACAGCCAGAGCTGGCAGGTATCAGTGCTAGACACGTGCAACCGACCGAAAGCAGAAGGTGCAACCATTCATTCAAAAAGGCGCAACCCTCTTTCCCATGGGCTGACCTATCCAGCCACCACAGGCGCAACCCCATCCGTAACCATCGCTGTCACCGAACTGCACATCCGCGGTGCAGACCCGTTGGGGTAACGCACCATAAGAGGCTAGACCAAAGTGCAGCGAGCGTTGGGACAGACGCGGCGGGAGGCCCCCGCCCACGCATCGCCGGGCTCAGATCACCACCCGCAGGCATTGCCCGGCGTGGTACAGCGAGAAACCTGCCTCGTACAGACAACTACGCAGGCCAGCGGCCGAAATCTCCTCCATCGGCCGTAGCGGCATCGGTAGGACACTGGCGTCGCCACCCAGCAGGAAGTCGGCGAAAGCCTTGCCCACCACCGTGCCGGTGGTGACGCCGCGGCCGTTGTAGCCGCTCATGGCGACCAGCCCCGGCGCCGGCTCGAACAGGCGCATGAGGTGATCGGGTGTGAAGTCGATGCAGCCGGTCCAGGTGAACTCCCACTCCACCTTGCCCAGCTTCGGGAAGTAGTGCTGCTGGATGCGGTCGGCCCAACTCTTGAGGAACCACTCTGGCTTGCCGGTGCCCTTGCCGAGGCTGCCAAGCAGCAGGCGCCCGTCGGCGTCGCGGCGGATGCTGCTGAGCACCTGACGGGTATCCCAGGACCCCTGCCCGCCCGGCAGGATGCGAGCGGCTTCGGCGCCCTCCAGCGGACGCGAGGCGACCTGGTAGTAGTAACCGGGGAAGAAGGTGCGACGCAGCTGCGTCCACTCGCCTTCGGTGTAGGCGCTGGAGGCGATCACCACCTGTTCGGCAGTCACCACGCCGCCCTGGGTGATCACGTTCCAGGCATTGCCCACGCGCACCAGGCCGACCACGGGGGAATGGTGGTACAGCTCGCCGCCGAGGCCGACCACCGCACGGGCCAGGCCGCTGACGTAGGCCATCGGGTTGAGCGTGCCGGCGCGGCGATCAAGCAGCGCCCCGGCGATCTTGTCGGTGCCGCAGGCTTCCTCGCACTGGGCGCCGGTCAGCAGCTCGACGGGCGCTCCGCGGCGGCCCCACTGTTCGCAGCGGCTGCGCAGGTCCGCCAGGCCACGGGCGTTGTGCGCCATGTGCAGGGTGCCTTCACGGCGCGCCTGGCAGGCGATGGCGTATTTGTCGATCAAGGAGAACACCAGGGATGGCGCGTTGCCGAGCATGCGGTTGACCCGCTGCCCGATCTCCGCGCCCATGCCCGCCTCGATCTCGTCCGGGGGAATCCACAGGCCGGCGTTGACCAGCCCGACGTTGCGCCCCGATCCACCATGCCCGGTGGTGTGGGCTTCCAGCACGCAGACTTTCTGGCCGCGCTCCAGCAGATGCAGCGCGGCGGACAGGCCGGTGAAGCCCGCGCCGATGACACACACGTCGACCTTGCGATCCCCGCGCAGCGTCGGAGCTTCCGGGCGTTCGGGGGTCAGGTATTCCCACAGGCACTCTTGGCGAAGCGACATCCAGCGATCCTTATTGGTGAATCTTGTGAATGACTCTGTACCGCGGCTTGTTCATTGGGTCCCCGCGTTCGCGGGGATGACCTCGGGAAGGCATTGCCTCTCCCCGTCATTTCCGCGAACGCGGAAACCCAGAAAACAACCTCAATCGAACACTATGCCCTGAGCCAGGGGCAATTCCCGCGAATAGTTCACGGTGTTGGTCTGCCGGCGCATATAGCCCTTCCAGGCGTCGGAACCGGACTCGCGGCCGCCGCCGGTTTCCTTCTCACCACCGAAGGCGCCGCCGATCTCTGCGCCGCTGGGGCCGATGTTGACGTTGGCGATGCCGCAGTCGCTGCCCACCGCCGAGATGAAGGCTTCCGCCTCGCGCAGGTCGGTGGTGAAGATGCAGGACGACAGTCCCTGGGGCACGCCGTTGTTCAGAACCACCGCGTCGTTGAATTCCTTGTAGGGCACCACATAGAGGATCGGCGCGAAGGTCTCGCTACGCACCACGTCGCTCTGCTCGGGCATCTCGACGATGGCCGGCGACACGTAATAGGCGTTGGGGAATTTGTCGGCCAGCTGGCGCTCGCCGCCGAACACCACGCCACCCTCGCCGCGCGCCTGCTCCAGGGCGCCCTGCATGGCCAGGAAGCTGCGCTCGTCGATCAGCGGGCCGACCAGGTTGCCTTCCAGCGGATGACCGATGCGCACCTTGGCGTAAGCCGTCTTCAGGCGGCTTACGAACTCGTCCTTCACCGACTCGTGGGCGATCAGCCGGCGCAGGGTGGTGCAGCGCTGCCCGGCGGTACCGACGGCGCTGAACAACACGGCGCGCACGGCCATGTCCAGATCGGCGCTGGGCGCCAGGATCATCGCATTGTTGCCGCCCAGCTCGAGGATGCTGCGACCGAAACGGGCCGCCACACGCGGGCCGACTTCGCGGCCCATGCGGGTGCTGCCGGTGGCGCTGACCAGGGCGACGCGCGCGTCGTCCACCAGTGCCTCGCCGGCGCTGCGATCACCGATCACCACTTGGCTGAGATGGGCCGGGGCGTCACCGAACTTGCTCAGCGCACGCTCGAACAGCGCCTGGCAGGCCAGCGCGGTGAGCGGGGTCTTCTCCGAGGGTTTCCACACCACCGAGTTGCCGCAGACCAGCGCCAGCGCGGTGTTCCACGACCACACGGCGACCGGGAAGTTGAAGGCGCTTATCACGCCGACCACGCCCAGCGGGTGCCAGGCTTCGCGCATGTGGTGGCCGGGGCGCTCGGAGGCGATGGTCAGGCCGTAGAGCTGGCGCGACAGGCCGACGGCGAAGTCGCAGATATCGATCATCTCCTGCACTTCGCCCAGGCCCTCCTGGGTGATCTTGCCGGCCTCCCAGGACACCAGCTCGCCCAGTGCCGCCTTGCTCGCCCGCAGCTCCTCGCCGAACAGGCGCACCAGCTCGCCGCGACGCGGCGCCGGCACCTTGCGCCAGGCGTCGAAGGCATGGGCGGCGCGGCCGATCTTCTGCTCCACCTCGGCGGCGCTTTCCAGGCGCACCGCGCCCAGGCGGCTGCCGTCGATGGGAGAATGGATGACCTGATCGCCACCGGTGACCAGGCGGGTGTCGACGCCGAGGGATTCGAGCAGTGCGGAAATCATGCGGACTCCTGATTGGGTTCAGAACCAGTTGGAATGCCAGCAGTAATAAACGGCTTGCCTGGGCACAACAAACGACGTTTCCTATGCACATCATTCCGTAAATTCATGAACTGCCCGCCATGCTGAGCAAACGCCACCTGCCGTCCATGACCGCCCTGCAATGCTTCGAGGCCGTGGCCCGTCACCTGAGTTTTACCCGCGCCTCGGAAGAGCTGAATCTGACCCAGAGCGCCGTCAGCAAGCAGGTGGCGCAACTGGAGGAAATGCTCCAGCACCTGCTGTTCCGCCGTGTGCGCCGGCGCCTGCAACTGACGCCAGCGGGCGAGTTGTACCTGGTGGAGGTACGCAAGATCCTCACCCAGGTGGAGATGTCCACCCATTACCTGCTGTCCTACGGCGGCGAGACCGAGGTCCTGCGCGTGGCGACCCCGCCGACCTTCGGCGCACGCTGGCTGATCCCGCGCCTTAATGGCTGGCGCCACCGCCACCCGAACATCCATCTGGACCTGCGCCAGGAACTGGAGCCCAGCGACCTGTTGCAATCGCGCTGCGACATCGCCTTCTTCTTCGGCGCCGGCCCCCTGCCCGGCGCGGAATGCGTACCGCTGTTCGGCGAGGAGATGGTGCCGGTGTGCTCGCCGGCGATCCTGCCTGAGAAGCCCCTGAGCGATCCGACCCAGCTGGCCGAATTGGTCCTGCTGCAGAACGCTACCCGCCAGGAGGCCTGGCACGAGTGGTTCCTCAGCCTGGGCAGGCACAGCGAACACAGCTACCACGGCCCGCGCTTCGACACCTTCTACATGTGCATCCGCGCAGCCCAGGCCGGCTGCGGCGTGGCGCTGCTGCCGCGCTTCCTGGTGGAGGAGGAACTGAACGAGGGCAAGCTGGTGATCGCCTGGGAGCACGGCCTGGCCAGTCGCAGCGGGTATTACCTGGCGTACCCCGAGCACGCAGCGGCGGTGCCCAAAGTGCGGGCCTTCGTGGAATGGATCCAGGCCCGCGTGGAGACGCCCTGATTGGCGCAATTGACCATCGACCCAGCGCCGCAGTCGCTGGTATTTTTCCTGCATTCCAACAGGCATCGGCCTGTCACCGTCCGGATCGAGGTACATCCATGAAAGCCACCCAGCAAGCCATCGCGACCGAGCTGAACGTCCAGCCGCCGTTCAAGGGCCCGGACGACGTCCAGGCGGAAATCCAGCGCCGCGTGCGCTTTATCCAGGATTGCCTGAAGGGCTCGGGAATGAAGACCCTGGTGCTGGGCATCAGCGGCGGTGTCGACTCGCTCACCGCCGGCATGCTCTGCCAGCGCGCGGTGGAAAGCCTGCGTGCCGAGACGGGCAACCAGGACTACCGCTTCCTCGCCGTGCGCCTGCCCTACAACGTGCAGGGCGACGAGCAGGACGCCCAGGATTCGGTGGACGTCATCGCCCCGGACGAGCGCCACACCGTGAACATCGGCCCGTCGGTGCAGGCACTGGCCGCGCAGACCCAGGCGCTGGAAGGCCTGCCGCCGGGCACCCGTGACTTTGCCCTGGGCAACACCAAGGCACGCATCCGTATGGTCGCCCAGTACACCATCGCCAACGCCCGCCAGGGGCTCGTCGTCGGCACCGACCACGCGGCCGAGGCGGTGATGGGCTTCTTCACCAAGTTCGGTGACGGCGCCTGCGACCTCGCCCCGCTCACCGGCCTGGTGAAGAACCAGGTACGCAGCATCGCCCGCACCCTCGGCGCGCCGGAAAACCTGGTGGAAAAAGTGCCCACCGCCGACCTCGAAGACCTCGCACCCGGCAAACCGGACGAGCATTCCCACGGCGTGACCTACAAGGAAATCGACGCCTTCCTGCACGGCCAGGAGGTCAGCCAGGAAGCCTTCGACATCATCGTCCGCACCTTCGAGAAGACCCGCCACAAGCGCGCGCTGCCGACCACGCCGTGATCGGCCAATGGCGCGGGAGGCCATCCTCCCGCGCCCGCCTCCTGGCTGCCGGCTCCGCCGGACAAGGGTTCAGCGCGCAGGAATGACGTAGCGCCAGATGGCGATGAAGTGCAGCAGGCTGCCGGCGATCACGAACAGATGCCAGATGCCATGCCAGTGGCGGAAGCGGCTGTCGTAGGCGAAGAAGATGATGCCGACGGTGTAGAAGGCGCCGCCGCCCACCAGCCAGGCGAAGCCGGCACCGCCCAGGGCGCGATACAGCGGGCCGACAGCGATCAGCACGATCCAGCCCATCACCGCGTAGATGATGATCGACAGCACCCGCGCCTCGGAACGCGGCTTGATCTCCTGCAGCATGCCGATCACCGCCATGCTCCAGACGATGCCGAACAGCGTCCAGCCCCAGGCGCCCTTGAGCGTCACCAGGCAGAACGGCGTGTAGCTGCCGGCGATCAGCAGATAGATCGACAGGTGGTCGAGCTTGCGCAGGATGACCTTCGCCCGCCCGCGCACGCTGTGGTACAGCGTGGAGATGCTGTAAAGCATCGTCAGCGTGGTGCCATACACCGCCACGCTGACGATACGCAGCGGCTCACCGAGCAGGCTGGTGGCAACCAGCAGCCAGATACCGCCGACCAGCGCCGCCACGGCGCCGATCAGATGAGTCCAGGCATTGAAGCGCTCACCGTGATACATGGCATCCCCCCAACTGCGAATTCGACTAGAGACACCCTATCCTCGTTGCATGAAATAAAAAGCCCGACCTTGCGTCGGGCTCTTCGTTTTGCTGGATTTTCGAACCTGGCCGAGTTCGGGATCACTTCAGGGTCAGGGTGCCCTTCATCATGGCCGAGTGACCCGGGAAGGAGCAGAAGAAGGCATATTCATCGCCCGCCTTGAGCTTGGACACGTCGAAGGTCACCGAGTCCTTCTCGCCGGAGCCGATGATCTTGGTGTGGGCGATCACGCGGGTATCGCCATCCTTGAGGTAGTTCTTGTCCAGGCCAGCGGCCATGCCGTCGGTCACCACGCCCTGCATATCGGCGGCGGTGGTCAGCACCCAGTTATGGCCCATGACGTTCTTCGGCAGGCTGCCGGGGTGGGACAGGTTGACGGTGAAGGTCTTGCAGCTCTTGTCGACGCTGATGGCATTGGTGCTGAACTGCATCTGGTCGGTGCCCTGGATGTCCACGGAGCATTCGGCGGCCAGCAGCGGAGCACTGAACAGGCCGAGCAGGGATACAGCAGCGAGTTTACGGAACATACAAGCCTCCTAGGCAGGTTGGGCGGGGATACCTGAAGAGGAGACTGCCCGATGAACGGTCTAGTCCCCCTGATCCAGGTCAACAACGCGCGGGCGAATAGCCACGGCGCAAGCCTCGAAATGTCTATCAGCCTCATCCAAATCATCAACGAGGCAGATCAGCGCACCCCGTCTAGCATAGACCCCACACCCCGGCACCACAGGAGTCCGCGCCGTGAAACTTCATCCCCTGTTACAAACCCTGCTCGCCAGCTACGCACTGGCCGCCAGTGCGGGGGGCGGTCAACACGACTGACGCTCGCCGCGCAAGTCTTGGTCGCGCCCGCAACAGCCGTTACCCTGACAGCCTTGATCAGTGTGGGAGCTTTCCATGTCCTTGCGTTCCATCTGCGTATTCTGCGGCGCCAGCCCCGGCGCCACTCCGATCTACCAGGAAGCCGCCGAAGCCCTCGGCCGCCACCTGGCCGAACGTGGTATCCGCCTGGTCTACGGCGGCGGCGCGGTCGGCCTGATGGGAATGGTCGCCGATGCCGCGCTGGCTGCGGGCGGAGAAGTCATCGGTATCATTCCGCAGAGCCTGAAAGAGGCGGAAATCGGCCACAAGGGCCTGACACGCCTGGAAGTGGTGGACGGCATGCATGCCCGCAAGGCGCGCATGGCCGAACTGAGCGACGCCTTCATCGCCCTGCCCGGTGGCCTGGGTACGCTGGAAGAGCTGTTCGAGGTCTGGACCTGGGGCCAGCTCGGTTACCACGGCAAGCCGCTGGGGCTGCTGGAAGTGAACGGTTTCTACGAACCGCTGCTAACCTTCCTCGACCATCTGGTGCAGGAGCGCTTCGTCCGCCCGCAGCACCGCGAGATGCTCCAGCGCGCCAGCTCGCCAGCCGAGTTGATCGACGCCCTGCTGGCCTGGACGCCCTCCGCGGCGCCCAAGTGGGTGGATCGCAAACCGACCTGAGCCGCCCCTCAGCGCCAGCAATCGGCCGCGTCGCCCGCTGCCGATTGCTGCTCTCCCAGGGTATTCAGGCTCAGTGCGCCGCAACTCAGGTCCTGCCCCTGAGTACCCTGCGGCGTGGCTGTTAGCCGATAGCCGCCGTCCGCCTCCGCTCCAGGTTCCACCGTGAGCAGGTACCTGCCGCTGGCGGAGCCCGCCCCCATTGCCGTCACACGCGGCAATCCCAGCTTGGCGAGCTCCCCGGTCGCCACGATGTAACTGTTGTTCTGGGCGAAGTAGCGCGCCTCCCGTGCAGCCGCGTCGAGTAATAGCGCCTGGCCCTCGGTCCGACCGGTACGCACGACATACTGCTGATAATTGGGGTAGGTGATCGCCGCCAGAATGGCAGCGATGGCAAGCACCATCATGAGTTCGACGAGGGTGACGCCCGTTTCCAAGGTCCTGCTCATTTCCCGGTCTCCGGCATCTGTGTCCAGGTCTGCCGGCCGCTGAGTTCGCCGAGCGCAAGCTTGAGTTGCTTGCCGCCGACGTCGAACAGCGAATCGCCGCTGAAGGTCACGCCTCCCGCCGCAACCGGAACGCTGCTGGGAAGCGTACCGCTCACCCGGTCCTGGTCATCCACCTTGCCGTCGCCGTTCAGGTCGAACACCGGGAACGGCGTCGCCCCTCCGGTGCCCGCGCCAATCACCAGGACATTGCCCTCCAATCCAGGTGAGCAGGGGTCGGCATTGGGCGTCACCGTGACAACCTGAAGCAGATTCCCACGCACCTTGGGCGCAGCGATGACGCGCTCACCTCGCAAGCGGCCGCCGACCTGCAGGTCCAGTACCCAGCCGGAGTCGCGCGTCCAGTCGATAGGCCTCTGGCTTACCTTGCGGCTTCCCGCCAGGTTCTCGGTCTCGAGGGTCTGCGCCAGCAGATCGTCGCGGCTGAGATGCGCGGTCGCCCTGGCTGCAGCGCCGTCTGTCTGGCGATCCCAGATGCCATAGACCGATTGCAGCGCGTCGGAGACCTTGTCACTGGCCGAGAAATAACGCCCCGTGCCGAAATGGACCATCAGCCCCTTGCCGGAGGGATGCCTCATGAAAGCTGGCGCGGCGGTAATCGCCTGGCCGGTCGCGTGATACAGCGGCTTGTTGCCGAAGGAGACGGCGAAACGCGAGGCGCTCACGGCAGATGTCGAACTCAGGGCGTCGTCTGCCCCCGCATCGATCAGGTCGAACCGCCACAGATTGCCGCGCAGATCGCCCGCGTAGGCATAGTCGGCAATGCCATCGCCATTCACATCCGCCGCATTGACCGCCGAAAGCCCATTGGCCCCGCTCTCCGACGTCGTTAGTTTGGCCAACTGGCGCCCATCGGCGACGTCGAGCAGGAGCAGGCTGGCCTTCCCGTCTCTGCCACCGTAGCCATTACCCAGCAGCACCGCCCATTGGCCGCTGTGAAGGCGCGCGATTACCGGCGCCGAGAGCGTGTAGCCCAACTCGGGATCATCCTGCACCGTGAACTCCCACAGCAACGAAACGGCATTGGGGTCACTGATATCCAGGGCAAAGATGCCGCGTCCTCCGGCGCCCAGCGTCCCGACCAGAATCCGGTGCCAGCCGTGGTTGAAATACACATCGGATACGGCAGGCGGCCCATCCACGAAATAGTGGTGATGCCCCGCTTCGCTGACGTATTGGCGTTCGGTGAGCCGCAGGAGATTGGGAATGACCGGGGTCGGAATATAGGCGAAGGTTTCAGCGCCGGTCTTGGCATTGAAGGCGTGCAGCATGCCGTCGTTGGCCCCGACATAGACCTGGTCGTCCCGCAGCGCCTGCGCCGTAGCGAATGCCCGATAGCTGCCATTGCCGCCGTCCAGACGCTCGGCAATGCCAACCAGCAGGCCTGCCTTGCTGCCCGGGACAGGCGTCGAATTGACGATGTCGCCAATCAGCGTCGCGCGCTTGCGATAGATATCCTCGTGCCGGGTGTCGCCCTTGATGAAGTCCACGCGGGAGGCATCCAGATTCTCCTGCAGGGCTGCGCCGGCAAAGCTGCGACCCGCCAGTTGCTCGAAGGTGAAGTCCTGCAACCCCGTCCCGGAAGCATTGGCCATCAGGATTTTTCGCTCGCTCCACCGCGGCAGCTGCTCGCTGGCTGTCCACTGCAGCCTCGAAGTGGCTGGGCTGCCCGCCCTGGGCACCACGCGCTTGAGCAGATCACCACTCCAGGTGCCGGTTTCAAACTGCGTGCTGTAGAGCTCGAACTCCTCCCCACCGAGTGTCGGCTGCACGACGACGGGGGCGGTGATGGTGGTGTGGCTTTGCAGGATCGGCTCGAGCGCTCGGGACAGCTGCGCCTTCAAGCGAGCCGCATCGGTCACCTGGAAGTAATTGTCCGGGATGCCGGACTGGTGCGAGTCCCACTCACCATCGACCGGCAAGGGTGACCGCCGCGCATCGAACCCACCCCACTTGGCGGCGTACCAGAGAGGATTCCGCAGAGGAGTGAGTTGATTTCTCCTGTCGGGGACGAGGGTGCGGGCCGAGCTGTTGGCCTCCAATTTAGGACATTTACTGCCGGGTGATTTGCACGCGCCTGGCCAGTGCCCCGGTGGAGTATCGGACGGATCGCTCAGCGTGTCGGCACCCGATACCTCGAGATAGAGGCCATCGCGCGTAGTCCCGGCCATGCTGTACCCCAGGTGCAATGCCCGGCCAGCGCCGACTGGAGCCGCGCTCAGGGTGACACTCAACGTGTTGTCCGCATTGACCTTGGCGCTGTACAACACGATGGCGTCACCCTCGAACGCCACGCGCAGCAGTACCTGCGGGCGCCCGCCATTCACCTGTGCGGACACCTTCTGCCCCGGCAGGTTGTGCATCGACTGCACGAAGTAGGCACTCACTTGCGCCGGCACTGCGGGCCCGCCCGGCGTTATGACCCTGCCGAAAGGAATCAGGGTAACCATGCCGTCCCCTACCGGTATTCGGATTCCAGGCAGGGGTGAAGAGAGAGCAAGGACCATCGTCCTGACCGGCAGGCCTGTGGTGGTGATGGGATTCAGATTGCCGTAGTACGCGACACTGGCGGCGTTGTAGGTCCCTTCCTTGGTCGGTTCTTCAGGTAATCCGCGCAGGCTGCCGAAGCTGCTCGCCAACTTGGCCGTCGGCGCGGCATCGGTGGCGCCGCTACTGACTTCGCCAATGGCGACGCGCCTTGCACCACTCCCGATCTCATGATCCCAGAGGGTTCTGCCCAGCACGGAAACATCCAACTGGGCCAAGCTGCCGCTGACCTGGCCAGACGAGCCAAAGGGACTCCCCGGAAGCTGAGAGTCGAAACTCGGGCTCGCATCGCTGACCACCGTGAGCAAAGGCGGCGAACAACGATGGGCAAAACTCGATCCGTAGGGGTCGCCCCAGTTCATACCCTCCTCCGCAGAACGGTAGGCGGCGGCGTGGCTCGCAGCACCACTGAAGTAGCGCAGCGCATCGAGCATGATCCCACCCAATGGATTTGCTTCGCCCGGGCAGGTGCTGCTGTTCGTCGAAGTGCAGATTGCAGGGCTCTGAACAGGCAAGGCGTCGAGGCTGGCGATGAGCGCCTGCTTGGCATGGGCTCCGCCCTTCCCTTTCACACCGAAGATTCCGCTGTTCGCGTCGACCTCTCCCGCAAAAGAACTGATGGCCTTGCGCAACAGGCCACTGGGTTGCTCGCCCACACCCGAGCCCATCATCAAACCGAAGTACATCTGCTCGTCTTCGCCGTACTCCTGCAGCAATCCCACCGGCTTGTAGTGCTTGCTGGGATACTGCTTGCAGTTGCCCTCCAGCAGCCCCGGCACACACACTCGGACTCTCACGACGAAGTCGATCGGGGCGATGTTCCGTGCCTGTGCTCCCTCAGCCCCTGCACGCGCTGGCCAGTCCCAGACGTGCAGATCGGCCACATCAGGCAGAACGCTGAGGTAGGTCGCGCCGCTGGCCAAGACGCTGCCATTGGTGAACAAGGTACGACGCGCTCCGGCGGGTGCGGAGAAGGGCGTGTAGTCCGCGAGATCGAATCCGGCGTCAGCGAAACCGGCATACTCCTGAGTCCAGGCAAGGTCGCCCTGGGGGATGAACGAGCGCTCCAGCACCGTCTCGTCCTCGGTGTCCGTCGAGCGATAGCCGCCATAGAGGACCTTGCGCATAGCGTCGGCTCGCGATGCGGTCAGGTAGTTGAGAAAGTCCCCACTCCAGCGCCCGGAGCTGCTTCTGCAAACCTTGTTGCCGGTGAACGCAACCGGCACGAACATCTGATCATCACTTGCATACCGATAGCACTTTCCCGAGTCGAAATAGCCGTAATGAGTGGTAGCCGGATCGTACCGATGGCCTGGAACTCCATCGCCGATCCTGTCGCTGGCATCGTTGTGGGCGGGAAGAAACAGCTTCCGATCCCAACCCACTACCAGGAGGTTCAGGGGCGGCATGGAGGGACTGACGAACAGCGGAATCTGCGCCGGCTCCACTCCCGTCGCCTGGATCGTCTCCACCATTGCGGAAGCGTCCGGCACGGCATGGCCCAGCAGCCCTGCCAACAGCAGAATTCCGTATCGATGCATATTCATCGGCAGCCTCCCTGCTCAATCATCATGGTGTTTGGCATACACCGAGCGGAGCTTCAGGCTGCCCTGGCCGGCGCAATCGCCGGCACAGCTGTTGACCTCATAGAGAAAGGTCCCGCCCTTGCCGCCGGCCGTGCATTCCGTGCTGACGCAGTCGGCAGCGCCCCCGATCAGCGCCACATACCATTTGACGGTTCCGCCTTCCGAGCCTGATGGACCAGCGTCCATGGCGACCTCGTCACCTGGCGCAAAGCGCGGAGCGCCATAGCCGCCGCTGTGCGCAGCATCGAGGTAGGGCATGCACATCTGCTGGCTGCACGTCAGCGCCTGCGCATTGAGCGTCGCGGCCGGGTAGGAGCCCACACGCACCTCGGTGCGGCGAAGCCCCGCTTCGGCATCATTGAACAATCGCTGCTGCACGGCCACGTGACCGGTGATGCGCGATTCGATCACAGCATTTCTGACCCCGGACAAGGCCAGCATCGTCATGATCAGCAAGAGAATCAGCGCGACGAACAACGAGGCCCCGCGCTGGGAGAACCGATCATCCGGGCGCCTCATGGCATGAGATTCCTCAGCATCACGGTACCCTGGCTGACCTGATACAACTGACCGGCATCGCCCGAAACCGTGGCGGCCCCCGCGCCGGTCAACAACGTCCAGTCGGCGACAGCCGTTGCCTTGCCGACGGCATCACGAAGCTGCTTCCCGCTGCTGCGCAGCAACGTCTTGTAGCCAACTCCGACCACAGTCTGCCCGTCGCCAGGTGCGCCGCTGACGTGCCGCGCCAGCGCCCTGGGTTGCGTGCTGCTGGCTACCGCCACCTGGAAGACCAGATCAACCAGCCCATCCACCAGCGCCTCATCCCCCTGGGCACTGGCGCAGCGCAAATCACCGCTACTGCCCAGGTATATCTTCTCGACGAAAACCAAGTGGGTGCCGGTATACGGTTCGGCCAGCTCCGCAACATTGGGAGCCCGGTTTCCCAGGCAGTCGCGATCCGACCTGTCGCGTGGCTGATAGCGAATGCAGATCGCCGACCGCCCCACATACTGCACAGCCTGGCCCGGCGCAAAGCTGCAACCTTTGACGATACCGCCGGAGGCCTCACCGAATGCTGCGTCCATATCCTGTGTGGCAGGGCTTCTTCGATAGCCGGCCTTGCTCAGTTCCTGTTGCAGGAACAACGACACCAAGCGTCGGCTCTCCTGGTTCTGCAACTGTCCCTGCTGAAAGAGATTGGTGCGCTGGCTGTCCAGGTAGACCTGGGTGATCCCCAGGATCAGAAAGCTGCTCAATGCGAGCGCAATCATCAATTCAACCAGGGACAATCCACCCTGATGGTCCGCGCCGTCCATGGGCCACCTCCTAGATCCGGGTACGCAATAGATAGCGGCAGATCGGCTCCGGCGGGTCCGCTGCACGCCTATCCAGGCACTCGCCGGGCCTGACCCTCCAGGCCAACTGGATCTCCAGGACGTCCCCCGTTGCGGCACAGTGGCTTTCCGCGGCCGAGCGACAGATATGAAACTCGTCGACCAGCAGCTCCCTGGCGCCCGGCAGCAACGCACCGGCCCGCAGCGCCCAGCAGGCCAGCTGCTGCTCGGCAGCACTGGGCGTATTCGCGCAATCGGCCGGCGTGCCAGGGAAGCTCGCACCGGCAGGCTTGAGGTAGCCCGCCGGGACCGCCTGGCCCGCGCTGCGCAAGCGAATCATCTCCACCAGGTCGTTAGCCAGTGCTGCCGCGGTATTGCGCTGCGCCGAATCCTGGATGTACTGCAGCGAGCGCCCCTGAAGGGCGACCATTCCCAGCAATCCGATGCAGGTCAGCACGACCGCCACCAGCACCTCGATCAGGCTGAAGCCGAGCGTGCGTGTCGTGACCGTCGCGTGCACGACCTGTGGATATCGATCACCCGCAGACCCACTGCCTGAAACGGCGGGATGCCAAGGAGGGGGCATGGCTGTTCCTCACACCTGAAGAGGTGATCTCTATCACCAGATGTGAGTAGCCTGCGACCGCGAAGCGGACCGGGTCAGTCAGACAGGGATGGCGTTCGAGCGAGATTTGTCCGAGAGGAATGCAAAGCAAATCCCAGCGGTCAGTGGAATTGGTACAGCCAACCCCTCTCGCCGTTGAGCGAGATCACCCGGACGGGTCAAGGCAAAGGCAAAAAAAACCGCCCCATGACGGGGCGGCACAAGGGAATGGAAAGATACGGGGCCGCTGCGCTTATGGCGCCTGCTGCACGATCACCGTCTGCGCCGGCATCGGCGCCGGGAAGTTGCTGCCCAGGGCGTCCTTGATGGTGCGGTTGGTATCGAAGTAGACCTGCCAGTAGCTGTCGTTGTGGCAGTACGGACGCACCGCCAGTACCGGGCCGACCAGGTTGAACTCTAGGATTTCCACATCCACCGCAGGTTCGCTCAGCACGTTGGGGATCTGCGCGATGCGCTCCTTGAGCAAGGCGACCGCAGCCTGATAATCCGCCGCGCCGGAGAGCTGCGCCTTGAGGTCCACCCGGCGGAAGGAGTTCTGGCTGTAGTTCTGGATGGTGTCGCTGAAGATCTTGTTGTTGCCCACCAGGGTCAGGACGTTGTCCGGAGTGTTGACCGCGGTGACGAACAGGCCGATCTCCTTCACCGTGCCGGTGACGCCGCCGGCGGTGATGAAGTCGCCCACCTTGAACGGCCGCAGGACGATGATGAAGCCGCCCGCCGCGAGGTTCGCCAGCAGCCCGGACCAGGCCATGCCGATGGCGACGCCAGCCGCTGCGATGAGCGCGGCGATGCTGGTGGTCTGCACACCGAAGTAGCCGAGGATGCCGATCACCAGGAGGATGTTCAGGGTGACCGTGATGAAGGAACCGACGTAGCGCAGTACCGTGGGGTCCACGCTCTGCCTGGCGAGGGCCTTCTCCACCATGCTCACGGCAAGGCCGATGAGCCAGCGGCCGATTACCCAGAAGGCAATGGCCGCGAGAATCTTCACACCGAACTCGAGCGCGTACTGCGAAACCGTCGCCCACAGCGCGTTGATCTTCTCCGTACCTACATTGACGATGTTCGTATCTTCCATGGAAGCGCACCTGCGAGAGAAAGGGACCTGATGAAAGCTAGCACGGCCCCAGCCGTTTGCCCGCCGCAGCGCGCAGCCCAGAGCCCTGGCGGGCTCTGACCATGTCCATCAGCAGTCGCCGGGCAGTGAGGCTATCCAGCGATTGAGCATTTCCAGCCCCTCGCGGTGGACCAGGGTCCGGCCCAGCTCGGGCATCATGTCACCCGGTTTGTCGCTGCCTACGCGATAGCTGAGCACTGACTTCTCCGGGCTGCCGGGATGAATGTCCTCCAGCCGGCCACCCGTGCCGCCGCCCGCCGCCACCGGCGGTTTGCAGATTCCGGAGGCGATGGAAATCGGGGTATGAGGATCGAGGTACAAACCCGAAGTGCGCGCAGCCCCCTTGGGGTTGTGGCAGTGCGAGCAGTTGGCATCGAGGTAGCTGCGCGCCTGCTTCTCCAGGGTTTCGCCTGCGCGCGGATGGCCCCACAGCGCGTTCTGCGGGACCTGCGCCAGCGCCGGCAGGCCCTTGAGGAAGCCGCGCGCCTGCCAGTGCTGCAGCTGGTTCTCGCTGCCACCTTCGTAGGCGAAGTCCTTGTTCAGGTGGCGCGCCTTCGGCCCCAGCGGGGCGATACCGCCGCCCTTCTGCTCGGCATGGCATTCCGAGCACTGGTTGGCGTCCGGAACCATATAAGTGAAGGAGGTCTTGCTGCCGTCCTCGGCGGTCAGCTCCAGCACCGGACTGTCGCCGGCCAGTTCCAGGCGCGCCTCGCGCTGGTCGGCATCCCACACGTAGGGCAACGCGGTCCAGCCGTCCTTCTGCCGCACCAGCACGCGGGTTTCCACCAGACGGACCTTGCCCAGGTCGAGCCCAGCCTTGGGATCGCGATCATCCTGGCTGTTCTGCAGCAGGTTGCCCTGGGCGTCCCTGGGGTAATAGAAGGTCTTGGTCAGCACGGTGCCGACGGGGTAGTCGAAGCGGTCCTCGGCATATTGCGCCGACTGCCCGTCCGGCATCCATACGGTACGCAGCTTGTGCGCGTAGTCGGTGAACAGCGGGGTGTTCAGGTCATAGGGCAACACCTCGGCGGCCGGCGTCAAGTGGCCGCCCGCCAGGTGCAGCATGCCCCAGCCGCTGAGCTTTTCCGGGTAGTCGTCGCCTTCGGGCTGATAACGCGGCTTGCTCTCCTGCCCGCACCCGGCCAGTGCAGCGGCCAGGGCGAGCGACAACAGGAACGAAGCGGGTTTGATCATGCCTTGTTGCCCTTCTCGCCCAGCCCGGCCTGTTCGATCTTCGGCAGCGGCTTGAGCTTGCACTGGTGCGAGCTCATGTCGGTGCTGATGTCCTTGTAGCCGTGCGGCCCGTCGACGTTGACGATGCCGGCGCTGCCGTTGTCGATGCAGATGGCCAGAGCTTCGGGCAGCCTGCCGTCGACCAGCCGCTTCTCGTTGAAGTAGCCGTCCCAGAGGATGTCCGGCAGGCGACCGTTGAGGCCGAACTTGGCGACTTTCAGCGCCTTCAGTTCCATGTGGTCGGGGCTGTCGCCGCCGGGGCCGAAGGTATTGCCGTGGATGTAGATGCCTTCGGGGTAGGGATCGAAATTCGGCTGGGTCGCCTTGTCCGAATAGTTGGTGCTGAAGTAGCTGCTGATGATGACGTTGGCGGTTTTGTGATTGCCGATCTTGTTGTCGAAGATCTCCACGTCGTCGTTGGAGTTCACCACCACGCCCGAACCGGCCGGCACACTGGCCACCGGGGTTCCCTTGTGGCCGAAGTTGTCGTGGTTGTTGCCCTGCACGTCGTTGTCGAAGACGCGGGTGCCACGCCCCGGCTGCTGCAGGTTAGGCATGTTGAAGACGAGGATGCCGCCGGTGTTGTCGGTGGCGACGTTGTTGTAGACGTCGGCGCCGATGGTGTTCTCGATCTCGATGCCAGCGACATTGCGCTCGGCGCGGTTGTTGCGCACCACCACATTGCGCGACTGCCCGACGTAGATGCCCGAGTCGGAGGCGCCAATGGCGACGTTGCCTTCGAGCAGGGTGTTCTCGGTCTGTACCGGATAGATGCCGTAGCCGCCGTTGTCGGTGGAGGCGCCGTTGGTCCACTCGGTGCGGATGTTGCGGATGACGATGTTCTTGCCGCCGATGACCTTCAGGCCGTCGCCCTTGGCGTCTTCGATGGCGAGGCTCTCGATGGTGAAGTCGGAGGCATCGACGAACAGGCCTTCGGCGCCGGCCTTCTGGTTCTTGAAGTTGAGGATGGTCTTGTCCATCCCGGCGCCGCGGATGGTTACGCCATCCACCTTCAGGCTCAGGCTGCGGTCGAGGTGGTAGGTCCCCGCCGGGATGTCGATGACATCACCGGCCTTGGCCTTGATCAGGCGGGCTTGCAGGTCTTTCTGGAAATCGGCGCTGACAACGGCGGTGGGCTTGTCGCCTTCGCCGCAGGCGGCCAGGGCAACGGAGACGGCGATCAGGGACAAGCAAGCGAGACGCATGGCGGGACACTCCGGTCTTGTTCTTATGGTTCTGGAACTATAGTGCCAAGTAATTTCCGTGGGTAGCCCCCAAATGCAGAAAACCCGCGCCATTCGCGGGCTACAGCGGCGCGACCGGTTGGCCACCCCCGAAATAGACAAGCCCCGCAATTGCGGGGCTTGTCTGGATCACGCAGCGAGACCTTCGGTCAGCGCGGGATGTTCGGCTGGCGCTTGGAGCTGCGCTTCTTGCCCTTGGCGTAGCCGGTGGCCTTGCCTTCCTCGGCCTTGTTCCACGGCTTGGAGCCGTCGCTGGCGCGCGGTGGCAGGCCGGTGTGCTGGGTCAGCAGCGGCTTGCCGGTCTTCTTGCTGCCCACCGGGGTGGAGTTCTTGCGGCGTGCGCTCTGGTAGCTGCCATCGCCCGTCGGCTGGTGCGTCGGGATGAGCTGGTGCTTGCCGTTGCCGATCAGGTCGGCGCGACCCATTTCCTTCAGGGCCTCGCGCAGCATCGGCCAGTTGTTCGGGTCGTGGTAGCGCAGGAAGGCCTTGTGCAGGCGGCGGCGCCGCTCGCCCTTGACGATCTCCACGTTATCGCTCTTGTAGGTGACCTTGCGCAGCGGATTCTTGCCCGAGTGGTACATGGCCGTGGCGGTGGCCATGGGCGACGGGTAGAAGGCCTGCACCTGGTCCGCGCGGAAGCCGCTGCGCTTGAGCCACAGGGCGAGATTCATCATGTCCTCGTCGCTGGTGCCCGGGTGCGCGGCGATGAAGTACGGGATCAGGTACTGCTCCTTGCCCGCCTCTTTGGAGAACTTCTCGAACATGCGCTTGAAGGCATCGTAGGTGCCGATGCCCGGCTTCATCATCTTCGACAGCGGGCCTTCCTCGGTGTGCTCCGGGGCGATCTTCAGGTAGCCGCCGACGTGGTGCGTCACCAGCTCCTTGACGTACTCCGGGGACTCCACGGCCAGGTCGTAGCGCAGGCCCGAGGCGATGAGAATCTTCTTCACTCCCGGCAGGTCGCGGGCGCGGCGGTACAGCTGGATCAGCGAGGAATGGTCGGTGTTGAGGTTCTCGCAGATGCCCGGCCAGACGCAGGACGGCTTGCGGCAGTGACGCTCGATCTCCGGGTCCTTGCAGGCAATGCGGTACATGTTCGCGGTCGGCCCGCCGAGGTCGGAGATGACGCCGGTGAAGCCCGGCACGCGGTCACGGATTTCCTCGATCTCGCGGATGATCGAATCTTCCGAGCGGCTCTGGATGATGCGACCTTCGTGCTCGGTGATGGAGCAGAAGGTGCAGCCGCCGAAGCAGCCACGCATGATATTCACCGAGAAGCGGATCATCTCGTAGGCCGGGATCTTCGCGCCGCCGTATTCCGGGTGCGGCACGCGGGCGTACTGCAGACCGAAGACGTAGTCCATCTCCTCGGTGGTCAGCGGGATGGGCGGCGGGTTGAACCACACGTCGGTCTCGCCGTGGCGCTGGACCATGGCGCGGGCGTTGCCTGGGTTGGTCTCCAGGTGCAGCACGCGGTTGGCGTGGGCGTAGAGGACCGTGTCGCTTTTCACCTTCTCGAAGGACGGCAGGCGGATCACCGTGCGGTCACGTTCCAGGCGCGGGTGCGGCAGCAATTCGACGACCTTGGCTTCGTTCGGGTCGTCCTGCTCGCCCTTCTCCTGCTCGATGGCGCAGGCGGCGGTGTCCTGGGTGTTCACGTACGGGTTGATGATCTTGTCGACCTTGCCCGGACGGTCGATGCGGGTGGAGTCCAGCTCGAACCAGCCCTCGGGGGTGTCGCGGCGCACGAATGCGGTGCCGCGCACGTCGGTGATCGATTCGATCGACTCGCCGGCGGACAGGCGCTGGGCCACTTCCACCACGGCGCGCTCAGCGTTGCCGAACAGCAGGATGTCCGCCTTGGCGTCCATCAGGATCGAGTGGCGGACCTTGTCCTGCCAGTAGTCGTAGTGCGCGATGCGGCGCAGCGACGCCTCGATGCCGCCGAGCACGATCGGCACACCCTTGTACGCCTCGCGGCAGCGCTGGCTGTAGACCATGCTGGCGCGATCCGGGCGCTTGCCGGCATTGCCGCCTGGGGTGTAGGCGTCGTCGGAGCGGATCTTCCGGTCGGCGGTGTAGCGGTTGATCATCGAGTCCATGTTGCCGGCGGCCACGCCGAAGAACAGGTTCGGCTTGCCCAGCTTCATGAAGTCGTCTTTGGACTGCCAGTCCGGCTGGGCAATGATGCCGACGCGGAAGCCCTGGGCTTCCAGCAGGCGCCCGATGATGGCCATGCCGAACGACGGATGGTCAACGTAGGCATCGCCGGTGACGATGATGATGTCGCAGGAATCCCAGCCAAGCTGATCCATCTCTTCCTTGCTCATGGGCAGGAAAGGCGCCGGACCGAAACACTCGGCCCAGAACTTGGGATAGTCGAACAGCGGTTTGACGGCTTGCATCACGGGCACCGGGGTATCTCGAAGTAGGTATCGCGGAAAACGCGGGCGCGGAATATAGCACAAAAAGTGTACAAATCCGACCAGCGAACTCAGATTTAACCGGCACGCGCCGGTTCGTCAGTGCCATCATATGGCTATACTTCAGCCACTATCCGCAGTAGGTGCCGGGATGCCCCGAGGCACAGGGAGTGCGTGTCGTGCGTCATCTTTTCGTGCTGATGCTCGCGCTGCTGGTCGGCCAGGCCGCCGCAGTCGAGCTGGACTCCAGCGCCAGTGGCACCTGGCTCAATGGTAGCCTGGAACTCCTCGAGGATCGCGACGGCGGGATGCCGTTCGACGAAGTGCAGCGCAGCGCTGGCTTCGTTCCGGCCAACGGCCGCACCAGCGTCGGCCAGAGCCCCAGCGCCTGGTGGCTGCGCCTGGACCTCGACCGCCGGCAAACACCGCCCGGCGGCTGGTGGCTGGAAGTGGACGCGGTCAACCTCAAGGACCTGCGCCTGTACCTGCCCGATGAGCAGGGGCGCTACGTCGAGCGACTCTCCGGCGAGTCGGTGCCCTTCTCCGCCGGCCGCGACCGTACCTATCGACGCCCGGTGTTCCACCTGCCCGAAGGCGACGGCCCCCTGCGCATCTACCTGCGCACCTTTGACCCCGCCGGCAACTCCTTCCCGCTGCGCGTCTGGGCGCTGGACGACCTGCAGGACCACCGCGCCGATACCAACCTTTTCCTCGGCGTGGTCTATGGCCTGATCACCGCCCTGCTGCTGTACAACCTGTTCATCCTGCTGACCCTGCGCGACCGCGCCTACCTGTGGTACGTGCTGACGACCGCCGCGGCGCTGCTGTTCAGCCTCGGCATGACCGGCCACGGCTTCAAGTACCTCTGGCCCGACCAGGCGGTGCCCTGGTGGCTGGACCGCATCACCCTGCCCTCACTGTGGGGGCTGTGCGTGCACCGCTTCACCATCACCCTGCTGCAGACCCGCCGGCACGTGCGCTGGGCGCACCACCTGCTGAACCTGAACTGCGCGCTGTACCTGCTCACCATCCTGCTCAGCGCCCTGCAGCTGCGCAGTGTCGCCAGCTGGATGCTGGTGGTGATCACCCTGATCGGCGTACCGGCTGCGATGGGCGCCGCGCTGACCCGCTGGCGCCAGGGCTCCCTCCCCGCCTTCCTCTATCTACTCGGTTTCGGCCTGGTGCTCGGCAGCGTGAGTATCTCGGTGATGCGTGCGCTGGCCGTGGTACAGCCGCAGCCGATGACCACCTACATCTTCCCGATCGCCGTTGCCATGGAGTCGGTGCTCTTCTCCTTCGCCCTCACCTCGCGCATCCGCAGCCTCAAGCGGGAACGCGCACATGCGGTGGAGCAGGCCAACCGCGAGAAGAACGCACGCCTCTCGATGATGCAGAGCGCGCAGCAGGACCTGGCCCAGGCGGTCGCCGAACGCACCGCCGAGCTGACCCAGAGCAACCAGCTGCTGCGTGAGCGCGAGGCCCAGCTGCAACACGCGGCGCACTACGACCCGCTGACCAGCCTGCCCAACCGCCGCTTCCTGGTCGAACACGCCGAGCAGGCGCTGGAGCGCGCCCAGCAGAACGGCGAAACCCTGGCGCTGATGCTGATCGACCTCGATCACTTCAAGCCGATCAACGACAGCCACGGCCACGATGCCGGCGACTTCATGCTGCAGAACGTCGGGCATCGCCTGCGCCAGTGCGTGCGCGCCAGCGATTGCGTGGCACGCCTGGGCGGCGATGAGTTCGCCGCGCTGATTGCCGGCCCTGACGCCGAAGGCCATGCCCGCGAGATCGCCAAGCGTCTTCTCAACGAGCTGTCGCGTCCGGTGCTCTTCGACGCACTGGAACTGCGCGTCACCCCCAGCATCGGCGTGGCCATCTACCCGAGCCATGCGATGCAGTTCAGCAAGCTGTACAAGGCGGCCGACCAGGCCTTGTATGACGTGAAGGGCAACGGCCGGGCGAGCTACGCCATCGCCAACGAGAGCGGCAACGAGGGCAGCGAGCTCTGGCAGGACAACGGCCAGACCACGGAAGGCCGCGCCTGATCAGCTGCGATAGCGACGCGGCACACGGGCGGTGACCTTGGTCAGCAGCTCGTAGCCGATGGTTCCGGCGTGGCTCGCCACCTCGTCCACCGGCAGGTTCGCGCCCCACAGTTCGACAGGCTCGCCAACTTCCACATGGGGCAGATCGGTGAGGTCGACCGCCAGCATGTCCATCGACACCCGACCGGCCAGCGGCACCCGGCGCCCAGCCACCAGTACCGGCGCTCCGCTCGGCGCATGGCGCGGATAACCGTCGGCGTAACCACAACTCACAGTGCCGATGCGCGAGGGGCGCTGCGCCACCCAGCTGGCGCCGTAGCCAACGCTCTCCCCGACCGGCACCTCGCGTACCGCGATCAACTGCGCCTCCAGGCTCATCGCCGGGCGCAGGCCCAGCTCGGCCGCGCCGATATCGGCAAAAGGCGTGGCGCCGTAGAGCATGATGCCAGGGCGAATCCAATCCATGTGGGCAGCGGGAATGGTCAGCACGGCGGCGGAATTGGCCAGCGAGCGCTGGTCGAAGTCCAGGTCGAGCACGCTGAGGAAGCAGGCCACCTGGTCTTCGGTAAGGTCATCACCGCGCAGGTCGGCGTTGGCGAAGTGGCTCATCAGGTTCAGCTCGGCCACCTGCGGCGCCTGGCGCAGGCGCGGATGCCAGTCGCGGATCGCCTCTGGCGAGAAGCCCAGGCGGTGCATGCCGGAATCCAGCTTCATCCAGACATTAAGCGCGGTCGGCAGTTGCGCGGCGAGCAGCGCCTGGGCCTGCTCCGGCCCCTGCACGGCCACATCCAGGCGCAGTTGCGCGGCGATCAGGTATTCGTTCGCCTCGAAGCAGCCCTCCAGCAGCAGGATGCGGGCATCGGCGTGCAGCGCGCGCACCTCCGCGGCTTCCTCCAGGCAGGCCACGGCAAAGCCATCGGCCTCATCGTGCAGGCTGCTGACCACCTCCCGCGCGCCATGCCCGTAGGCATTCGCCTTGACCACCGCGAACGCCTGGCGGCCCGGCGCGCAACGCTTGGCGACGGCGTAGTTGTGGCGGATGGCGGAAAGATCGACGGTGGCGACGAGCGGACGCATGGCTGCGGGTCCTGAAACGAAACGGGCGTCCATTTTAAGACGCCCGTCGGCCATGCGATATGTGGCTATGTCACTCGTCTTCGAAGTTGTACATGCCGGGCGCGAGGTTCTCGAAGCGGCTGTAGCGGCCGAGGAAGGCCACGCGCACGGTACCGATGGGGCCGTTACGCTGCTTGCCGAGGATGATCTCGGCGACGCCCTTGAACTCGGTCTCCGGGTGATACACCTCGTCGCGGTAGACGAACATGATCACGTCGGCGTCCTGCTCGATCGCTCCGGATTCACGAAGGTCGGAGTTCACCGGGCGCTTGTTGGGGCGCTGTTCCAGCGAGCGGTTGAGCTGGGAGAGGGCCACCACCGGGCAGTTGAACTCCTTCGCCAGCGCCTTGAGCGAGCGGGAGATCTCGGAAATCTCGTTGGTCCGGTTGTCGCCGGAAGAACCGGGAATCTGCATCAGCTGCAGGTAGTCGACCATGATCAGGCCGACTTCGCCGTGCTCGCGGGCGAGGCGGCGGGTACGCGCACGCATTTCCGAGGGCGAGATGCCGGCAGTGTCGTCGATGAACAGCTTGCGGTCGTTGAGCAGGTTCACCGCCGAGGTCAGGCGCGGCCAATCCTCGTCGTCCAGCTTGCCCGTACGCACCTTGGTCTGGTCGATGCGGCCAAGGGACGCGAGCATACGCATCACGATGGAGTCGGAGGGCATTTCCAGGGAGTACACCAGGATCGCCTTGTCGCTGCGCATCAGGGCGTTCTCCACCAGGTTCATGGCGAAGGTGGTCTTGCCCATGGACGGTCGGCCGGCAACGATGATCAGGTCGGACGGCTGCAGACCGCTGGTCTTTTCATCGAGGTCGGTGAAGCCGGTGGAAATCCCGGTCAGCGCCTCGCTGGTGTTGAACAGATGGTCGATACGGTCGATGGTCTTGACCAGGATGTCGCTGATCCCCACCGGGCCGCCGGTCTTGGGCCGCGCTTCGGCGATCTCGAAGATCTTGCGCTCGGCTTCGTCGAGCACTTCGTTGGCGCTGCGCCCTTCCGGGTTGAAGGCGCTGTCGGCGATATCGCTGCTGATGCCGATCAACTGCCGCAGCGTGGCGCGCTCGCGGATGATGTTCGCGTACGCCTTGATGTTCGCCACCGAGGGCGTGTTCTTCGCCAGCTCCGCGAGGTAGGCAAGGCCGCCCACCTGGGACAGCTGGCCCTCGCGTTCGAGCATCTCGGAGAGGGTCACCACGTCGATCGGCTGGTTGGCTTCGGCGAGCTTGTAGACGGCGCGGAAGATCAGGCGATGGTCATGGCGATAGAAGTCGCCATCGGACACCGCGTCGGACACACGCTCCCACGCATTGTTGTCGAGCATCAGGCCGCCCAGCACCGCCTGTTCGGCTTCGATCGAGTGCGGTGGCACCTTGAGGGAAGCAGTCTGCAGGTCGTATTGCTCGGGGATGGTGATGTCGTTCATGGGCTCTGCGTGCGGTCTCTTCGTGCTGATTGGAACGGCGGAAAAACAAAGGGCACGGTACCGAAATTCAGTACCGTGCCCGATGTTAGCGGACTGATTCGCTCACGCAAGGTGTGCGAATCGTCCTAGCGACGGATCGCTTACTCGGCGACTACAACCACGTGCAGGGTTGCATCAACATCCATGTGCAGTTGCACTTCGATGTTGTATTCGCCTACAGCGCGCAGGGCGCCGTCGGGCAGGCGAACTTCGCTCTTTTCCAGCGGGTAGCCGGCAGCCGAAACGGCGTCGGCGATGTCGCGGGTGCCGATCGAACCGAACAGTTTGCCTTCGTCGCCAGCGTGGGCGCCGATGGTCACGATCAGTTCGGCCAGTTGGGCAGCACGAGCTTCAGCAGCGGCTTTCTTATCAGCAGCGGCTTTTTCCAGCTCTGCACGGCGCTCTTCGAAAGCAGCGACGTTGGCAGCGGTGGCAGCGGTGGCTTTGCCCTGCGGCAGCAGGTAGTTACGGGCGTAACCGCCCTTTACGTTCAGCTTGTCGCCCAGGTTGCCCAGTTTGGCGATCTTTTCCAGCAGGATGACTTCCATTTGAGTCTTACCTCTTAACTTTTAACCTTCACCGTTCGCGGCTTTCTGGCGACGGGCCAGACGACCGCGAAAATCAAACAGACTGTCGACGACGGCGACAAGACAGATCACATTGCCCAGTACGAATACCAGCAGGTACAGCGGTGCCAGCCAGAAGCCCGGAAGCTTCTTCAGCGCGACCAGCCCGTGGCCCAGTGCGATCCCGGCAAACAGCAGCGGGATCATGCACAGCGGCGCCAGCATGGTGGCCGCGGGACCTGCGAAGGGCAGAGCCACAACGCCGACCAGCAGCGCGATAGCCGTGCCCGGCGACAGGCGCAGTGCGCGGAACTCGCGGCCAAACCCTTCCGGGTTGAACAGCACTGCCTGCCAATAACGCGCCAGCATCAGGCACATCAGGCTGATCGTCTGCAGCGAGGCTGCCATCAGGCCGGTGATGGTCGGAACCATCTCCGCCTGCAGGGCGGCCAACTGTTCCGGCGAAAGCTTGGCTTCGGCCAGAACCTGCGGCAGTGCCTTGCCGAACGCATCGGCAAGAGCAGCGACCAACCCGGCCGACACCGTGCTGAGCAGCAGCACGAACACCGCACCGAGCACAACGCTCGCCAGCATCACCTGGTTCCAGGACACCTTGCTGCGCAGAACCTGCGCCAGCACGGCACTACCCACCAGAACCAGACTCACGCTGGGATCACCCAGGTACCACCAGGCCAGTGCCGGAAGCAGCGCCCAGCCCAGGATGCCAAAGGCATCACCGGCGCCACGGCGCAACAGCACCAGACTGCCTGCTGCGGCACCGAGCCAGAACAACGGCTGCAGTACCGCGGCTGCGACGACCACCAGGGTCGCCTGCATGCGGCCTCGCATGACAAATTCAGCCAATGCGCGCATGCGATCTATCCATCAATCCCAGTCGACTGCCCGATCAACGGCCGTGGCTGTCGGTGTAGGGAAGCAGGGCCAGGTAGCGGGCGCGCTTGATAGCGGTCGCCAGCTGACGCTGGTACTTGGCCTTGGTGCCGGTGATACGGCTCGGAACGATCTTGCCGGTTTCGGAAACGTAGGCTTTCAGGGTGTTGAGATCCTTGTAATCGATCTCTTTCACGCCTTCAGCGGTGAAACGGCAGAACTTACGACGACGGAAGAAACGTGCCATGTGTGTGGCTCCTCAATACTGGTCCGGGATTACTCGTCAGCGCTGTCGCGGCTATCTTCGCCGTCAGCGGACTCGCCCTCGTTCGATTCGGGACGCTCACGGCGCTCGCGGCGCTCGTTGCGGCTCTCTTCGGCCTTCAGCATTTCGGACTGGCCGGTAACGGCTTCGTCGCGACGGATGACCATGTTACGGATCACGGCGTCGTTGTAGCGGAAGTTGTCTTCCAGCTCTGCCAGGGCCTTGGCGGTGCACTCGACGTTCATCAGAACGTAGTGAGCCTTGTGCACGTTGTTGATGGCGTAAGCCAGCTGACGACGGCCCCAGTCTTCCAGACGGTGGACTTTGCCGCCGTCTTCTTCGATGGCCTTGGTGTAACGCTCGACCATGCCACCGACTTGTTCGCTCTGGTCCGGGTGAACCAGGAACACGATTTCGTAATGACGCATAAATGCTCCTTACGGATTGCAGCCTGCCGACAAAGCGGTCAGACAAGGAGTGAATGATTTTTTCCTTACCGCTCGGAAGGACGCGCAAACGCCTGCCCGGACGACAAGGGCCGACATTCTAGAGAAGGGGGGAAGGTGGCGCAAGGAAATTGACGATTATTTGTACAACCCCCGCGACCGAGGGCTCTTCGTAGGAGCGAGCTTGCTCGCGAACCGGGCAAGCACGAAGCCGGCGCCGTTCGCGAGCAAGCTCGCCCCTACACAAGAAGCTACGCGCCGGCCTTGAGCTGGCGCTGGCGGACGATCTCGAACAGGCAGACGCCGGTAGCCACCGAGACGTTCAGGCTGCTGACGCTGCCCTGCATCGGCAGCTTGGCCAGGTAGTCGCAGTGATCACGGGTCAGACGGCGCATGCCCTTGCCCTCGGCGCCCATCACCAGCACAGTCGGCCCGGTGAGGTCGAGTTCGTAGAGCATCTGGGTCGCCTCGCCGGCGGTACCGACGATCCACAGGCCGCGCTGCTGGAGCTTCTCCAGGGTGCGCGCGAGGTTAGTCACCGCCACCAGCGGGATCACCTCGGCGGCGCCGCAGGCGACCTTACGTACAGTGGCGTTGAGGGTGGCGGACTTGTCCTTCGGCACGATGACCGCCAGCGCGCCCGCCGCATCGGCAGTGCGCAGGCAGGCGCCGAGGTTGTGTGGATCGGTCACGCCGTCCAGCGCCAGCAGCAGCGCCGGGCCGGTGGAGCGCTCCAGCAGCTCCTCCAGCATGTTCTCGCCCCACACCTGGCTCGGACTGACCTCGGCGACCACACCCTGGTGTACGCCTTCGGCCCACTCGTCCAGTTCCTTGCGGTCACGTGTGCCCACCGGCACGCGCACCTGACCGGCCAGCTCGACCAGCGCCTGGACGCGCGGGTCATGCCGGCCTTCGGCCAGCCACAGCTGCTTGACCCGCTTCGGGTGATGACGCAGCAACGCTTCTACGGCATGTACCCCGTAGACCTTTTCCCACTGACTCATTTCTTCGCCTTACGCTTACGTGCCGGAGCGCCAGCCGCATCACCCTTGGGCTGCGATGCGCCCTTGCGATGCTTGGTCGGCTTGGCGGACCGGGCTTTCTGTTTCGAAGGATTGCGCGGCTTGCCGGCTGCGGGGGCGCCCTTGGCTCTGCCCTTGTCCTGGTCAGCGGCCGGTTTCTTGCCGCCCACCTTGGCTTCGTCGAGCAGCGCCTTCTTCATCTCGCGGCTCTTGCGCACATCGGTGTTGCCGAGCAGTTCATCAGCCTTGGCCAACATTTCCGGCGCTACCGAGGGCAGCGCCTGGACCACGCCGACCTTGCGCTTGCGCGGCTGGCTCGACGGCACCACGGCCACATCGGGCGCGAAGAACGGGTCGTCAGCGACATCGCGCGCAGCCCTGGCCGGCCGCTCGGTTACCGGAGCGCCCCTGCCCACCTTGCCTTTGGCTGCTTTGCCGGCTGCCACCTTACCCTTCGCAGGCTCGCCCTTCTCGCCACGCTTCTTGCGGCCGATGGGCGCGCTCAGCACGTTATCGGACAGCTCGAAGTCGATCTTGCGCTCGTCCAGGTCGACACGCGCCACCACGACTTCGACGGTATCGCCGAGACGGAAGCTGCGGCCGGTGCGCTCGCCGCTCAGGCGGTGATGCACGGCGTCGAAGTGGTAGTAGTCGCCCGGCAGCGCAGTGACGTGCACCAGACCTTCGACATAGATGTCGGTCAGCTCGACGAAGATGCCGAAGCCGGTCACTGCGGTGATCACGCCCGGGAAGGTCTCACCCACGCGCTCGCGCATGAACTCGCACTTCAGCCAATTGGTGACGTCGCGGGTCGCCTCGTCGGCGCGGCGCTCGGTCATCGAGCACTGCTCACCCAGTTGCGCCAGGCGCGGCTCGTCGTACGGATAGATGCGCGCTTTGGGCATGCTGGTGGCGCCTACGCGCTGCACATGCTCGGACGCCGCCTTGGAGCGGATCAGACCACGGATGGCGCGATGGGTCAGCAGGTCCGGATAACGGCGGATCGGCGAGGTGAAGTGGGTGTACGCCTCGTAGTTCAGGCCGAAGTGGCCGGCGTTCTCCGGGCTGTACACCGCCTGGCTCAGGGAGCGCAGCATCACGGTCTGGATCAGTTGCAGGTCCGGGCGGCCCTGGATGGATTCCAGCAGCTTCTGGTAGTCCGCCGGGGTCGGATCGCCCTTGCCGCGGTACAGGGTCAGGCCCAGCTCACCGAGGAACTGGCGTAGGTTGTTCAGCTTCTCCTGCGGCGGGCCGTCGTGGACGCGGTACAGCGCGGGGATGGCGTGCTTCTCCAGGAACTTCGCGGTAGCCACGTTGGCCGCCAGCATGCATTCCTCGATCAGCTTGTGCGCATCGTTGCGCTGGGTCGGGCGGATTTCCGAGATCTTGCGGTCCGCGCCGAAGACGATGCGGGTTTCCTGAGTCTCGAAATCGATGGCACCACGCACGTGGCGCGCGCCGACCAGGACCTTGTACAGGTCATAAAGCGTATTGAGGTGCGGCACCACCGCCGGCAGCTGCTCCTTCAGGCGCTGGCCCTCGGGGCTGTCCGGGGTTTCCAGGTACTGGCTGACCTTGGTGTAGGTCAGGCGCGCATGGGAGTGGATGACCGCCTCGTAGAACTGGTAGTCGGTCATCTTGCCGGCCTTGGAGAGATTCATCTCGCAGACCATGGCCAGGCGATCGACCAGCGGATTCAGGGAGCACAGGCCGTTGGAGAGGATCTCCGGCAGCATCGGGATCACGCGCTCGGGGAAGTACACCGAGTTGCCGCGCTTGGCCGCCTCTTCGTCCAGGGCCGAACCGACCTTCACATAATGAGAGACGTCGGCGATGGCGACGAACAGCTTCCAGCCGCCACCTTTGCGCTTCTCGGCGTAGACCGCGTCGTCGAAGTCGCGGGCATCCTCGCCGTCGATGGTGACGAAAGGCAGGGCGCGCAGGTCGACACGCTTTTCCTTGTCCTTCTCCAGCACTTCGGGCTTGAGCTTGGCCGCTTCCTTCTCCACCGCCTCGGGCCAGGTGTGGGGAATGTCATAGCTGCGCAGCGCGACTTCGATTTCCATGCCCGGCGCCATGTAGTCGCCAAGCACTTCCACCACTTCGCCCTGGGCCTGGCGATGCACGCTCGGCCAGACGTCGATGCGCACTTGTACGAACTGGTTATGCCTGGCCTTGCCAGCCTTGCCCGGCGGGATCAGCACTTCCTGCTGGATCTTCGGGTTGTCGGCAACCACCGTACCGATGCCGCTCTCATCGAAGTAGCGGCCGACGATGGTCTCGTGGGCACGTTCGACCACTTCCACCACCGCGCCTTCGCGGCGGCCACGGCGATCGAAGCCGGACACACGCGCCAACGCGCGGTCGCCGTCGAACACCAGGCGCATCTGCGTCGGGCTGAGGAACAGGTCGTCGCTGCCGTCATCGGGAATCAGGAAGCCGAAGCCGTCGCGGTGGCCGGCGATGCGGCCGAGGATCAGGTCGAGCTTGTCCACCGGCGCGTAGGCGCCACGGCGGGTATAGATAAGCTGGCCGTCGCGCTCCATGGCGCGCAGTCGGCGGCGCAGTGCTTCTTCCGGCTCTTCGCCGGAGAGGCCGAGTTCGTCCATCAACTGGGACCGCGTCGCGGGTGCACCGCGCTCGGCAAGGTGCGCCAGGATGAGTTCACGGCTGGGGATGGGGTTGTCGTATTTTTCCGCCTCGCGGGCGGCCTCGGGATCGAGGTTTTGCCAATCGGCCATTAAAGTGAGGTCACCTTATCTATATAGGGATGGTTCGCCATCTGCTTATTGAAGCGCGAAATCCGCTCGTCGGTCAGCTTTGGGCGCGAATAAATTTTTTATCGCATCAGGGGTTTACAAGCGAAACCCGGCTCCGTATAGTTCGCGCCCACAGCGTCAGACAGACGTTGTAACACGGAAGCGATGAGCGATCATCACATCCAGTGCCCAGGTGGCGGAATTGGTAGACGCACTAGGTTCAGGTCCTAGCGGTGGCAACACCGTGGAAGTTCGAGTCTTCTCCTGGGCACCACTTATTCAAGGATAAAGTCAGTCTCTGACAGGCTTTATCAGGCGGGTTCGGAACCCTGATAACCGAACGATAGACCGTCAGATGCAACCAAGGGTTGCATCACCGCAAGACGATGAGCGATCATCGCACCCCATGCTGAAAAGCATGCCCAGGTGGCGGAATTGGTAGACGCACTAGGTTCAGGTCCTAGCGGTGGCAACACCGTGGAAGTTCGAGTCTTCTCCTGGGCACCATCTTCAAACGAAAAAGCCGAGCACTGCTCGGCTTTTTCGTTTTCGGCTTTCCGCAACTCAGAGCCCCCCCCTCTCAAGCAACGCCCACAGCATTCGCTGCCCTCTCACGCCACCAGCCTCTCTTGCGCCACCAGCCCTATAAGGCACCGCGAACGCCCCATCTTCCAGATGCATACCCCAGAAACGACAACGGGCCGCATAAGCGGCCCGTTGCGATGCACAGCTCGGATCAGGCGAACGGGTGACGCAGGACGATGGTCTCCGCGCGATCCGGGCCGGTGGAGATGATGTCGATGGGCGCACCGACCAGCTCCTCGACGCGCTTGATGTAAGCGCGAGCGTTGGCCGGCAGGC
The DNA here is from genome assembly GCF_009189165.1 of Pseudomonas sp. SCB32. Classification (NCBI taxonomy): domain Bacteria; kingdom Pseudomonadati; phylum Pseudomonadota; class Gammaproteobacteria; order Pseudomonadales; family Pseudomonadaceae; genus Pseudomonas; species Pseudomonas sp. SCB32. The sequence goes on from NZ_CP045118.1 coordinate 5,534,119, forward strand.
CTTCCAGGGTCTGGACACCGACGGTGGACTCGCTCCAGCCCGGCAGGTCCTCGTAGATCGGCTGCAGGCCGATGTAGCTGTCGGCATCGGTCGGCGCGTCGACCAGCAGTTCACCGGCGGCGTTCTTGTAGCCGGTGCAGATACGCACGGTTTCCAGACCGTCGAGAACGTCCAGCTTGGTCAGGCACAGGCCGGACAGGCTGTTGATCTCGATGGCGCGACGCAGGATGACGGCATCGAACCAGCCGCAACGACGGGCACGACCGGTGGTAGCGCCGAACTCGTGACCAACCTTGGCCAGGTGCGCACCGACGTCATCGAACAGCTCGGTCGGGAACGGGCCGGAACCCACGCGAGTGGTGTAGGCCTTGGTGATACCCAGGATATAGTCCAGGTACAGCGGACCGAAGCCCGAACCGGTAGCGGTGCCGCCAGCGGTGGTGTTGGAGCTGGTAACGAACGGGTAGGTACCGTGGTCGATGTCCAGCAGCGAACCCTGGGCGCCTTCGAACATGATGTTCTCGCCAGCACGACGCAGGTCGTGCAGGGTCGAAGTCACGTCAGCCATCAGCGGACGCAGCTCTTCGGCATAGGCCATGCACTCTTCCAGGGTCTTCTGGAAGTCGACGGCCGGCTCCTTGTAATAGTTCTGCAGGACGAAGTTGTGGTAGTCCAGCAGCTCGCCCAGCTTGGCGGCGAAACGCTCGCGATGGAACAGGTCGCCGACGCGCAGGCCGCGGCGCGCCACCTTGTCCTCGTAAGCCGGGCCGATGCCGCGACCGGTAGTACCGATCTTGGCGTCGCCACGAGCCTTCTCGCGAGCCTGGTCCAGGGCCACGTGGAAGGACAGGATCAGCGGGCAGGACGGACTGATGCGCAGGCGCTCGCGCACCGGTACACCCTTCTCTTCCAGCTTGGCGATTTCACGCATCAGTGCGTCGGGTGCCAGCACCACGCCGTTACCGATCAGGCACTGCACACCTTCGCGCAAGATGCCCGACGGGATCAGGTGCAGTACGGTCTTCTCGCCTGCGACAACCAGGGTATGACCGGCGTTGTGGCCGCCCTGGTAACGCACCACGGCAGCAGCCTGGTCGGTCAGCAGGTCGACGATCTTGCCTTTGCCCTCATCACCCCACTGGGTGCCCAGGACTACGACATTCTTACCCATAACTCTTATCCCCATCGTGGATGTTCGGTGCCGGCCGCGGCCGGCAGAAACTCGAGTGACGCGCCTTAGAGCGCGGCCACCTGCCAATTGCCATCGCGAACCAGCAGTTGCCGGTCGCAGCCCGCTTCGGTAGCCGAAGCCGCATCCTGCCCGGGCAGCGCCTGTACCACGCGCACGCCCTGACGGCGCAGCTGCTGCACCGCCTGCCACAAGCCGGCGCCATCGGCCGGCGCCCAGACTCCGGTGCGCGGCTCGTCGAGCTGGGCGCGGCCGAGAGTGACCAGGGTCTTGAGGTCGGTAGAGAACCCAGTGGCCGGACGCGCACGGCCGAAATCAGCGCCGATGTCGTCGTAACGGCCGCCCTGGGCGATGGACTCGCCAACCCCAGGTACGAACGCGGCGAACACCACGCCCGTGTGATAGTGATAGCCACGCAGCTCGCCGAGGTCGAAGTACAGCGGCAACTGCGGGAAGCGCGCGGCCAGCGAGTCGGCGATGGCTGTGATATCCGCCAGCGCGACCTGCACCGGAGCCGGAGCCCCAGCAAGCACTTCACGCGCCTGGCTCAGCACCTCGCGGCCACCACACAGCTCAGCCAGCGCGCGCAGCATGCCGGCGAGATCGCCCGGCAGGCCTTCGGTCAGCGCCGCGACTTCATCCACGGCCTTGCGCTGCAGGGCGTCGAACAGCAGTTGCTCGACCTCGCCGGACAGCCCGGCAGCCTGAGCCAGGCCACGGTAGATACCAACATGACCGAGATCCATGTGCACATCCGGCACCTGGGCCATCTCGAGCATGTCGAGCAGCAGGCTGATGACCTCTACGTCGCCGGCCGAGCCGGTATCACCGTAGAGTTCAGCACCCAGCTGGATCGGGCTGCGCGAAGTGGCCAGCGCACGCGGGCGGGCATGCAGCACGCTGCCGGCGTAGCACAGGCGGTTCGGGCCTTCGCGGCGCAGGCTGTGGGCATCCATGCGCGCCACTTGCGGCGTGATGTCCGCGCGGAAGCCCATCAGGCGGCCGGACGCCGGATCAGTAACCTTGAAGGTACGCAGATCCAGATCCTGGCCGGCACCGGTCAGCAGGGATTCCAGGTATTCGATATGCGGGGTGACGACGAACTCGTAACCCCAGCGCTGGAACAGGTCAAGCACCTGACGGCGGGCTGCTTCAACGCGCGCCGCCTCCGGTGGCAGCACTTCTTCGATCCCATCTGGCAGCAGCCAGCGGTCTACCGTTGCCATGTCGCCTCTCCCCTTTCAGCCGGGCGGCACTTCAATGAATGCAGTAAAGAAGGACGGTGCCGAGCAGCATACTGCCCAGCCCGATGAGTCTCAGACTGCGGTCGCCAAGGCGACCGAGCCCGCTCACGGCGTCGCGCCAACCACGCGGATACAGGAATGGAAGGATGCCTTCCAGCACCAGCAACAGACAGAACGCTTTGCCGAATTCCTGCCACATGGCTCTCGTACATGAATCTCGCGGACGCAAAAAAGCCGGGATTTCCCGGCTGACCCATGATAACACGATTTCTCCGACGGGCGCTGCCGCCCGCCGGAGAGTTACAAGGGGCCGTTGATGTTTCGGCGTGAACCGCGTTGCTGCGGCAAATCACGCCAGGCTAGGCGCGGGACGACGGTAATGGTCGCCCCCTACCTAGTCCCGCAACGACGCATGGCGTGATTTGACGCGCAACCCAAAGGGACGAACCCCGTGTTGCGCGGCGCCCAAGCCTCGATTTGGCATCAGGACAACTCGCAACGCGGGGTTCGGCGCGGTCACGACGAAGCGTCGACGGACCCTTACGGTTTAGCTTTTTCCAGATAGCGGAAGAATTCGTTGCGCGGATCGAGCACCAGGACGTCCCTCTTGTCCGCGAAGCTCTCGCGATAAGCCTTGAGGCTACGGGTGAAGGCGTAGAACTCCGGATCGGCGGTGTAGGCCTTGGCATAGATCGCCGCCGCCTTGGCATCACCGTCACCGCGGGTTTCTTCCGACTCGCGATACGCCTCGGCCAGCAGCACGCGACGCTGACGATCGGCATCCGCGCGGATACCCTCAGCCAGCTCGCGACCCTTGGCGCGGTGCTCGCGGGCCTCCCGCTCACGCTCGGTGCTCATGCGCTCGAACACACTGCGGTTCACTTCCTTCGGCAGATCGATGGCCTTGACGCGAACGTCGATGACCTCGATACCCAGCTCCTTCTGCGCCATGCGGTTCAGCGAAGCGGTGATGTCGCCCATCAGCGCGTCACGCTCACCAGAAACCACTTCGTGCAGAGTGCGCTTGCCGAACTGGTCACGCAGGCCGGCCTCCAGACGACGGGACAGACGTTCGTCGGCGATCTGCTTCATGCCGGAAGTCGCGGTATAGAAGCGCTCGGCATCGGCGACGCGCCACTTGGCGTAGGCATCGACCATCACCGCTTTCTTCTCCAGCGTCAGGAAGCGTTGGGTCGGAGAGTCCAGGGTCAGCAGGCGGCCGTCGAACTTGCGCACCTGGTTGACGTACGGAATCTTGAAGTGCAGACCCGGCTTCACGTCCGCGTCGACCACGCGACCGAAGCGCAGCAGCACGGCGCGCTCGGTCTGCTGGACGACGTAGACGGTGCTCCACAGCGCAACCGCGGCAACGACGGCAGCGATCAGGGCAATCAGAGACTTGTTACTCATCAGCGGCTCTCCCTGGTACGCATGTCACGCTGCTGCAGGTCGTTGGCCACCCGCGAACCGATGTCTTGCGCGCTGCTGGTCGTGCTCGGCGTGCTACTCGGAGTTGCCGAGCCACGGCCGTCCATCATCTTGTCGAGCGGCAGGTAGATCAGGTTGTTCTGACCCTGCTGGCCGGTGACCAGCACCTTGCTGCTCTGGCTGAGGACATCCTGCATGGTATCCAGGTACAGACGCTGGCGAGTGACCTCCGGCGCCTTGTGGTATTCGCCGGCCAGCTTGGTGAAGCGATCCGCCTCACCCTGGGCGCGGGATACCACCTCATCGCGGTAGCCGTTGGCTTCCTCGATGATGCGCTGGGCCTGACCACGGGCTTCGGGCACCACGCCATTGGCGTAGGCTTCCGCCTGGTTCTTCTCGCGCTGCTCATCCTCGCGGGCACGGATCACGTCATCGAACGCTTCCTGCACCTCACGCGGCGCCGCGGCGCTCTGGATGTTCACCTGGGTCACGGCGATGCCGGTCTTGTAGGTGTCCATGAAACGCTGCAGACGCTCACGCACCTCGGTGGCCATCTGCTCACGACCCTCGGTGAGGATCTGGTCCATGGTGGTCGAGCCAGCCACGTGGCGCAGCGCGCTTTCGGTGGCTTGCTGCAGACTGACTTCCGGCTGGTCGACATTGAGCACGTAGTCCTGCAGGTTGCTGACCTTGTATTGCACGGTCAGCGGAACCTCGACGATGTTCTCGTCCTCGGTGAGCATCTGCCCCTGCTTGCTGTAGGCCCGCTCGCGGGTGACGTTCTCCTGGAACTTCTTGTCGATCGGCGGGAAGTAGATATTCAGGCCGGGACCTACGGTCTCGTGGTACTTGCCGAAGCGCAGGATCACTGCCTGCTCCTGCTCGTCCACCACGTAGATGGCGTTGTACAGCCACAGCACGGCGAGGATACCCAGGCCGATGCCGAACAGCCCCAGGCTACCGCCCTTGCCGTTGCCACCACCGCCGGTACCGCTACCACGCTTGGGCTTGCCGAAAATTCCGTTCAGGCTGTCTTGCAGCTTGCGGAATGCCTCATCCAGATCAGGGGGACCCTGGCGACCGCCACCACGGCGTCCACCCCAAGGGTCCTGATCGTTCTTGTTCGAGTTGTCACCCGGCTCGTTCCAAGCCATAGCGCTCTCCATCTGATAACGCGAAAACGCGCCTATGGCGCGCCCACCCATGCTACCGAATGCCTCCGCCGCTGCCAAAAGCAGCGTTCCAGGCTTTATTGCAAAGTGTGTTGCGCAATGAACTCCGCCGGTTGCCAGCCTTCACGGCTGACCAGGCGGTTCAACTCGACACGCGGCAGGCGAACCTGCAACACGGCGCGTCCTTGCTCGTCATGCTCCTCGGACTGTACCGCACCCAGCTCGAAGAACTGAGCACGAAGTCGTCCCAGGCGCTGCGGAAGGCAGAGCGTTCCAACAAACATGTCCTCCCCCAGCAATTCGGCGATCGCCTGCTCCACCAACTCCAGCCCGCGGAACTCACGCGCCGACACCCAGACCCGGACAGGCTTGCCCAGTTCGTCGCGCTGAATCTGCGGCTGCATGTCCGGCAGCAGATCGATCTTGTTGTATACCTCGAGCATCGGCAGCTCATTGGCACCGATTTCCTGCAGTACCGCCAGGACCTGCTCGATCTGCGCATCACGTTCCGGCTCGTGGGAGTCGATCACGTGCAGCAGCAGGTCGGCATTGCTCGACTCTTCCAAGGTAGCCCGAAACGCCTCCACCAGCTTGTGCGGCAGGTGGCGAATGAAGCCCACGGTATCCGCCAGCACGATCGGCCCGACGTCATTCAGCTCCAGGCGGCGCAGGGTCGGGTCGAGGGTGGCGAACAGCTGGTTGGCAGCGTAGACCTCGGAGGTGGTCAGTGCGTTGAACAGCGTGGACTTGCCGGCGTTGGTGTAGCCAACCAGGGATACCGCCGGGATCTCCGCGCGACGGCGGCCGCGACGAGCCTGCTCACGCTGGCTGCGAACCTTCTCCAGGCGCGACTTGATCTGGCGGATGCGCCCACGCAGCAGTCGACGGTCGGTTTCCAGCTGGGTTTCACCCGGGCCACGCAGGCCGATACCGCCCTTCTGGCGTTCAAGGTGAGTCCAGCCGCGCACCAGGCGCGTGCTCATGTGCTCGAGCTGGGCGAGCTCCACCTGCAACTTACCCTCATGGGTACGCGCACGCTGGGCGAAGATATCGAGGATCAACCCCGTCCGGTCGAGCACACGGCATTCGAGCGCTCGCTCGAGGTTGCGCTCCTGACTCGGCGTAAGGGTGTGATTGAAGATGATCAGCTCGACCTTCTCGGCATGGACGAGGTCGTGCAACTCTTCGACCTTGCCGCTGCCGATCAGGTACTTGGCTGAGGGCTGGTGGCGCGAAATGCTGACGAAGGCAACCGATTCCGCACCCGCCGAACGTGCCAGCTCCTGGAACTCCTGCGGGTCTTCGCGCGCCTCGGGGTCCTGACCTTCCAGATGGACCAGAATGGCCCGTTCCCCACCACCCGGGCGCTCAAAGAACAAGGCAGACTCCCGTCAAACGTTGCCCGGCTCGGCCGGCTGATCACCGCTGGGCAGACGCACCGGACGGCTGGGAACGACGGTGGAGATGGCGTGCTTGTAGACCATCTGGCTGACAGTGTTTTTCAGCAGAATCACGAACTGGTCGAAGGATTCGATCTGGCCCTGCAGCTTGATGCCGTTGACGAGGTAGATGGAAACCGGGACGCGTTCTTTGCGCAGGGTATTGAGGTAAGGGTCTTGTAGCGAATGCCCTTTTGACATATGCCGCACTCCTTGTAAGGGTAAAAAACTGATTTAGTAGTAGTCGAATTTGGCTTAACGCCGTCCTGAACCCCAAGGATAGACGGCCAGAATTAAGGTCTCGAGCCTATATGGAGACCGCCTCAAGGTATTTCAAGGCACGCGGCAAATTGTCGCTTGCCTGGCTGTCCAACCAGTGTAGATGGCTCCAGCTGCGCAGCCAGGTGAACTGGCGCTTGGCCAGCTGCCGCGTGGCGATGACGCCGCGCTCAACCATCTCAGCGTAGGACAGTTTGCCCTCGAGGTAATCCCATACCTGTCGGTAACCCACCGCTCGTATGGACGGTAGCCCCGCATGCAAGTCATTCCTTGCGCGGAGCCGTTCGACCTCGGCGATGAAGCCCTGTTCCAGCATCTGGTCAAAACGTTGCGCGATACGCGCGTGCAGTACCTGGCGCTGCAGAGGCGCGATCGCCAGATGGGCGACAGTATACGGCAATTGCCCACCGCCTTGCGCGCCGAAACCCGCATTTTCACTCGCCTGGCGCTGGCGATGTGCAGTCATGGACATACCGCTTACGCGGTACACCTCCAATGCCCGAGTAAGGCGTTGCGGATCGTTCGGATGGATGCGCGCGGCCGACTCCGGATCTACTCGCATCAGCTCCACGTGCAGGGCACCCCAGCCTTCGGTCTCGGCCCAGGCTTCGAGCTCGGCACGCACTACCGGGTCGGCACTGGGCATGTCCGCCAGACCTTCCAGCAATGCCTTGAAATACAACATGGTGCCGCCGACCAGCAGCGGAATGCGTCCGGCCGCGGTGATCTCGGCCATCGCCGCCAGGGCATCGGCACGGAACTCCGCCGCGGAGTAGGCTTCGCTGGGATCGCGGATGTCGATCAGGCGATGCGGGAATTCAGCCAGCACTTCGCGCGACGGCTTGGCGGTGCCGATATCCATATCCCGGTAGATCAGAGCCGAATCGACGCTGATCAGCTCCACAGGCAACAGGCGCGCCAGCTCCAGCGCCAGGTCGGTCTTGCCGGCGGCAGTCGGGCCCATGAGGAAAATCGCGGGAGGCAGGGACATCGAGAACTCGTTATTGCGCGTTGCTGAATCGATTGGCGCGCAGTTTACTGCAGAAAGCTGAACGTACGCTTACGGAAATCAACGTCCGCGCAGGAACAGCTTGTCCAGTTCGTCGAGTCCGAGTTGCGTCCAGGTCGGCCGGCCGTGGTTGCACTGGCCGCTGCGCTCGGTGATCTCCATGTCGCGCAGCAGGCCGTTCATCTCCGGCAGGGTCAGGCGACGGTTGGCGCGCACGGCGCCGTGGCAGGCCATGGTGCCGAGCAGTTCGTTGAGGTGCGCCTGGATGCGGTCGCTGGTGCCGTACTCCAGCAGATCAGCGAGCACGTCGCGCACCAACTGGGTGGCCTCGGCCTGCTTGAGCAGCGCGGGAATCTGGCGGATCGCCAGGGTTTCCGGGCCGAGCCGCTGCAGCTCGAAGCCCAGCCTGGAGAACCAGCTGCCGTGTTCCTCAGCACAATCCGCCTCGCGCTCGCTGACGGCGATGGACTCCGGCACCAGCAGCGGCTGGCCACGCAGGCCTTCGCTGGCCATGGCGGTCTTCAGGCGCTCGTACATGATGCGCTCGTGGGCGGCGTGCATATCCACCAGAACCAGGCCGTGGGCGTTCTCCGAGAGAATGTAGATGCCCTTGAGCTGCGCCAGGGCATAGCCCAGCGGCGGCACGTCCTGGCTGCTTTCCGGCAGCGCCTGGGGCGCCTGGTCGGGCAGCGGAGCGAAATAGGCCTTGTAGGCGCCCTGGGCTTCCTGGATCGGCGGCATTTCCGGGCGCGCCGGCTGGTAGCTGTAGCCACCGGAACCACCGGAAACCGGGCTCGGCTGCCAGGCACGTGCGGCGGCCGGAGCCTCCAGCACGGTCTCGGACAGACGCATCTCGCCCTGTGGGCCGAACTCGCCGGCTTCCGCGCCGGTAGGGCGCGGCACGGTGAGAGTGGTCGCTCCCGGCGGCGCCAGCTGGTCGTCCGGCCGCACCTCGGCCAGCGCCCGATGCAGTGTGCCGTAGAGGAAGTCGTGGACCATGCGGCTGTCGCGGAAGCGCACTTCGTGCTTGGTCGGGTGCACGTTGACGTCCACCACCGACGGGTCGACCTCGAAGAACAGTACGAAGGTCGGATGCCGGCCGTTGTACAGCACGTCGCGGTAGGCCTGGCGCACGGCGTGGGCGACCAGCTTGTCGCGCACCATGCGGCCGTTCACATAGAAGTACTGCAGGTCCGGCTGGCTGCGGGAGAAGGTCGGCAGACCGACCCAACCCCACAGGTGCAGGCCATTGCGCTCCACCTCGATGGGCATGGCCTGTTCGAGGAAGCCGGCGCTGCACACGGCGCCCACGCGGCGGGCGCGGGAGGCTTCATCCTTGGCTTCATGCAGCGAGAGGATGGTCTTGCCGTTGTGGCGCAGATGGAAAGCCACGTCGAAGCGCGCCAGAGCGAGCCGCTTGATGACCTCGTGCAGGTGATCGAATTCGGTCTTCTCCGCGCGCAGGAACTTGCGGCGCGCCGGGGTATTGAAGAACAGGTCACGCACTTCGATGCTGGTGCCCACCGGGTGGGCCGCCGGCTTCACCGTGGACTCCATGTCGCGACCCTCGACCTCCACCTGCCAGGCCTGGTCGGCATCGGCAGTGCGGGAAGTCAGGGTGAGACGGGATACGGAGCTGATCGAAGCCAGCGCTTCTCCGCGGAAGCCCAGGCTCATCACCCGTTCCAGGTCTTCCAGCTCACGAATCTTGCTGGTGGCGTGGCGCGCCAGGGCCAGCGGCAGGTCGTCGGCGGGGATGCCACTGCCGTCGTCACGCACACGCAGGAGCTTCACGCCGCCCTGCTCGACCTCGACGTCGATGCGCCTGGCACCGGCGTCAAGGCAGTTTTCCAGCAGTTCCTTGATGACCGAGGCGGGGCGTTCGACCACTTCGCCCGCGGCAATCTGGTTAGCCAGCCGCGGAGTCAGCAGCTGGATGCGGCGCACCTCGCTCATTGCTGGGACGCCAGGGACGTGCCGGGGATCTTCAGCACCTGGCCGACTTTCAGCTCGTCGCTCTTGAGCGAGTTGGCACTGCGGATGGAGGCCGGGCTGACGTCATAGCGGCTGGCGATCATGGCCAGGCTGTCGCCGCTGCGCACGACGTGCTCGCGCGGGCCGGTGGGCAGTTGGCCGCCGTCGCGCAGCGAGGCGATATAGGTGCCCGGCGGCGGCGTCTGTACGAAGTACTGGCGAACACCGCCGGCAATCGAGCGCGCCAGCGCCTGCTGGTGCGAGCTGCTGGCGAGCTTCTGCGACTCGTTCGGGTTGGAGATGAAGCCGGTTTCCACCAGGATCGACGGGATATCCGGCGACTTCAGCACCATGAAGCCGGCCTGCTCCACGCGGCGCTTGTGCAGCGAGGTCACCCGGCCGACATTGGTCAGCACCTTGTGGCCGACGTCGAGGCTGGAGGACATGGTGGCGGTCATCGACAGGTCGAGCAGCACGCCGGCAAGCATCTTGTCCTTGTCGTCCAGGTTCACCGCTCCGTCACCGCCGATCAGGTCGGAACGGTTTTCGCTATCGGCCAGCCAGCGCGCGGTTTCGGACGTCGCGCCGCGGTCGGACAGGGCGAACACCGAGGCTCCGAAGGCGCTGCTGCTGGGAGCGGCGTCGGCATGGATGGAGACGAACAGGTCGGCGCCCTTCTTGCGCGCGATGGCGGTACGCCCACGCAGCGGGATGAAGTAGTCGCCGGTACGGGTGAGTTCCGCGCGGAAGCCTTTCATCTGGTTGATCTGCCGCTGCAATTCACGGGCGATCGCCAGGGTGATGTTCTTTTCGTGCAAGCCATTCGGCCCCAAGGCGCCGGGGTCTTCGCCGCCGTGGCCGGCGTCGATGGCGATGACGATGTCGCGCTTGCCGCCGCTGCTGGGCGCGGGAATCTTGGTGACCGCTTGCACCGGGCTGACCGGCGCTGCCGGCACATTCGGCGTCGGCGTAGCCGGGACTTCCGGCGCAATGTCGGCGCCCTGGTCGTACAGGTCGACGACGAGGCGGTTGCCGTACTGCTGGTTCGGCGCCAGCACGAAGCTCTTGGGTGTGACCGGTTTTTTCAGGTCGAGCACCAGGCGCAGATCGGTGGATGAGCGCTGGGCCGCGCGCACCGAGGTGATCGGCGTGTTATTGAGCTTGAGCTTGTCCAGCGCGGCGGACATCTGCGCGCCGTTGATATCGACGACGATGCGGTTGGGCGCGCTCAGCGTGAACAGGCTGTGCTGCACCGGACCGGAAAGATCGAACACCAGCCGGGTGTTGTCTGGAGCCCGCCAGATGCGGACGCTCTTGATTTGCGTGGCGGCAAAAGCCTCGCCGGCAATCATTGCCAGCAAAACAGTCATCCCCGTGAACAACGCCCGCAGGCGCAACCCCCAACCCATGTTTTTTCTCATGCTCCCGTGGCCAGGGCGGCACACCAGGCTTCGCCCCGCGTACCTTGCGGTATCAGGCGTAGCATACGACCGCCCGCATGCGGAGTAATGGTAATGTCCATGTCGGCCTTTGGCAAAATGCCTGTGCCCCGTTCGGCCCACTCGATCAGGCACAGGGCATCCCCCTCGAAGTAGTCGCGAATGCCGAGGAACTCCAGTTCTTCCGGGTCGGCGAGGCGGTACAGGTCAAAGTGGAAGGCACGGACAGGGCCGATTTCGTAGGGTTCCACCAGGGTGAAGGTCGGACTTTTCACCGCTCCGCCGTGCCCCAATCCCCGCAGAATGCCGCGCGACAACGTGGTCTTGCCCGCCCCCAGGTCACCATGCAGATAGATGACGCCGCGCCCTCCGGTCGCCATGGCGATGCGCCGTCCGAGGTCGTACATGGCCTCTTCGCCCTCGGCGAACAGATTCACTTCAGGCATGGGCTGTGCTCCTCGAGCAACTGACGAACGGCAGGGATCAGATCGGTAGCGGCCAGGCCGCGGCCCTGCGAGCCGAGCGCCTCACCGGCACGGGCGTGCAGCCAGACCGCCAGGCAGGCGGCATCGAAACAAGGCATCCCCTGCGCCAGCAGCGCACCGAGAATGCCGGAAAGCACATCGCCCAACCCAGCACCGGCCATGGCGGGATGGCCATGACTGCACAGCGCCAGCCGGCCGTCGGGCGCGGCCACCAGACTGCCGACGCCCTTGAGCACCACCACCGCCTGGTAACGCTGCGCCAGCGCGTGGGCCGCCTTCGGCCGGTCGGCCTGGACTTCGGCGATGGAGATTCCGAGCAGCCGTGCGGCCTCGGCGGGATGCGGAGTCATCACCCAGTCACCGGCGGGCCGGGACACCAGTCCCTCCGCGAGCAGATTGAGCGCATCGGCGTCCCAGGCCTGGACACGCTCCAGGCTGGCCGCGGCGCTGACCAGTACGCGCCCCCAACCTTCGCGGCCAACCCCCGGCCCCACCACCAGCACACTGGCCCGCTCGGCCAGGCGCAGCAGTTCGGCCGAGGAGGACACACCGCGCGCCATCAGCTCCGGTCGACGGGCCAGGGCGGCGGGCACATGGGCCGCACGAGTCGCCAGGGAAACCAGTCCGGCACCACAGCGCAGCGCGCTCTCGGCCGCCAGCAGCACGGCACCCCCCATGCCGGTGTCGCCGCCGATCACCAGTGCGTGACCGAACTGGCCCTTGTGCGCGGATTTCGGGCGCGACGCCAGGTGAGTTAAAGATGCGGGGGTGAGACGGAGTGCAACGCAGTCATCGGGGATCAACGCCGGATCGGCGTCCAGACCATCGAACTCCAGCTCGCCGCACTGATCCGGCCCGTTCGCGGTAAAGAGTCCCAGCTTGAGACCGATGAAGGTCACGGTCAGATGGGCGCGAACGGCGCAGCCCAGCACCTGGCCGGTATCCGTGCTCAGGCCGGAAGGAATGTCCACCGCCAGCACCGGCAGGCCACTGGCATTGATCGCGGCAATGGCCGAGGCATAGGGTTCGCGCACCGTGCCGCCAAGGCCGGTGCCCAGCAAGGCGTCGACCAGCACGCCGCGCAACTGCGTGTGGTCGCTCCAGACTACGATATCCACACCCGCTACCCGCGCCTCGCCGTGGGCGGACGCAGCGTCGCCGACCAGGCGCGAGGTATCGCCCACCGCCAGCACCCGTACGCGCCAGCCGGCACGCAGGGCCAGGGCGGCAATCAGGTAGCCATCGCCGGCATTGTTGCCGTGGCCGGCCAGCACGGTGATCTCGCCCGCGTCCGGCCAGTGCCGGCGCAAGGCACGCCAGGTGGCATGGGCGGCGCGGCGCATCAATTCGAAGCCGGGCGTTCCGGCAGCGATCAGGCGCGCGTCGAGATCGCGCACCTGTTGCGCGATGTAGAGGTGTTCAGGAAGGTCGTCGTGAGGGTGCGTCATCGCATTTCCGGACGGCAGAATGTGTCGCCTTGGCGTACGGACGGGCCGACGCCGGCAAGGTCTGGCAGAATTATACCTACCCGGACTCCGCTTTCCCGCCCCCATGCACGATTCGACGCTCGACTATGAACACCTCGCCCGCTCCATCAAGGATTGGGGGCGTGAACTCGGCTTCCAGCAGGTCGGCATCGCCGGGCTCGACCTGGAGGAGCATGGCGCGCACCTGCAGCGCTGGCTGGAAGCGGGCTACCACGGCGAGATGGACTACATGGGCGCCCACGGCAGCAAGCGCTGGCGGCCGGACGAACTGGTGCCCGGCACGCTGCGGGTGATCTCGCTGCGCATGGACTATCTGCCGGGCGACACCCGCATGGCGCAGGTGCTGGGCAATCCGGAGAAGGCCTATGTCTCGCGCTACGCCTTGGGCCGCGACTATCACAAGCTGATCCGCAAACGCCTGCAGCAATTGGCCGAGCGCATCCAGCAGCACATCGGTCCGTTCGGCTTCCGCGCCTTCGTCGACAGCGCGCCGGTGCTGGAAAAGGCCATCGCCGAGCAGTCGGGCCTGGGCTGGATCGGCAAGAACACCCTGGTGCTCAACCGCAAGGCGGGCAGCTACTTCTTCCTCGGCGAGCTGTTCACCGACCTGCCGCTGCCGGTTGACCCGCCTCACGGCACGGAACACTGCGGACGCTGCTCGGCCTGCATGGACATCTGCCCGACAGCAGCCTTCGTCGCGCCCTACGTGCTGGATGCGCGGCGCTGTATTTCCTACCTGACCATCGAACTGAAGGGTTCAATCCCGGCGGATCTACGCCCATTGATCGGCAACCGCGTATTCGGCTGCGACGACTGCCAGATGGTCTGTCCGTGGAATCGTTTCGCCCGCGCCACCGACCAGGGTGACTTCCAGCCGCGCCACAGCCTGGACAATGCCGCGCTGGCCGAGCTGTTCCTGTGGACGGAAGAGGAATTCCTCAGCCGCACCGAAGGCTCGCCGTTGCGGCGTGCGGGGTATGAACGCTGGCTGCGGAACCTGGCCGTAGGGCTGGGGAATGCGCCTTCCACCATTCCAGTGATCGAGGCGCTGCGTGCGCGGCGGGAGTTCCCGTCGGAACTGGTGCGCGAGCATGTGGCGTGGGCGCTGGCGCGCCACAACGCCTGATGCACCTCCCTGCAGGAGCGCCCCATGGGCCCGCTCCTACAGGTAAGCACCTGCGTTACACCTTGATGAAGTGCTCGCGGTAGTAGCGCAGCTCGGCGATGGACTCGCGGATGTCGTCCAGGGCCAGGTGGGTGTTGCCCTTCTTGAAGCCGTCACGCACCTGCGGGGCCCAGCGCGCGGCCAGTTCCTTGAGGGTGGAGACGTCCAGGTTGCGGTAGTGGAAGAAGCCTTCCAGCTTCGGCATGTGCCGATAGAGGAAGCGGCGGTCCTGGCAGATGCTGTTGCCGCAGATCGGCGAGCTGCGCTTGGGCACCCACTTCTCCAGGAAGGCCAGGGTCATGGCTTCGGCTTCCGCCGCGGAGATGGTGCTTTCGCGCACGCGCTGGGTCAGGCCGGACTGGCCGTGCTGGCGGGTGTTCCACTCGTCCATGCCGGCGAGCAGCGCTTCACTCTGGTGCACCGCGATCACCGGGCCTTCCTCGAGGATATTGAGGTTGCTGTCGGTGGCGATGGTCGCCATCTCGATGATGACGTCCTTGTCCGGGTCCAGACCGGTCATTTCCAGGTCGATCCAGATCAGGTTCTGTGGGTTCTGCATGATGGGGCTCCTCAGCTCAGCCCTGTAGTTTAGCGGGAAGCGGGCGTACGCATGCTAAACTCCGGCGCGATTTTCCCTGTGGATACCCTATGGCCAAGCGTCACCTCACCCGCCGGCAGAGCTGGCGGATCGAAAAAGTCCAGGAAGAACGTGCTGCCCGCGCGGCCAAGCGCGAATCGCGCGCACTGGAAGAACTGGAAGGCGGCGACCTCGGACCGGAGCAGACCGGCCAGGTGATCGCCCACTTCGGGGTGCAGGTGGAAGTCGAGGCGCTGGAAGGCGACCACGTCGGCCAAGTGTTCCGTTGCCACCTGCGCGCCAACTTGCCGACATTGGTGACCGGTGATCAGGTGGTCTGGCGCCCGGGCAACCAGGGCATCGGCGTGATCGTCGCGCAGCTGCCACGCAGCTCCGAGCTGTGCCGCCCGGACATGCGCGGCGTGCTCAAGCCGGTGGCGGCCAATGTCGATCGCATCGTGATCGTCTTCGCGCCGCGTCCGGAGCCCCACGCCAACCTCATCGACCGCTATCTGGTAGCCGCCGAGCACGCCGGCATCAAGCCATTGCTGCTGATGAACAAGGCCGACCTGATCGACGAAGAGAACTCCGCCTTCATCGACAATCTGCTGGGCACCTACCGCGAACTGGGCTACCCGCTGCTGGAGGTCTCGGCCTTCAACGGCCTGGCGATGGACGCCCTGCGCGCCGCGCTGAACGAGCACGTCAGCGTGTTCGTCGGGCAGTCCGGCGTCGGCAAGTCGTCGCTGGTGAACGCACTGCTGCCGGGCGTCGATACCCGCGTCGGCGATCTCTCAGAAGTCACCGGCAAGGGCACCCACACCACCACCACCGCGCGGCTGTTCCACTTCCCCGCCGGCGGCGACCTGATCGACTCCCCCGGCATCCGCGAATTCGGTCTGGTCCACGTCAGCCGCGACGATGTGGAAGCCGGTTTCATCGAGTTCCACGACCTGCTCGGCCACTGCCGCTTCCGCGACTGCAAGCATGACCGCGAGCCAGGCTGCGCACTGCTGAAGGCATTGGAGGACGGGCGTGTCTCGCCGCAACGGATGGCCAGCTACCGGCACATCCTCGCCAGCCTGCCGGAAGACGAGTACTAAACGAAAAGGCCAGCTTTCCAGCTGGCCTTTTTCATTTCACCGCAAGTGTCACTGCTGCTTGTTCAATTCGTCGAGCTTCAGCGAACCACCGTCGTCGAACAGGTTGAGCTTCTGCTTGAGCTGATCCGGCGCAAGCGGAGCAGCCTGCCCGGCCGCCGGCTGGGCCGCAGCGCCGCCCTTGGGCACCACAGCACCCGGCGTAGCGGCACCATCGGCGGGCTTGTCGGTACTGCCATCCTGCCCCTCGATGGCACGCTGGGCCTTCTTGGTCAGGACGATGATGTCGATGCGGCGGTTCACCGGGTTCAGCGGCTTGTCACGGTCGAACAGTGCCGAAGACGCGTAGCCGACCACGCGGGCGATCTGCGCATCCGGATAACCGCCCGCCTCCAGCGCACGCCGCGCGGCGTTGGCGCGGTTGGCCGAGAGCTCCCAGTTGCCGAAGTCGCCATTGCCGGCGTAGGGCTTGGCATCGGTGTGACCGCTGATGCTGATCTTGTTCGGCACCTGCTTGATGGTCTCGGCCAGCGCCAGCAGGATGTCCTCGAAGTAAGGCTGCAGGCGCGCGCTGCCCAGGTCGAACATCGGTCGGTTGTCCGAGTCGACGATCTGGATGCGCAGGCCGTCCTGGGTGATCTCGAACAGGATCTGGTCCTTGAAGCGCTTGAGCGTGGGGTTCTCGTCGACCTTGTTCTGCAGCTCCTGCAGCAACAGTTCCAGCCGCTCCTTCTCCAGCTTCTCGGCGATGTTCTCCGCCTGCTCGGCGTTGACCTTGGCCTCGTCCTCCGGGCTGATGCGGGTTTCGTCCGCCTCGGGCTGCGCCTGGATCTGCGGGTTCAGGGTCTTGTCCGGCGCGGGCGTCGGCGTGCCGCCCAGGTCGATCACATAGGGACTGGCGCTTTCGGTGAAACCGATCGGGTCCTGGAAGTAGCCGGAAATGGCCTTCTTCTGCTCCGGCGTAGCCGAGGACAACAGCCAGAGCACCAGGAAGAACGCCATCATGGCGGTGGCGAAGTCGGCGAAGGCGATCTTCCATCCACCGCCATGGTGACCGGCGGCATAGCGCTTGACGCGCTTGACTATGATCGGTTGGTTGTTATCCATCGTTTAGCGCCCGCGCACAGCCTGCTCCAGCTCGGCAAAGCTGGGCCGATGCGCCGGCAGCAGCACCTTGCGGCCGAATTCCACGGCCAGCGACGGCGGCATCCCCGAGGCGGAGGCCACCAGGCAGGCCTTGATGGCTTCGTAGAGGTTCAGCTCTTCCTTGGCGTCGTGCTCCAGAGCGTTGGACAGCGGCCCGACGAAACCGTAGGCCGCGAGAATACCGAGGAAAGTACCCACCAGCGCCGCGGCCACGTGGTGACCGATTTCCGCCTGGCTGCCCTGGCCGAGCAGGGCCATGGTGATCACGATGCCAAGCACCGCGGCAACGATACCGAAGCCCGGCAGGCCGTCGGCGACGCGGGTCACCGCATGGGCGGGATGCTCCAGGTGCTCCTTGAGGCTGCCCAGCTCCATGTCGAACAGGCCTTCCAGCTCGTGGGGCGCCATGTTGCCGGAGGACATGATGCGCAGGTAATCGCAGATGTACGCGGTCATCCGGTCATCCTTCAGCACCGCCGGGTACTTGCTGAAGATCGGGCTGGCACCCGGATCCTCGACGTCCGCCTCGATCGCCATCATGCCCTCGCGACGGCTCTTGTTGAGCACCTCGTAGAGCATGCCCAGCACCTCCAGGTAGAAGGTGTGGGTGAAGCGGTTGCTGAACATCTTCGGCGCCTTCTTCAGCACCGTCATGAAGGTGCTGCCCGGGTTCGCCTGGAGGAAGGCGCCCAGCGCGGCGCCGCCGATGATCAGCAATTCGAACGGCTGGATGATGGCCGCGATCTTGCCGCCGGAGAGCAGATACCCGCCGAGCACACTGCCCAGGATGACGATGATGCCGATGATTTTTGACATGGGGACCGGACTGAAACTGTGAACAGAATGAGAGGCATAGTTCCCGCCTCCCTGTTGTTATCGGAGATTTCGGGCAAGACTATAGGCCGAAAACACTAAAAACCAGTTCGGCGCCTCTCGCATGCCCAAACCCGTGCAAAACCCAGAGCGTCTCGCGGACTGGCTCTCCCTGCTGGAAGAGCTGCCGCTGCCCGTCCCCCAGGAGCACCGCGACGATATTCGCCGGGCGCTGAATGACAGCCGCCGCTCGATCCGCGATATCTCCGACCTGCTGCAGGACTGCCCGACCCTGGCCTTCGCCATCCTGCGCGAGGCCAACAGCGCTCCGAGCGCCCGCGACAATCCGGCGGAGAGCCTGGAAGTCGCCCTCAACCGCCTGGGCCTGGCGCGCGTCACCCAACTGCTCGATCGCCTGCCGTCAGTGCCCGAAGCGCAGATGCCCCGTGCGTTGAGCCAGTTGCTGCTGATCAGCCGCCACGCCATGCAACAGGCCAGCGGCCTGTTCGCCAACCGCCTGGCGCGGCTCTGGCAGGAAATCCACTGGGGCAGCCTGTTCACCCTCGCCCCGCTCTGGGCGCTGGCCACGGCCAAGCCGGAATTGCTGGAGACCTGGCAGCGCCGGGTCTACGGCCTGGGGCGCTGCAGCAGCGAAGTCGAGCAGGAGTTGCTCGGCACCCGCCTGCTGCCGCTATGCCGGGCGCTGGCCGAACGATGGCGGCTGCCGGACTGGGTCGCCCAGGGCTACGCGCTGCTCAGCGATGACAAACGCCTGCTGGTGCGTGCCCTGCACGTGGCCCACACCGAGACCCAGCCGCTGGGCCAGCAACAGCGCCTGGACGCCGACCCGGAGCTGCAGCGCTGGCTGACCCGCCCAGCCAACACCATCCTGCTGGCCAACAGCCTGGCCACCGCCGCGCACCAGTCATGGGGTGGCGCGCACATGCTGCGCTGGCAGCGCCTGACCAGCCTTTATCTGCAGATGCCGCTGGAGGAGCTGCAACAGACCGTCCACGGTCTTGCCGCACAGAGCGCCCGCCGTCACGCCCAGCCACTGCTCTGGCACCCGGCCCAGGCCCTGCTCTGGCCCTGGGACGCCCGTCGCTGGCTGAACGGCCCAAAACCTGAGGAACCACCCAAGGCGCCCGACACCCTTGCCCAATGGCGCCAGCACTGCGCGCGCCTGCTGCAAAGCCCCTCGCCCTTCGGTAACGCCGTGCAATTGCTGGACACCGCCAGCGCCGCCCTCCAGGCCGGCGGCCTGCAACGCGGGGTGATCCTGCTCGCCGACCGCGACCAGGCATGGTTACTGGCCCGCCGCCATTTCGGCCTGCCGGAACAAGCCGGCGGGCTGAAACTGGAAGTCGCGGCCAGCCCGCTGCTGCGCAAGCTGATGCAGCAACCGGGGCAGTTGCGACTGAGCCCGGCGAACATGGCCGACTTTTCCGCCGTGCTGCCCGGTGCGCTGAAGGCGCTGCTGCCCAGCGAACACCTGCTGTTGCGCTCGCTCGGCAACGGCAGCCGGGTGGTCATGCTGCTGGCCGTCGACCGTAACGGCCAGCCGCTGGGCGACTTGCATGCGCAGGCCTTCGGCCGCACCGCGCAGTGCATCGAGCAGGCCATCCGCCAGATGTCCCGCGGCGTCTCCTGAGCCGCGCGGCGTTCAGCCGGATTTCCGGTACACTGGCGCCCCTTTAGACTATCGCCCCTCCATGGGCAGCCCAGGGCGCCAGCTCACGCCGCCTCCACCATCACGGCGGGCCGACCGCCGTACCGGGAGACTCCGACATGTCCGCCTTCTCCGCTCTGCCCCTGGTGATCGAACCGGCTGACCTTGCCAGCCGCCTCGTCGCCGCCGACCTGATCCTGGTCGACCTGACCAGCGCCGCGCGTTACGCCCAGGGTCACATCCCCGGCGCCCGCTTCGTCGCCCCGGCGCGCACCCAGCTGGGCGGCACGCCAGCCCCCGGCCTGCTTCCGGCCAAGGCCGACCTCGAAGCACTGTTCGGCGAACTGGGCCACAACCCCGATGCCGTCTACGTGGTCTACGACGACGAAGGCGGCGGCTGGGCCGGTCGCTTCATCTGGCTGCTGGATGTGATCGGCCACCACCGCTACCACTACGTCGATGGCGGCCTGCACGCCTGGGTCGCCGACGGCCTGCCGCTGAGCCAGGACGTTCCGACGCCGGCCGGCGGCCCGCTGCCGCTGACCCTGCACGACGAGCCCACCGCCACCCGCGAATACCTGCAAAGCCGCCTGGGCGCCGCCGACCTGGCCATCTGGGACGCCCGCAATCCCAGTGAATACAGCGGCCAGAAAGTCCTCGCCGCCAAGGGCGGGCACGTGCCCGGCGCCGTCAATTTCGAATGGACCGCCGGCATGGACCCGGCCCGCGCCCTGCGCATCCGTACCGATATGCCGCAGATCCTCAAGGACCTGGGCATCACCCCGGACAAGGAAGTGATCACCCACTGCCAGACCCACCACCGCTCCGGCTTCACCTACCTGGTGGCCAAGGCCCTCGGCTATCCGCGGGTCAAGGGCTATGCCGGCTCCTGGTCGGAATGGGGCAACCACCCCGACACCCCTGTAGAGGTTTAAGGAATGTCGTTCAAAGATCGTCTGTTCATCCTCGCCCAGTACCTGCTGCCGCATCACCTGCTGTCGCGCCTGATCGGCTGCGCCGCCGAATGCCGCGCCCCCTGGTTCAAGGACCGCCTGATTCCCTGGTTCGCCCGTCGCTACCGGGTGGACATGCGCGAAGCCCAGGTCGAGGACCTGCGTGCCTATGAGCACTTCAACGCCTTCTTCACCCGCGCCCTGAAAGACGGCGCCCGTCCGCTGGACGAGAGCGAAGGCAGCGTGCTCAGCCCCGCCGACGGCGCCATCAGCCAGCTCGGCCCGATCGAGCACGGGCGCGTGTTCCAGGCCAAAGGCCACAGCTACAGCCTGATGGAACTGCTGGGCGGCGACGCCGAGCGCGCCGCTCCCTTCATGGGCGGCGAGTTCGCCACCGTTTACCTGTCGCCCAAGGACTACCACCGCGTGCACATGCCGCTGGCCGGCACCCTGCGCGAGATGGTCTACGTGCCGGGCCGGCTGTTCTCGGTGAACCAACTCACTGCCGAGCAGGTGCCGGAACTCTTCGCCCGCAACGAGCGCGTGGTGTGCATCTTCGACACCGAGCGCGGACCGATGGCCGTGGTGCTGGTGGGCGCGATGATCGTCGCCTCCATCGAAACCGTCTGGGCCGGGCTGGTCACGCCGCCCAAGCGCGAGCTGAAGTCGTTCTCCTACAACGAAGCCGCGCGCGCGCCGATCCACCTGGAAAAAGGCGCCGAGCTGGGCCGGTTCAAGCTGGGCTCCACGGCCATCGTGCTGTTCGGACCGCAACAGGTCAGCTGGGCCGAGAACCTGGCAGCCACCAGCCCGGTTCGCATGGGCCAACGCCTGGGTGACGCCCGCCAGGGCTGATACCTGCTTCACTATAAGGCGGGTGGCCAATGAGCCGCCCGCCACGCTTCCTGCCTCACGTGCTAGTTCCCTGCCATGAATCGCTTCCTGCATCTCATGGGCTGGCGTGCCAACGCCACCAGCCATCTGGAAAAGTGGCTCTCCGCTCTCGGAGCGCTGTGCGGCATCGCCGCCATCTATGCCGTCACCCACTGGGTATTGCCCAGCGAAGCGGCCATCTGGGTCGTTGCCTCCATGGGGGCCAGCGCCGTGTTGCTGTTCGCCGTGCCCCATGGCGCGCTGTCCCAGCCCTGGGCGGTAATCGGCGGCCAGGTGCTGTCGGCGCTCGTCGGGGTGATCTGCCAGAAGCTCTTCCCCAACCAGGCTTTCACCCCGGCCCTGGCGGTCGGCATGGCGATCCTGGTCATGCACTACACCCGCTGCATCCATCCCCCGGGCGGCGCCACCGCCCTGGCGGCGGTGTCCGGCGGGCCGGCGATCAACGCCCTGGGCTTCCACTATGTGCTCAGCCCGGTGCTGCTCAACGTGGTGCTGATCCTCGTCGTGGCCGTGGCCTTTAACGGACTGTTCGCCTGGCGCCGCTATCCCGCGCCGCTGGCGCGCCTGCCGGAAACGCCGAAGCTGCCCGCCGGCCCCGCGCCGGAAGACCTCTACCACGCGCTGCGCAAGATGGATTCGTTCATCGACGTGCAGTTCGACGACCTGCTGAAAATCCTCCAGCTGGCCCAGGAACACGCCCAGGCGCAACGCCTGGGCCCGGACGACATCCTCCTCGGCGCCTGCTACAGCAATGCGCTGAGCGGCAACGCCTGGGCGGTGCGCCAGGTCATCGACGACCATCCCGGCAAGCGCACGCGCCAGGACCAGTTGGTCTACAAGGTGATCGCCGGCGCCGGCAAGGGCAACACCGGCGCCTGCCGCCGCCAGGACTTGCTCGAATGGGCGGCCCACGCGGTGATTCCGCAGGGCGACGGCTGGCTGCGCGTTACCCCGCAAGCCTCCGCCAGTGACGCCCTGCAACGCCAGATCAAGGGCGAAATACCGCCTGCGTGACTCGTCGGCTCGCCCATCCAGCGATGGGCTGCGGTGCGCAACGGATACTGCTAGAGTTCGGGAAAAGCCGAGCGTGACGACCCGTCGGTCCACCAAGCGGCCCAGATTGTGGAGAATCCGATCCAACCATGGACAACAGTCCCCAGCAGTTTCTACGTGTCCCCACCCCCACGCACGAGAGCCTGAGCTTCTGCAACGCCAATGTGCGCGAGCTGAAATACTGGCTGGATCACCTGCCCAAGGCCAACCTGGGCGAGACCGCCCGCCAGCTCTATCAGGGCCTGATCGAACTGAACCAGCTGAAGCTCCACGTGGAGTCTCGCCTGCAGCTGCTGGAACTGTTCCGCCCGGAAGTCGAGTTCGTCTGCCAGCATCTGGAGCGACACTTCCTCAATCAGTCCATCGTCCTCGACGAGCGCCCGCGCAAGGTCGCCAACCTTTGCCAGGCCCTGCAGAACCACCTTGCCATCGGCTACAAGCTGATCGTCGTGCGCGAGGCAGGTCGTGCTTCGCGTGATCGCGCGCAACTGCTGGCAGCCTCCATCCAGCGCGCCATCCGTACCCTGTGCGGGCCACTGATCCGCTCTTCGCAGCTTTATTGCCCGGTGCCGGAAGGGCTGTGGCTGGAACTGCACCAGCTGTACCAATTGGCCCGCCAGCACGGCCTGCACAAATTGAACATCCGCGACGAACTGACTTGCGACGCCCAGGGCCTGACCATCGAGCAGGCTTACCTGGTGGCGCTGATGCTCGGCTCGGCACGCTGCAATCAGATGCGCCAGCACAACATCGCCCGGCTGGCGGAGGTGCTGGAAGGCTGGAGCCCACAGATTCGCGTGCAATCCGCCGATGCGCCTTCGACCCTGTTCGTCGTCGCCCCCCAGGTGGACGGTCCGCCGCGTTACCGCACCCTGTTCAAGGAAGGTGACCTGCCGGGCAGCCTGGGCATCGACCCGCAGCCCCTGGTCGACCTGATCAAGGAATACCTCCTGCTGCTCCCGGAGAACCGCAACCAGGCGCGCCTGAAAGTGCCCGAAGGCGTCTCCGTCGACCTGCTGCAGCACCTGGCCGCCGCCTGGGGCGACATCGCCGAGCGGACCTTCCAGCGTACCGCCGGCCATGGCCAGCTCACCGTCTGCATCGGCATGAGCGCCCTGCACTACTTCCTCGCCGGCCGTCAGCATTTCGCCGATGTGCTCAAGCGCAGCCAGACCCCGGACTTCGCGGCCAAGGTCAAGACCGAAGTCAAGGATGCCTGGTCCACCGCCTTCGACGCGCAACAGGTGAAGGACTGGCAACCCGGCATGTCGCTGGAGGAAATCGAGTACACACCGATCACTCCGACCGAGGGCAGTCAGCCCATTGCCGAAGTTCCTCCCGAGGAGTACCCGGTCTTCACCCTGCCCATCGTCAACCACAGCCCGGGCGGTTACTGCCTGACCTGGCCCAAGGAGATTCCCAGCCAACTGCAGGCCGGTGAACTGCTGGGCATCCAGGATGCCCCGGACCAGAGCTGGAGCGTGGCCGTGGTGCGCTGGATCCGCCAGGTCCGTGGAGGCGGCACCCAGATGGGCATTGAACTGATCGCCCCCCTCGCCCAGCCGTGCGGCCTGCAACTGCTGCGCAAGACCGAGCAGGGCAGCCAGTACCTGCGCGCCCTGCTACTGCCGGAGATCTCCGCGATCTCGCGACCGGCCACCGTGATCACCCCGCGACTGCCCTTCCAGGAAGGCAACAAGGTGCAGATCAACCTGCACGGCGAGGAGCGTCGCGCCACGCTCTCGATCAAAGTCACCGCAACCGGCAGCTTCACCCAGTTCGAATACCGGGCGCACGACACTGCCGCCACAACGAACGATAAGCCGGTCACAGCACCAGCTACCCGCGGGGAGGAAGACTTTGACTCGCTCTGGAAGTCGCTGTAGATTCCGGCCAATCCCCATTCATCGCCCATTTGCTGCCGTCTAGCACGGTATAAGCAGCCTCACTCATGGCCAATGAAAAGAAGACCGTCCGCCTGCTGATCCTGGAAGACTCCCAGAACGAAGCCGAGCGCCTGGTCAGCCTGTTCCGCAATGCTGGCCGCGCTACTCGCGTCCACCGCATCACGTCCAGCGACGACCTCCTGGAAATCCTTCCCCAGGGCTGGGATCTGCTGATCGCCGCCCCGGACAGCAGTGCCATGGCGCCCAGCGAAGCCCTGAACAGCATTCGCCGCCAGGCCAAGGACATCCCGTTCATCCAGCTGATTGCCGGCAACGACTCCGATGCGGTGACCGAGGCCCTCACCCTCGGAGCCCAGGACGCCCTGCCGCAAGGCGAAGACGAACGCCTGATCCTGGTCGCCAAGCGCGAACTGGCCAACCTCGAGGAACGCCGCGCCCGCCGCGCCGCCGAAGTCGCCCTGCGCGAAACGGAAAAACGCTGCCAGCTGCTGCTGGACAGCTCGGTGGACGCCATCACCTACGTCCACGATGGCATGCACATCTATTCCAACCGCGCCTACGTCGACCTGTTCGGCTACGACGACGCGGAAGAGCTGGAAGGCATGCCGATGATCGACCTGATCGCCGGCACCGACCAGGCGACCTTCAAGGATTTCCTCAAGGGTTACCAGACCACCGAAGACAACGCCGACCTGGCCTGCAGCGGCATCAAGGTGGACGGCCAGGCCTTCAGTGCGCGCATGACCTTCTCGCCAGCCACCTATGACGGCGAGCCGTGCATCCAGGTGGTGATCCGCGCCGAGACCGACAACGCCCAGCTCGAAGAGAAACTGCGCGAGGTCAGCAGCCAGGACCTGGTCACCGGCCTTTACAACCGCGGCCACTTCCTCGACCTGATGGACAGCGCCGTGGAGCGCGCGGTGACTGCCGGCCAGCCGGCCAGCTTCGCCTACATACTGCTCGACCGCGCCCAGACCCTGCAGCTCAACCTGGGCGTCGCCAGCATCGACCTGCTACTCGCCGACCTTGGCAACCTGCTGCGCGCCCACTTCCCCCAGGAAGCCCAGCTGGCCCGCTTCAGCGACGACGTGTTCGCCGTGCTGCTGCCGGGGCATGCCCCGGACCAGACCAAGCCACTGTTCGCCAGCCTGCTGAAGAAAATCGAAGGCAACCTGTTCGACATCCACGGCCGCACGGCCCAGGTCACCCTGTCCATCGGCGTCGCCGGGCTGGACGAAAAGACCACCCGCGCGCAGGACGTCATCGAGCGCGCGCATCGCAGCGCCGACGAGATCGCGCAGCGCGAAGGCAACGGGCTCAAGCTCTACGACCCGGCCGACGAGCTGGCCGCCGCCGCCAACCGCGGCGACACCCTGGCAATCATCCGCCAGGCCCTGGAGCAGAACAGCTTCCGCTTGCTGTTCCAGCCGATCATCAGCCTGCGCGGCGACACCCACGAGCACTACGAAGTGCTGCTGCGCCTGCTCAATCCGCAAGGCGAGGAAGTGCCGCCGGCGGACTTCCTTGCCGCCGCCAAGGCGGGTGGCCTGGCCGAGCGGATCGACCGCTGGGTCCTGCTCAACTCGATCAAGCTGTTGTCCGAACACCGCGCCAAGGGACACGAGACCAAGCTGTTCGTGCACCTGTCCAGTTCCAGCCTGCAGGACGCCGAGCTGCTGCCCTGGCTGAACGTCGCGCTGAAAGCCTCGCGCCTGCCGGCCGACGCCCTGATTATCCAGATCAGCGAACCGGACGCGATCAGCTACCTCAAGCAAGCCAAGGTGCTCAGCCAG
This sequence comes from Pseudomonas sp. SCB32, assembly GCF_009189165.1. Lineage (NCBI taxonomy): Bacteria > Pseudomonadati > Pseudomonadota > Gammaproteobacteria > Pseudomonadales > Pseudomonadaceae > Pseudomonas > Pseudomonas sp. SCB32. The sequence continues at coordinate 5,560,334 of NZ_CP045118.1, forward strand.
GGGCTCGCCGAGCTGCACTGCCAGATAGCCCTGTGCCAGTTCGGCTGCGCACTCAACCCGTTCAATACGCTCAAGCACATGAACGTCGACTTCGTGAAGGTCGATGGCTCCTACGTGCAGGAGTTGGGCAAGGCGGAAAATCAGGAGAACCTCAAGACCCTGATGGCCAGCCTGCACGCCCAGGCCAAGCTGACCATCGTGCCGATGGTGGAGAGTGCCAGCGCCCTGGCGACCCTCTGGCAGGCGGGCGCCAACTATATCCAGGGCCACTACCTGCAAGGCCCGAGTCAGGCGATGGATTACGACTTCGCTTCGGACGAGTAGTCCGGCTGACTCAAGCGTTGGGCGGGTTCGCGAGCAAGCTCGCTCCTACGAAGAACCCGCCGCCCCTGAATGAAAAAGCCGCCCCGAAGGGCGGCTTTTTCGTGCCTTGCGTAGACAGCCGGAACGATCAGCGGCCGTCGGCCCCTTCGCGATCACGGAAACCGAGCAGGTAGAGGATGCCATCCAGCCCGAGGGTGGAGATCGCCTGCTTGGCCGACTGCTTGACCAGCGGCTTGGCGCGGAAGGCCACGCCCAGGCCGGCCAGGCCGAGCATCGGCAGGTCGTTGGCACCGTCGCCCACGGCGATGGTCTGTTCCAGCTGCAGGCCTTCCTTCGCCGCCAACTCGCGCAGCAGATCAGCCTTGCGCTGGGCATCGACGATGGGCTCGATGGCCACGCCAGTCAGCTTGCCGTCGACGATCTGCAGTTCGTTGGCGAACACATAGTCGATACCCAGCTTGGCCTGCAGTTGCTTGGCGAAGTAGCTGAAACCGCCGGAGAGGATCGCAGTCTTGTAACCCAGGCGCTTGAGCTCGGCGAACAGGGTCTCGGCGCCTTCGGTCAGGCGCAGCGAGGCGCCGATTTCTTCCAGAACGTCCTCGGACAGCCCCTTGAGCAGCGCCAGGCGCTCCTTGAAGCTGGCGCGGAAATCCAGCTCGCCGCGCATCGCACGCTCGGTGATCTCGGAAACCTGCTCGCCCACGCCGGCGGCCTTGGCCAGTTCGTCGATGACCTCGGCCTCGATCAGCGTCGAGTCCATGTCGAACACCGCCAAGCGGCGGTTGCGGCGGAACACCGAATCCTGCTGGAAGGCGATGTCGACGTTCAGCTCCTGGGCCACGCTGAGGAACTCCGCGCGCAACGCCACCGGGTCAGCCGGCTCGCCGCGTACCGAGAACTCGATGCAGCCCTTGCCCTGGTCGGCCGGCATATCCAGCCCCATGCGTCCGGACAGACGGTCGATCTGGTCGATGTTCAGGCCGTACTTGGCAGTGATCGAACTGACCCGCTGCAACTGCTCGGCAGTCACCCGACGGGTCAGCAGGGTCACGATGTGACGCGGCTTGCCCTGGCCACCCACCCACTGGCGGTAGTCGTCTTCCGAAACCGGGGTGAAACGCACCTGCTGATCGAGCTTGTAGGCCGTGAACAGCACGTCCTTGAGCACCGAGGACGCCTGCTCGGTATCCGGAATCTCGACCAGGATGCCGAACGACAGGGTGTCGTGGATCACCGCTTGGCCGATGTCGAGGATGTTCACGCCACCCTGGGCCAGCACGCCGGTGATGGCTGCGGTGAGGCCGGGGCGATCTTCCCCGGTGATGTTGATCAGGACGATTTCGCGCAAGGCGCTGTCTCCGCCGTGTAAAAAAGGCCGACATTCTACCTGCTTTCCGCCGCGCCCGCCCGGTTGCGGGGTAGCGCCGCCGATCGGATTGGCAGGCACTTTTCCCGCCCATCCCGGCCCAGGTCGTATTGACAATGCCTGCGGCGCTTTGCCCCTCCGGAGGGGCTCGTTATACTGGCCGTATCTGCCCTAATGAAGACCGAGCCCGCTGTGACCCGGCCCACCTCCGTCAAGCCCGACAATTTCTTCCTGCTGCTCTTCCACGCCCTGCGCCAGCGTCGTGTGCCGATCGCATTGCGAATCGCCATCCACACCCTGCTGCTGGTGGCGGCTGCCCTGGTGATCTACGCCTGGGTCATGGGCATGCAGTTCAAGCAGGCCATGCAGCAGCAGGCCGACGCCCTGGGTCAGAGCCTGACCACCCAGACGGCGCAGTCCGCCACCGAGCTGCTGGTGTCCAACGACATCCTCAGCCTCAACGTGCTGCTCAACAACCTGACCAAGAACCCGCTGGTCGCCCACGCGGCGATCTACAGCGTGGATAACCGCATCCTCGCCGAGTCCGGCACCCGCCCCAAGCAGGGCCTGCTGGGCGACACCGAGGGGCTGTACTCCACGCCCATCACCTTCCAGGAAGTGATCGCCGGCCATCTGCGCATCAGCCTCGACATGCACCAGTTCGAGCAGCCGATGACCGTCAGCCTGCAGAGCATGGGGCTGATCAGCCTGATCCTGCTGCTGCTCACCCTGACCTTCGGCCTGCGCCTGGGCCGGCAGATTTCCACACCCTTGTTACAGCTTCGTGTCTGGCTGCGCGATCCGGACGACCCCGCGCCCGGCGCCGGGCTGCAGAACGAGATCGGGGACCTGGCCCGTCAACTGCAAACGCGCCTGGTACCGGAGAAGCCGCCGGCGCCTGAACCAGTGGTGACCGCGCCCGCCCCGCGCCCGAAAGCGCCTGCGAAAGCACCTGCAAAGGCAGCCGCCAAGGAACCCGTACTGGCAGAGGCCGGCGTCAGCGACGAGCACGAGTTCGACGAGAACATCTTCTCCGAGGATGAACTGCCAACCCCGGCAGCCCGCCGCACCGCCGAGTCCGCGGGCGACGAAGACTTCCCCGAGCAAGAGTTCGAACCCCTGGTGGAAGATGAGGCAGAAGTCGACGCCGAAGTCGAGGAAGAGCCCGAGGCCGAACCGGTACCGCTGTCCAGCGGCACCAGCGCGGTTCTTGCCGTTCAGCTCGGCGCCCAGGAACAGTTGCGCCGCCTGCCGCGCGCACGCCTGGTCGACCTGCTGGAGCGCTATCGCGACTGCCTGGAGCAGGCCGCGCGCCTGTACAAGGGCACGCTGTACACCCTCAACGATGGCGGCAGCCTGATCCTCTTCCACAGCCGCGATCATGATGACGAATTCCTCACCAACGCCCTGTGCTGCGGCGAGCTGATGCGCGCCCTGGGCCATGCCCTGCAGATCGAGGTGGCCGACAGCGGCATTACCCTGCAACTGCAACTGGGCCTGGTACTGGGCGAAGATGTCGCCGACCTCGAACAGGCCGAACTACTACAGGAGTCGGCGGCACAGAACGCCCTCGCCCTCAGCCAGCACAGTCGCAACCTGCTGCTGGTGGAGAAATCCATTGGCGATGATGAGAAAGTCCGCGAACGTGCGCGCATCCGCCCGATCGCCAGCCCGGAGAACGCCTGCTGTGTGGAATGGCTGAAAGAGCCCTATCCCTCGATGCTGGAGCGCCAGCTCTCACGCATGCGCGCCCTGCGCACCAGTTGATGCCGGGGCCGCAAGGCCCCTCGTGGAACGGATTCCATGACCACCCTGATCACCCATCCCCTGCCGGTGCTGGCCGCCGGCCTGGCACTCGGCTCGCGGGTAATCCCACCGCGCCTGCTGCTGGCCGGCATGTTCGCCGCGTGCCTGCCTGACCTCGATGTCGTCGCCTTCAAGTTCGGTATCGCCTACCAAGATGCGCTCGGGCATCGCGGCGCGAGCCACTCGCTGCTGTTCGCCGCCCTGATTGGCGCGCTTGGCGCCATCGCCTGCCGACTGTTTGGCTGCGGCCCGCCGAAAGCCGGCCTGTGGCTCGGCCTGGCCACCGCGTCGCACAGCGTGCTCGACGCCATGACCGATGGCGGGCTGGGGGTAGCCTGGTTCTGGCCATGGAGCGATCAGCGCTACTTCCTGCCGCTGCACCCCATCGAAGTTTCGCCCATCGGCCTGTCGCGCTTCCTGAGCCCCCGCGGTGCGCAGGTGCTGCTGTCAGAGGCGCGGTGGGTCTGGATCCCCTGCCTGGCCGTTGCCCTTGGCGGAATCACGCTGCGCCGCCTGCTGCGCTTGCGCGGCTGACTCGAACCGGGCCTGGACCTGCTGCAGCAGCGAAGGCCCGTTCGCCGCACCCTCGGGGAGCTGCGCGGTGTAGCCCTGGAAGCCAGCGAAGCGTGCGCGGAAATCGAGATCGATGCGGAACTGGTTGTCCCATCCCGTCGAAGGCGCCGGCAGCAATTGGTCGCAGCCTTGCAGCACCTGCTGCGAAGGGCAGTCCTTGAACGCCTGCGGATAGAACTGCCGCTTCCACAACACCCAGGGCGACAGCGTCAGGGCATCGATACGGTTGTGCCGCAGGTCCAGCTCCAGCAGCTGCATCAGCCCGTTTCCGCCCAGGTACTCATCCTGATAGTCCGCCATCACCATGTCCACGCTGTGGCCCTGGTCATTGAGCATCCGCGCATGGGCGGAACCCTCAACGTGCCCGCTGAGGGTCAGGAAGATCTGGTCGTTGCGGCGGATCAGCTGCTCCCAGAGCAGGGGGCCACTGTCGTTGCCTTCACGGGACAACTGCGGCGGCTCGCCGGCCTTGCGGTAGAGAATGTTGTGCGACGCGAGGATCACCGGGACGTGTGGGTGGGCATCGATGACCTGCTGCGCCCAGGCCAGCGTCGCCGGCGACGGACTCCAGTCCAGCGCCAGCAGGAGGAAGGACTGGCCGTACTTGCGGAACAGGTGGTACTGGCTCAGACCCAGCGGGTCGCTGCCGCCGTAGGTGCTCTGCCAGGCTGCGCGCTGCGGGCCGAAGTGGTCCTTGAAGCGGTCGCGGAACGAACGCTGGTCATCGGGCGTGACAGCGCCATGGATATCCCGGTCTCCACTCATGATGCTGTAGGGCACCCCACCCTCCTCCAGCACCCGCATCGCGCCACTGGCGATCTGCCACTGACCCAGGGTGCCGGCGTTCTGCACCACGTCGCCCAGATGCACCACCATCGGCACCTGCAACACTTCGGCGTTCTTCGCCAGCCACGAAGTCTGGGCGAAGAACGCCAGCGCCGGCTCGTAGGGCAGTCCCTGGAAGCGCTCTCCTGTACGGAACAGGCGTAGCTCGCGGTTATTGTTCTCGGCGTAGTACTGCGTGTCCGGCAGCAACGGCAGGATGAAGCTCCCCGATGGCGCAGTCACCTGCAGCGGAGGCATCGGGTGCTGGCGAAAGAAGGCCTGATCGTGCGCGATGTGCTTGTAGCTGTCCGAGCCCTGGCAGCCGCACAGCAGCAAGCCGAGCCCGAAGGCGGGTAGCAGTGACTTCATTGTGCGGCACCGAACACACCGGTATCAGTCACGTACAGCAGGCAATAACGGTCATTGTCGAAGTTGCCGGCGAGTACCGGCGCGCCCAGGGCCGGGTACGCGGCCTTCAGGCTGGTGGCACGCTTTTCATCCAGCATCAGGTAATACGGCCCCTGAATCGCTGCGAGCTGGGCAGGCTGCTCCGCGAACAGCGGTTGCATGTCGTGATCGAGGTTGACCATGAATTTGATCGCCCGCGCATCGCGCCCCATGCTGTAGAGCACCAGCGGCGCCGGGTTGCCGGCCACCGTGGCATCCACTTGCAGGGAGAATTCGCGGCTGTCGTACAACTGCCGCTCCACCGGCTCGACCACCAGGATGTAACCGCCCCACAGCGCCAGCACCGCGCTGAGCGCGATCAGCTCCGCGCGGCGCTCCTGGCGCAGCAGGCGGAACAGCGAGAACAGCTGCAGGACGACCAGCCCGCCCACGCACAACCAGACCTGCAGCCCCAGCGCTTGCAGCGCCTGCGGGTAGCGCCGCCAGCCGAGCCCTATACCCAGCAACATGAGCGCCGGCAACACCAGCCAGAGCCCCTGGAGCACACGCTGCAGGACCACGGCGAGGCGCCGGTCGCTCACGTAGAACGGATAGGTCGCGACGATCGCCGCCAGCGGAGCCATCGCCAGGATGTAGCGGGCCTTCTTTGCCTGGGGCACCGACAGCCCGACCATCACCACCAGCGCCGCCAGGGCGCAACCGATAACCAAGCGCGCCGCCGGATCGCCCCGGCGCCGCCACAGCAGTGCCAGAGCTGGCACCGCCAGCGGGAACGCCAGGGCATAGTTGCCCAGCGAACTATTGAAGTAATACAGCACGCCACTGGCGCCGGCGCTGCCGTCCAGGCGGCCGGTCACCTGCATGTGCAGGACATCCACCGCGAACACTTCGCCGCCGACAGCACGCGCCATGGCCAGGAGCAGGACGGTGCAAGCCACCAGAATCAGCAGCGCGCACAGGGAGAAGCCCAGCAGCCGGCGCCATTGGCGGTCCAGCAGCAATTGGCTGCAGACCATGCCAGCGGGCACCACCAGCCCCAGAGGGCCGCGCAGCGCGAAGCCAACGAGCATGAGCGGCAGCAGGCGCGCCAACAGCCCGAGGCTGGAATAACGCTCGGCATGCACCGCGAAGAAGAACGCCAGCATCCCCACCGCTGCCACCTGCAGATCGAGCGATACCGCCCGGGTCTCGCTGAGGAAGGTCGCGGTGAGCAGCAGCATCGCCACACTGAGCAGGGCCCAGCGCCGGGACAGCGGCGCCACCAGGCGATAGGTCAGGCCGACGGTGGCCGCCGCCGCCAGAGCGGTCGGCAGCCAGGCGGTGAAGAGATCGACGCGCCCCAGCGGCAACGACAACAGGTAGGTCAGGAAGGTCGAGGTCGCCGGGTAGTCCGGATAGGGCTCGCCATAGGTGGTCGGGAAGAATCCGGAGCCGTGACGCAGCATTTCCTTGGCGAAAAGCACAAAACGCGAATCAAAACCCACCACCGAGGAGCCATGCGCCCCCAGCAGGAACAGTACAAGCGCCGCCAGGGCAACGTACAACGCCTGCCGGGTCAAGGCAGTCCTAGCCTGACCGGAATGAGAAAGTGGAAGTGACGACGACAAGTCAAGTCCCCCGCAGGCGCTCTACGGAAGGATTTCCGCGCATCCTGACCTGCAAATGGCGACCTTGATATCACCCCAGGCGTCAAGAAGATGTCAAGCTGGAGCGGGCGTCACGGGAAGCCGGCCGCCATGTGAATCGGCCCGAAAAAACAAGGTTTCGGGCCGATCGGCGTCAGAAGCGGAATACCTCGGCATCAGTGCGGATCGGCACCACCAACGGGATCTTCGGCCCTTCTTCCTTGGGCTTGGCCTTCTCGGTATTGGCAACCGCCGGCTTGCGGGGCGGTGCCGCTTGCTGCTCGGCGACCGCCGCGGCGACCGGGCGGACATCCTTGGCCAGCTGGACCGACAACTTGCGCAACAGCTCGCCCTGGGCCCGGACCTGATCCTGGATCGTGCCCGAATGCTGCTCTTCCTCGCGGAATACACGGCTATCGCGCAGCTCGCCCTTCGGATCGAGCAGACGCCAGCGCGCCTCCAGCACCGCCGGCTCCTTCGGGCCGGAATCCAGACGGCTGATGGTCAGCATGACCTGCACCTGCGGGGTGAAGCCGGGCTTCTCCGGGAACAGGGCCAGGCGGGTACTGTCGAGCTGGCTCGACAGCAGGCGCAGCAGTTGCTGGCTGACGTTGGTTTCCAGGCTGCCCGCCCAGCGAGCGTCAGTGGACAGACTGAGGATACCGTCAGCCTGACGCTGGACCATGGTCTCACGTTTCAGATAGTCAGCCAGGGAAACCGGGCCGAGGAGCACAGCGACACCATTTTCGCGGGTCGGAACCGACGCTGCACCTGCATCCAGTTGATACAGCTGGGTCGGTCGATTCACTGTGCAGCCCGCCAGCCCAAGAAGGCTGACGAGGGAAAGACATGCCAGGACGCGCAGAGCGCTCATCGTGAATCACCGTCATTCGCCGATAATCGGCGCTACTTCCAACATTTCAAGTAACTTCAGGGCAACGCGCCACGGCGCCGGCTGCCAAAAGGGCCTATCATCCCTCAACCGGCGCCTCAGCTCCAGAGGCAGAATGTATCGAGCCGCGTTTCACTCCTGAGACAGCGATTCTACCAGCAGACTGTCCACTCGCTGGAAACCGCGTGGCAATTTATTGCCTCGACGGCCCCTTTCGCCCTTGTAGTGCTCCAGGTCATCACCCTTGAGGGAGAGCGTCCGCTTGCCTGCCTGCAGCACCAGGGTCGCGCCCGTCGGAAGAACGGCGAGGTCGGTGAGGTACTCCTCGCGGCTCGCCACGCGCTCGCCCGGCACGCTGATGATCTTGTTGCCCTTGCCCTTGGCCAGCTGCGGCAGGTCGGAGACCTTGAACAGCAGCAGGCGGCCTTCGGTGGTGACGGCAGCCAGCCAGTCCCGCTCAACGTCCGCAACCGGACGCGGCGCCATGACCTGCGCGCCATTGGGCAGGCTGAGCAGGGCCTTGCCGGCCTTGTTCTTGGCCTGCATGTCCTCGCCCTTGACCACGAAGCCATAGCCGGCGTCGGAAGCCAGCACGTACAGCGCGCTGTCCTCGGGCAGCAGCACGCGGTCGAAGGTGGCGCCCGGCGGCGGAGTCAGGCGGCCGGTCAGCGGCTCACCCTGGCCACGGGCCGAGGGCAGGCTGTGGGCGGCCAGCGAGTAGCTGCGGCCGGTGGAGTCGATGAACACCGCATACTGGTTGGAACGGCCTGGCGCGGACACCTTGAAGCCATCACCGGCCTTGTAGGACAGACCGGTGGCATCGATGTCGTGGCCCTTGGCGCAACGCACCCAGCCCTTCTCGGACAGCACCACGGTCACCGGCTCGGTCGGCATCAACTCGGTTTCCGAAAGGGCGCGGGCTTCGGCACGGGCGACGATGGGCGAACGACGGTCGTCGCCGTAGGTTTCGGCATCGGCGATCAGCTCGTCGCGCACCAGTTTGCGCAGTTTGGCGTTGGAACCCAGGATCGCCAGCAGCTTGGCGCGCTCCTTGGCCAGCTCGTCCTGCTCGCCGCGGATCTTCATCTCTTCCAGACGCGCCAGCTGACGCAGGCGGGTGTCGAGGATGTAGTCGGCCTGCAGCTCGGACAGCTCGAAGCGCTGCATCAGGACCGGCTTGGGCTGGTCCTCGGTGCGGATGATGTGGATGACTTCGTCGAGGTTGAGGAAGGCGACCAGCAAGCCTTCCAACAGGTGCAGGCGTTTCTCGACCTTGTCCAGGCGGAACTGCAGGCGGCGGCGCACGGTGTCGGTGCGGTAGGTCAGCCATTCGCTGAGAACCTGGCGCAGGTCCTTGACCTGGGGTTTGCCGTCCAGGCCGATGACGTTCATGTTCACCCGGTACGAGCTTTCCAGATCGGTGGTGGCGAACAGGTGGGTCATCAGCTCTTCGGCATCCACGCGATTGGAGCGCGGGATGATGACAATGCGGGTTGGGTTCTCGTGGTCGGACTCATCGCGCAGGTCAGCCACCATCGGCAGCTTCTTGGCCTGCATCTGGCCGGCGATCTGCTCCAGCACCTTGGCCCCGGAGACCTGGTGCGGCAGCGCGGTGACCACGATGTCGCCGTCCTCGACGCGGTACACGGCGCGCATGCGCACCGAGCCACGGCCGGTTTCGTAGATCTTCTGCAGGTCGGCGCGCGGGGTGATGATTTCCGCCTCGGTGGGGAAATCCGGGCCCGGCACGAAATCGATCAGGTCGGCGACGGTGGACCCCGGGTTATCCAGCAGATGCACGCAGGCAGCGGCCACTTCGCGCAGGTTATGCGGCGGAATGTCGGTGGCCATGCCCACGGCGATGCCGGTGGTGCCGTTGAGCAGCAGGTTGGGCAGGCGCGCCGGCAGCACGGCCGGCTCGTCCAGGGTGCCGTCGAAGTTCGGCACCCAGTCCGCGGTGCCCTGGCCCAGCTCGGAGAGCAGGGTCTCGGCGTAGCGCGACAGGCGCGCCTCGGTGTAACGCATGGCGGCGAAGGACTTGGGATCGTCCGGCGCACCCCAGTTGCCCTGGCCGTCCACCAACGGGTAGCGGTAGGAGAACGGCTGCGCCATCAGCACCATGGCTTCGTAGCAGGCCGAGTCGCCGTGCGGATGGTACTTACCCAGCACGTCACCGACGGTGCGCGCCGACTTCTTGTGCTTGGCGTCGGCGTCCAGGCCCAGCTCGCTCATGGCGTAGACGATGCGCCGCTGTACGGGCTTGAGGCCGTCGCCGATGTGCGGCAGGGCGCGATCCATGATCACGTACATGGAATAGTTCAGGTAAGCCTGTTCGGTGAAGTCGGCCAGCGACCGGCGCTCCACGCCCTCCAGACTCAGATCGAGGGTTTCGCTCATGCGTGCCTCACGGTGAAGATTGCTGGCGCAGCACCAGGGTGCCGTCCTGCTGGGTGAAATCGAGTTGCTTGAGGGCGCTCATGCCGAGCAGCACCTCGTCGCCTTCCATGCCCGGCGCGATCAGCGCGGGCACGTCGTTCAAGCGGATATCGCCAAGCTGCAGCGAAGACAGGCGCGTACGCCAGCCCTCGCTGCGGCCGTTGGCAGTGTTCAGGGTGATCGGCGCGCCGAGCGACAGCCCCAGCCGGCGAGCCAAGGCCTGCGGGACGGCCACCTGGGTGGCGCCGGTATCGAGCATGAAGGTCACCGGCGTGCCGTTGATCCTGCCATCGACCACATAGTGTCCGGAGCGGTTGCCGAGCAGGCGCACTTCCACGTAGCCATTGCCCCGTACCGACTGCGGTTGCGGATTCGGGTTGTGCTGACGGTCTTCCCAGGCACCGAAATAGCGGGTGGCCAGCAGGATGCCCGCGCCCCAGGCGAGAAACATCATGATCTTGCCGATCCGCCGTCCCGGCACCGCGTCGCTCATTTGCCACCGAGCCAGCCGCCGATCGGCGCGGCGAAGCGCAGCACGTAGGGCCGCGAATCGCCATCGGCGCGCGCGTGATCGCCATTGTCCAGGCCGATCCAGGCCCCCTTGTCGTCGATGATCAGCGCTTCGGCGACGCCGTAGGGCAGGTCATAGCGCCGCTCCGGCGCCAGGGCGCCTGCGGCGAACGACCAGCACTGTTCCTGCGCGCCGGTGTCGGCGTCGCGTCGGCATATCTGGTGAGCCAGGCGCTCGAGGGTGAAGAGCTTGTCCTTGTACAGCACAAGGTCGGAGAAATCGATCGAGAGCGGACGATCGCTGCCGAGCTCCGGTGGCGGCATCATCGTGCCACCTTCGCTGAGCAGCACACAGTTGCCGTCACACTTCCAGGTGCCATTCTCGTTGCGCACGCGCAGCAGCCCCCGGCGCTGGCGTTCAGCCGCCAGCCACAGGTGCTTGCCGTCCGGGCTGATCGCCAGTCCTTCGTAGAGCGCGTTGTAACTCATCAGCAGGCCGCTGGCCCGGGCCTGGCGCAGCAGGCTCTTGGGCAACGGCAGCCAGGACGCCTCGCCAGCAACCGGCAACAGCAGCACGGCCGCGTAGCCTTCACTGACCACATAGCGATTGCCCGACTGGTCGCAGGCGATGCCTTCGAAGTCCATCGCACCGCCGCGCACCAGGCTGCCGACGCTGACCCGCGCGCGCATGCCCCAGGACAGCCCGCTGTCCGGCACATCAGGCGACACGAAGGGCTCGGCGGTGGCCTGCCAGGCCTTGCCCGGCTGCTCCTCGATCAGCAGGCGATAGATGCGGTCGTCTTCACGATCGGACACCGCCCACACTTCGCCACCGCAGCTCGCCAGTCCCGACAGGTTGCCCTTGGGCATGCCTTCCACCGGGTGCTCGGAGACAAACTGCAGGGTGTTCGACACCACCGCAGGCGCGGTATCGGCCAAGGCAACGCCGGCGCACAGGCCGAGGGCGGCCAGCAGCCAGCGCATCAGGCGAAGTCCGCCAGGTTGCCCTTGGTTTCCAGCCAGGACTTGCGGTCGCCGGCGCGCTTCTTGGCCAACAGCATGTCCATGATTTCCACGGTGCCTTCGGCGTCTTCCAGGGTCAGCTGGACGAGGCGGCGAGTGTTGGGGTCCATGGTGGTTTCGCGCAGCTGCGGCGGGTTCATCTCGCCCAGGCCCTTGAATCGGGTGACCTGCGGCTTGCCACGGCGCTTCTCAGCGGCCAGGCGGTCGAGGATGCCGTCGCGCTCCGCCTCGTCCAGGGCGTAGAAGACTTCCTTGCCCAGGTCGATACGGAACAGCGGCGGCATGGCGACGTAGACGTGGCCGGCTTCCACCAGTGGGCGGAAATGGCGGACGAACAGCGCGCACAACAGGGTGGCGATGTGCAGGCCGTCGGAGTCGGCGTCGGCGAGGATGCAGACCTTGCCGTAGCGCAGCTGGGTCAGGTCGGCAGCGCCCGGATCGACGCCGATGGCCACGGCGATATCGTGGACTTCCTGGCTGGCGAGCACTTCGCCGCCATCCACTTCCCAGGTGTTCAGGATCTTCCCGCGCAGCGGCATGATCGCCTGGAACTCCTTGTCCCGCGCCTGCTTGGCCGAGCCGCCGGCGGAGTCACCTTCCACCAGGAACAGTTCTGCGCGCATCGGGTCCTGCCCCGCGCAGTCGGCCAGCTTGCCGGGCAGCGCCGGGCCCTGGGTAATCTTCTTGCGCTCGACCTTCTTGCCCGCCTTGAGGCGGCGGCCGGCGTTGCTGATGGCCAGTTCCGCCAGTTGCAGGCCCAACTCGGGGTTGGCGTTGAGCCAGAGGCTGAAGGCGTCCTTGACCACACCGGAGACGAAGGCGGCTGCCTCGCGGGAGGACAGGCGCTCCTTGGTCTGCCCGGAGAACTGCGGCTCCTGCATCTTCATCGAGAGGACGAAGGCAATGCGCTCCCAGACGTCTTCCGGGGCCAGCTTCACACCACGCGGCAGCAGGTTGCGGAATTCGCAGAACTCGCGCATCGCATCCAGCAGGCCCTGGCGCAGGCCGTTGACGTGGGTGCCGCCCTGGGCGGTGGGGATCAGGTTGACGTAGCTTTCCTGCAGCGATTCGCCACCCTCGGGCAGCCACAGCAGGGCCCAGTCCACCGCTTCCTTGTTGCCGGCCAACGCGCCGCAGAACGGCTCATCGGGCAGGCGCAGGTTCTCGGAGACGGAGTCGACCAGGTAAGAGCGCAGGCCGTCCTCGTAGTGCCACTCGATGCGCTCGCCGCTGGCCTTGTCCTCGAAAGTGACCAGCAGGCCGGGGCAGAGCACGGCCTTGGCCTTGAGCACATGCTTCAGGCGGCTGACGGAGAACTTGTGCGAGTCGAAGTACTTGGCGTCCGGCCAGAAATGCACACTGGTACCGGTATTGCGCTTGCCGACAGTGCCGACCACTTCCAGGTCGCTGGACTTGAATCCATCGGCGAAGGTCATGCGGTATTCGTTGCCGTCACGCTTCACCCGCACTTCCACCAGGGTGGACAGCGCGTTCACCACCGAGATGCCCACGCCATGCAGGCCGCCGGAGAACTGGTAGTTCTTGTTGGAGAACTTGCCGCCGGCGTGCAGCTTGGTGAGGATCAGTTCGACGCCGGGCACGCCCTCTTCGGGGTGGATGTCCACCGGCATGCCACGACCGTCGTCGATCACCTCCAGCGAGTTGTCCTCGTGGAGGATCACCTGCACGCTTTTCGCGTGACCGGCCAGCGCCTCGTCGACGCTGTTGTCGATGACTTCCTGGGCCAGGTGGTTGGGACGGGTGGTGTCGGTGTACATGCCCGGGCGCTTGCGCACCGGATCGAGGCCGGAGAGGACTTCGATGGCGTCTGCGTTGTAGGCGTTCTGCTGGGCCATGGGGTCCCTACTTATTCAGAGGAAATTCGTTCAAAGGTCGAGAAGTCTACGTCGCGCCACAGGCCGGAGGGTATCCCGGCGAATGCTAGCAGTGCCGGCAGGTGGCTGACGAAGCGCTGGAAACCATGATCGCCACCCGCCTCGATGCGCAGCGCGCAGGCCCGGTAGTAGCGCTCGGCCGCGCGGTAATCAAGGGTTTCGTCAGCGGTCTGCAGCCACACCTGATAGCGCGAGCCATCGACCGGCGCCGGAACTTCCAGTTCCGCCAGGGCCTGGACGTGGTCAAGCGTCAGCTCCCAGGTCTCGCCGCTGTAATAGTTGGTCTGCGGGCCGAGTTGTCCGTCGAACAACCGGTGCGGCCCTACCGCCGGATTGATCAGGACCGCCTTCAGGCCATGACGTTCGGCCAGATGGGTCGCGTAGTAACCGCCCAAAGAGCTACCGATCAGCAGCGGCTGGCCGAGCTCCGCCACTGCCGCCTCCAATTGCGCCATGGCCTGGCGCGGATGGTGGTGCAGCGCGGGAACGCGCGCCGCCCCGTCCAGCCCAAGATGCTGCAGGGCGGCCACGAACTGGCGCGCCTTCTGCGAGGCGGGGGAGCTGTTGAAACCGTGGATATAGAGGAATGCAGTCATGGGCCGGGAGGCTACAAGCTGCAAGCGGCATGCCGCAAGTGGATCGCACCGAGGATGGTGACTGGTACGAGGCCCGGTCTCAATAGCCCCTGACGCTGTAGTCGACTTCGAAGGCGATGCCAGTCACCCGCGAGACGCCGGTTTCCAGCGAGCCATCGGGGCGCAGGCGCAGCCAGCGGTAACCCGGCGCCGGGCTGTCGACACAGAAGTCCTCGCTGCCCGGCGTGAACTGCACACAGGTGGACGGCGAAGCCAGCAGGCGCACATCCCCGCGCATGCGGTCGATCTCCTGGTGCACGTGGCCCCAGAGCAGGCAGCGCACATTCGGGTAACGGTCGATCATCGCGAACAGCCGCTCGGGGTTGTGAATACCGATGCGATCCATCCATTCGCTGCCGATGGGCACGGGATGGTGGTGGAAGCTGATCAGCAGATGCTTGTCCGCTGCGGCCTGGATGGCACGTTCGAGCAGGTCGAGCTGCTCGTCATTCATCTGTCCCGGCACGGCGCCTGGAATAGTGGAGTCGAGCAGGATGACGCGCCAGGCGCCCAGGTCGATCACCGGCTCCAGCAGGTCGGTGCCCGCAGTGGCTTCGCGCATCAGGTCGAGTTCGTCGTGATTGCCGGGGAACCAGCGGATCGGCGCGGCGATGGGCGCGGTGATCTCACGGAAGCGCTGGTAGGACGCCAGGCTGCCATCCTGCGAGAGGTCGCCGGTGGCCAGCACCAGGTCAATATGCGGTTGCTCGTCACGAACGAGGCGAACCACCTGGCTCAGGCTGTCGGCAGTGTCCATGCCCAGCAGACGGCCATCGGGCTCTGCGAACAGATGGCTGTCGGATAGCTGGACCAGCAGGACCGGTGCGGTATCGGAAGGATTTGCAGGCACTGGAGGCAATGCGCCTTCTCCTGTGAGGCGGGCGTCCACGGATGAGATGAGTATGGTGACAGTCACGCCCCCGGGCAAACCGGGAAAGCGTCACAGATCACATTTAGGGACACGCGGCGGACGGCGGGCGGGCAGCATATCATGGCCCAAGGCCATGATGCCGGCATCAGCGCTGCAGCACCGGCTCCAGCTCATGGCCACAGGACAGGCAGTGGCTCAGCCATTCTCCGAGGAACAGGTTGAGCTGGTTCTTCTCGTCCGGCTGGTGCATCGCCTGGTTCGGGTAGGGGTAGATCGCCAGCAGGCGACGTGCCTGCTCCGCGCCAACCACCTCGGCCATGCGCGCATCGTGGTACACCCGCACTTCCAGCTTGGGCGCCGGCAACCAGGGCAGCCCCAGCTCCTGGCGCACCTGCAGCACCGTGGTGTACGGGCAGGCCTCCACCACATCCAGCGCCAGCACACCGAGCAGGCGCTCGCCTTCGCTGAGCGCCACGCGGCGCGAAACCTGAGCTTCGCGCATTTCCGGCAACAGGCGCATCAGGCGCAAGTAGTTCGCCTCGCAGGTCGCCTGCAATCCCACCAGGTCAACGCGATAGCGCTCGCGCAACAGATTCACACCCATAACCCCCTGACCTCGGCGCGGTTCAGCGCCAGCCACTGCAGGGCGAGCATGCTCGCCGCGTTGTTGATGCGTCCGTCGCGCACAGCCTGCAACGCCTCCTCGAAGGCCAGCACGTGCACACGGATGTCCTCGCCCTCTTCCGGCAGGCCGTAGATGCCCGCCGCGGCAGTACTGTCGCAACGGCCGACGAACAGGTATACCTGCTCATTGCTACCACCGGGCGACGGCAGGTACTGGGCGATCGGCCAGAGCGCGCCAAGGGTCAGGCCGGCCTCTTCCACCGCTTCGCGGCGGGCGACCTCTTCCGGTTCCTCGTCCTTGTCGATCAGGCCGGCGACCAGCTCCAGCAGCCAGGGGTTGACCCCGGCGGCCATCGCGCCGACTCGGAACTGCTCGATCATCACCACTTCATCGCGCTGCGGATCGTAGGGCAGCACGCAGACGGCGTCGTGCCGCACGAACAGCTCGCGGGTCAGGACCGGACCCATGCCACCTGCGAACTGACGATGCCGCAGGTGCAGCCGGTCGAGCTTGTAGAACCCCTTGAAGCACTGTTCGCGCTTCTGGATCTCGACATCCTGGGGGCCTGGCTTGAACGTATCCGACATCCCGTTCCACTCACTGATCAATTGAACTTCGCGCCATCCTATCGCGCCATCCGACATGGCGCAGCCTCTTTCTCGGACCGCCCGGCGGGCCGCACAGACGTGCGCCCGTACCCTGCCACCGGGCCCAGGACTGGTTCATACTGCCCGCCGAACCAGCGGCCGCGATGACGGTCCAAACCGCCCAAGTCCGCGACGACAAGGAATCCCATGCGTCTATTGAAACTCGCTGCCGCCGGCAGCCTCTGTCTGTTACTGGGGGCCTGCCAGAGCCTGTTCAAGCCCGGCCTCGACGAGCCGCTGCCGGCGCACCGCACGGCCTTCGAACACCTCCAGCCCGGCTGCCAGGGCGAGCAATGCCCGCTGTTCAACCTGGATACCTTGAGCTTCGACGACGAGCCTGTGCTCAACGCGGCGATCAACCAGCAATTGCTGGTATTGGCCCGCGAAGGCGAGAGCGAAGGCCCCATGCCCGCCAACCTGGAGATCTACGAGAAGCGCTTCCTCGACAGCGCCCAGCCCGGCTGGAACAGCTACCTGCAAGCCAAGATCCTCGAACAGCATGACGGCCTGGTGATCATCGAGCTGTCCAGCTATCGCTTCACCGGCGGTGAGTACGGCCACCCGGGGCGCGCCTACATCAATTATGACCGGCGTATGCACAAGGTGCTTGGCCTGCAGGACATTCTTCTGCCCGGCCAGGAGGAGGCCTTCTGGAACACCGCCCGCCTGGCGCACAAGGCCTGGATACTGCAGAACAAGCTGGACGAGCAGGACCCGAACTTCTCCAGGGAATGGCCGTTCCAGACCACCCAGCATGTCGCCCTGACCTTCGGCGCGCTGACGCTCAAGTACAACATTGACAGTATTGCACCGCACTCGGTCGGGCATCCGGAGCTGAAGATCCCCTACCCGCGCCTGAACGGCATCGTGAAGCCCTATTACTTCCCGGGGCGCGGGGCGCAGTAGGCAATATTCGCAACGGCCGGTGACCAATCGCGGACAGAGTCCGCGATTGGTCACCGCAACCTCGAACCCCCGCCCGCGAACCGCATCACGCCGAAGCCGGCACCTTCACACCAACACGCCCCAGCAGCAATTGCAGCACGCCCGCCACCACCAGCGCCGGCAGGGTCGCCCCCAGGTCCGGCTGGTAGTTCGCCAGCAGGTGATACACCACCACGCCACCGGCCCAGGCCAGCAGCGAGCCCCAGCGCAGGCCGTGGGGAATGGTCGCCGGCGCGCGGCGGCGCAGCACGAAGTGGTCCACCAGAACCACGCCGAACAGCGGGGCGAACACCGAGCCGATCAGCAGCAGGAAGTTCTGGTACTGCGCCAGCGGCGCGAACCAGGCGATCAGGGTGCAGATCACGCCGATACCCAGCGCCAGGTGTTCGACCTTCAGCGGCAGCAGGATGCCGCTGGATACCGCCGCCGAATGGATGTCGGCGAAGGCCTTTTCCGACTCGTCCAGCAGGATCAGCAGCAGCGGAATGCCCATGCCGGCGCCGGCCAGCGCCAGCAGCAGCGCGTTGGCGTCGCTGCCCTGGGCGAACGCCAGGGTGTAGGCCACGCCCAGGCCCATCAGCCAGAAGCAACCAATGAAGAAGCCCAGCGCGGCGCCACCGAAGGTGTGCCCGGCGCGCTTGCCGAAGCGCGAGTAGTCGGCGATCAGCGGCAGCCAGGACAGCGGCATGGCGATGGCGATATCGAAGCCCACGGCGAATGGCAGCGAACCGTCACCGGCCTTGGCCCAGAGCGCGGCCAGATCGGCACGCTTGAACAGGTCGAAGGTCAGCCAGAGGCAGGCGGCGATCAGCAGCCAGATGCCCCAGCGGCGCAGCACACGACGGACGAAGGCGAGCGGCCCGCTGACGGCGAGCAGGGTCGCCAGCGCACCGAACACCAGGGTCCAGAGTGCCGGATGAGTCCAGCTACTGCCTTCGCCAAAGGCGCGGGTCGCCAGCAGGCTGGCGGCATCGCGCATGACGATGATCTCGAAGGCGCCCCAGCCCACCAGCTGCAGCAGGTTGAGCAACGCCGGCAACGCGGCGCCGTGGCTACCCAGGCTGAGCTTGAGCGAGGCCATGGCAGCGAGGCCGGTGTCGGTGCCGATCACCCCGGCGCTGGCCAGCAGCAGCACGCCGACCAGGGTGCCGAGCAGGATCGCGCCCAGCGCGCCGGCCAGGCCCAGGCCCGGCGCCAGCAGTGCGCCGGTCTGCAGCACCATCAGGCCGATGCCGAGGGAGAACCAGAGGGAAAACACATCGCGCAGGCCAAGCACGCGCTGGGCGCTGCCGACGGCGACGGTGGGGGAATAGTTGGTGGCGGTGGTGGTCACGATGCGTGCAAGGCTCAAATGTTGGAATAGTTTTCTGTTTTTCGTAGGAATCCCCACCCTCGGCGATGAGGATGGGGATTCCGGTCACACCTGCTTGTAGATCACCGAGCCTTCATCCTTGAAGCGCGCGGACTGTTCCTGGAAGCCGGCCTCGATGGCTTTCTGCTCATCGGTGAGACCGTTTTCCTTGGCGTAGTCGCGGACTTCCTGGGTGATCTTCATCGAGCAGAACTTCGGCCCGCACATGGAGCAGAAGTGTGCGACCTTGGCCGAGTCCTTGGGCAGCGTCTCGTCGTGGAAGGCACGGGCGGTGTCCGGGTCCAGGCCGAGGTTGAACTGGTCTTCCCAGCGGAACTCGAAGCGCGCCTTGGACAAGGCATTGTCGCGGATCTGCGCGCCCGGGTGACCCTTGGCGAGATCGGCGGCGTGCGCAGCGATCTTGTAGGTGATGATGCCGGTCTTCACGTCATCCTTGTTCGGCAGGCCCAGGTGTTCCTTGGGCGTGACGTAGCAGAGCATGGCGCAGCCGAACCAGCCGATCATCGCCGCGCCGATGCCCGAGGTGATGTGGTCGTAGCCCGGCGCGATGTCGGTGGTCAGCGGGCCAAGGGTGTAGAACGGCGCCTCGTCGCAGCACTCCAGCTGCTTTTCCATGTTCTCCTTGATCAGGTGCATCGGCACATGGCCGGGGCCCTCGATCAGCACCTGGACGTCATGTTTCCAGGCGATGCGGGTCAGCTCGCCGAGCGTCTCCAGTTCGCCGAACTGTGCGGCGTCGTTGGCGTCGGCCACCGAGCCTGGACGCAGGCCGTCGCCCAGCGAGAAGCTGACGTCGTAGGCCTTCATGATTTCGCAGATTTCCTCGAAGTGGGTGTAGAGGAAATTCTCCTGGTGATGGGCCAGGCACCACTTGGCCATGATCGAGCCGCCACGGGAGACGATGCCGGTGACGCGCTTGGCGGTCAGCGGCACGTAGCGCAGCAGCACGCCGGCGTGGATGGTGAAGTAGTCCACGCCCTGTTCGGCCTGTTCGATCAGGGTGTCGCGGAAGATTTCCCAGGTCAGGTCCTCGGCGATGCCGTTCACCTTCTCCAGCGCCTGGTAGATCGGCACGGTGCCGATAGGGACCGGGCTGTTGCGCAGGATCCACTCGCGGGTCTCGTGGATGTGCTTACCGGTGGACAGGTCCATCACCGTGTCGGCGCCCCAGCGGATGCCCCAGGTGAGCTTTTCCACTTCTTCCTCGATGGAGGAGCCCAGCGCGCTGTTGCCGATGTTGCCGTTGATCTTCACCAGGAAGTTGCGGCCGATGATCATCGGTTCCAGTTCGATGTGGTTGATGTTCGCCGGGATGATCGCGCGACCGCGGGCCACCTCATCACGGACGAACTCGGGGGTGATTTCCTTGGGGATGCTGGCGCCGAAGCTCTGACCCGGGTGCTGGGCGTCCAGCAGGCCGGCGGCGCGGGCTTCCTGCAGCTTCATGTTCTCGCGGATGGCGATGTATTCCATCTCGGGCGTGATGATGCCCTGGCGCGCATAGTGCATCTGCGTGACGTTGCCGCCGGCCTTGGCGCGGCGCGGAGTGCGCACGTGGGCGAAGCGCAGGGCGTCGAGACTGGCGTCGGCCAGGCGCGACTGGCCGAACTCGGAGGTCAGGCCGGGGAGGATTTCGGTGTCACCACGCTCGTCGATCCAGCGCGAGCGCACATCCGGCAGCCCCTTGCGCAGGTCGATGCGCACGTCCGGATCGGTGTAGGGGCCGGAGGTGTCGTAGACCATCACCGGGGCGTTCTTCTCGCCGCCGAAGGCAGTGGGGGTGTCGGCGAGGGAGATTTCCCGCACGGGGACGCGGATGTCCGGGCGCGAGCCGGTCAGGTAGACCTTTTTCGAATTCGGGAAGGGCTGGGTCGACTGGCGATCCAGCTGTTCAAGGCGGGTGACGTTGTTTTTCTGGGTGCTCATCCTGGCTCTCCTGGGGTTGATTGCCGGGGAGAACCTGGACCTGGGAGCCGCACCGAGCGGCGAAGGGACGCACCCCGAGAAGGGCTGGGGCCGGGGCGGAATGCGCCGCGGGATGCGTACTTCTTGTTCCCTACGCGGGTATTAACCCGATCAGGTTCAACGGGATCCGGAACTATCCGATCTCAGCCCTTCGCATTGGGCACCCCGACAAGAACGCCCGCAGTCTAATCAACTGTGCAGCGATTAGCCAATGCCGTCTGACCGAAAACCACGCAATTGCCTACAGGCAGCTACACTCCTGCCTCGGAAGGCTCGTACGAACGTGCCTTGACCGCCATCGGCGGCGACCGTAGCCTTGCCCCACCTCGCATCACTTTCTAGGACGAACGAATGCTGCGCAGACTTTCCCTGGCTGTCGCCGTGGCCGCTTCGACAGGCTTTGCCTGGGCCGCACAGCCCGCTCCGGCAGCGTCTTCGCTGCCGACCAAGACGGACCTGATCAGCGTCTACAAGGACGCCGTCGACAACAACTCCGACCTCGCCGCTGCGCAGGCCGACTACATGGCCCAAAAGGAAGCCGTGCCCCAGGCGCGCTCCGGTCTGCTGCCGCAGATCAACGCCGGCGCCAACGTGGCCAGCACCCATACCTCGCTGGACGAGCCCAACACCTCGTTCAACCGCAGCAGCCAGGTGATCCAGGCGACCCTGAGCCAGCCGCTGTTCCGTGCCGATCGCTGGTTCCAGCTCAAGGCGGCGAAGGACACCTCCGAACAGGCCCAGCTGGAATTCTCCTCCACCCAGCAGCAGTTGATCCTGAAGAGTGCCGAAAACTACTTCGGCGTGCTCCGCGCCCAGGACAACCTGGCCGCCAGCAAGGCCGAGGAAGCGGCATTCAAGCGCCAGCTCGACCAGTCCAACGAACGTTTCGATGTCGGCCTGTCGGACAAGACCGACGTACTCGAATCCCAGGCCAGCTACGACACCTCGCGGGCAAACCGCCTGGTGGCCGAGCAGCAGGTTGCTGACGCCTTCCAGGCCCTGGTCACCCTGACCAACCGCGAGTACAGCGCTATCGAAGGCATCCTCCACTCCATGCCGATCGTGGCCCCGATGCCCAACGACGCCAAGGCCTGGGTGGATACCTCGGTGCAGCAGAACCTGGCGCTGCAGGCCAGCAACTACGCGGTCAATGCCGCCGAAGAAACCCTGCGCCAGCGCAAGGCCGGCCACCTGCCGACCGTTGACGCCGTGGCGCAGTACCAGAAGGGCGACAACGATGCCCTGGGCTTCTCCAACACCGGCATTCCCGGCGATCCGCACTACGGCAAGTGGGTCGACGAGAGCAGCATCGGCCTGCAGCTGAACGTACCGATCTACAGCGGCGGACTGACCAGCTCCCAGGTGCGCGAAGCCTACCAGCGCCTGAACCAGAGCGAGCAGCTGCGCGAAAGCCAGCGTCGCCAGGTGGTGCAGAACGCCCGCAACCAGCACCGCGCGGTGAACACCGACGTGGAGCAGGTGAAGGCGCGCCGCCAGGCGATCATCTCCAACCAGAGCTCGCTGGAAGCCACCGAGATCGGCTACCAGGTCGGTACCCGCAACATCGTCGACGTACTGGACGCCCAGCGTTCGCTGTACAACTCGGTGCGCGACTACAACAACACGCGCTACGACTACATCCTCGACAACCTGCGCCTGAAGCAGACCGCCGGCACCCTGGCGCCGAGCGACCTGCAGGCTCTGGGCAGCTACCTGAAGCCGGACTACAACCCGGACAAGGACTTCCTGCCGCCGGACCTGGCCAAGGCCGCGGAAGCTCAGCTCAAGGGCGGCACGAAGCAGCAGTGACCTAGCCCCATGAAAAAGCCCCGCATGCGGGGCTTTTTCTTTGGTCACGCCGATGGCTCGGCGTAAAGCGAATCCAATCGCGGAGCCCCAACGCGCCGGACGCTCCGGTGAATGCCTGCCCAATCGCGGACAAAGTCCGCTCCTACAGGATCAACACCGGAGCACCCGGTCTGCGTGGGAGCGGGCCATGCCCGCGAACAAAGGCCGGCTCAGTCCCGATACCCCGGCGCCACCCGATCCAGCATCCGCAACAGCGCGCCCCAGGCCAGGTCGTTGCCATCCGGATCACTCAGCTCGCCCTCGGCCAGCGGCCGCTGTGGCGCGTTGAACTGCTGCTCGGTGTAGCGGCACACCTCATCCGACGGAATCACCAGCTCACCGCCAGCCTGCGCCGCCAGCTGGATATCGCAGGCCTTCTCCAGGTAGTACATACGCAGGAACGCCTGCTGCACGGTCTGGCCCACGGTCAACAGGCCGTGGTTACGCAGCATCAGGCCGATGTGCTCGCCGCCCAGGTCGCGCACCAGGCGCTCCTGCTCGTCCATCGACAGGGCGATGCCTTCATACTCGTGGTAACCGAGCCGCCCGTAGAACTCCATGGACATCTGGTTCAGCGGCAGCAGCCCGCAGGCCTGCGCGGCCACCGCACAACCGGCGCGGGTGTGGGTGTGCAACACGCACTGTGCGTCCTCGCGGGCGCCGTGGATGGCACTGTGGATGACGAAGCCCGCCGGGTTGACCTTGTACGGCGTCGGCTCCACCGGATGGCCGGACAGGTCGATCTTCACCAGGCTCGAGGCGGTGATCTCGTCGAACATCAGCCCGTAGGGATTGATCAGGAAATGGTGCTCGGGGCCGGGGATACGCACCGAGATATGGGTAAAGATCAGATCGCTCATGCGGAAATGCGCGATCAGCCGGTAGCATGCGGCCAGCTCCTCGCGCAGCTTCCATTCTTCCGGCGAACAGTTGGCGCGGCTCGGGGCCTGCGCCTGCAGCGACGTCATGGTGCTCTCCTTCTCAAACGAAAAGACACCGGGGCGCACAGGCCCCGGCGTCACACTCACTGGGCGGCCCAGGCGTTGAAGCGCTCTTCCAGCTCTTCACCGTGGTCGACCCAGAACTCATCGTCCATCGCCAGCCCCTGGGGCAGGTTCTGCGTCGACGTGGGTACCCAGCCGGCCAGCTCCGACGGCAGACGCTCGGCGGCCTGCTTGTTGGTCGGACCATACGCAATGTGCTTCACGTAGTCGACCTGGGCATCGGGCTGGTTGGCGAAGGCGATGAAACGCTTGGCCGCATCGACGTGCTGCGAGCCCTTGATGATCGCCCAGTAGTCCATGCCATACAGGCTACCCGGCCAGATCAGTTGCAGGTTGCGCCCGCCCTTGTAGGCATCGGCGATACGGCCGGTGTAGGTGGTGGTCATCACCACGTCACCGGCGGCCAGCCACTGCGGCGGTTGCGCACCGGCTTCCCACCACTGCACGTACGGCTTGATCTGGTCGAGCTTGGCGAAGGCACGGTCGACGCCGGCCTTGGTGCCCAGTTCCTTGTAGACGTCGGCAGGCTTGACGCCGTCGGCCATCAGCGCGAACTCCAGGTTGTAGATCGCGCGCTTGCGCAGGCCACGCTTGCCGGGGAATTTCTTCACGTCCCAGAAATCCGCCCAGGAGGTCGGCGCCGGCTTGAGCTTGTCGGCGTCGTAGGCGATCGCCACGCCCCATACCAGCGCAGCGGAACCGCAGTCCTTGGCGGCGTTGGGAATCAGCTGGTCCTTGCCGCCGATCTGCTGCCAGTTCAGCGGTACGAACAGTCCCTCGTCGCAGCCACGGGCCAGGTCCGGGCCCTCGATCTGCACCACGTCCCAGTCGGCGTGGCCGGTGTCGGCCATCACCTTGATGCGGGCCATTTCACCGTTGTACTCGCTCTGGGTCACCCCGACCCCGGATTGCTTGCTGAAAGGCTGGAAAAAGGCCGCGTCCTGGGCCTTCTGGCCGGCGCCGCCGTAGCCGACCACCACCATGTTCTCGCTGGCCTGGGCAACGGCGCAGCAGAGTCCGAGGGCGAGCAGCAGCGGCTGCACAGCATTCTTGCGGAAAGTCATTGGGCATACCCCATGTCGTAGGAGGTAACGGGCGCAGCGCAAAGCGCCACGCGCACGCTGGATGAGCGTGCCGGAACAACGGACAGAGGTGGAACGGTGGCCTGCGGGCAAGCCCGCAAAGCGAGGGGGGACCGTACGGGACGGTTCATGCGCCTCTCCTCTTGTAGTTGTTGTGGAGCACGTCGCGGTTGAGCCCGAAGGACCGGGCCGGAAATGAAACTACCCAGTCACTTTTAAAAAAACAAGTTGATTTTTTACTGCCGGTAAATTTCCATAGACATAGCTTAAATGACCTATCCCGATTCCAGGAGAATCCCCGTGTCCGAGGTCCGCCACTTCCAGCAGTCCGCCCTGCAGTTCCAGTCCTACGCTGGCGAACCGGTCGACCGCGCCGCCATCTGCCGCCTGATCGGCCCGACCGACAGCCAGACGATGGGCGCGGGCCTGGCGCGCTTCGACGGCGTCTCCATCGAGTGGACGGTGCTCTATGACGAGCTGATCGTGGTGCTCGAAGGCCACTTCCGCCTGCGCCTGGCCGACCGCGTGATCGAAGCCGCGCCGGGCGACGTGATCTGGGTCCCCGAACGCACCCCGCTGGCCTACGAAGGCGAGAGGGCCAGCGTCTTCTACGCCCTTTATCCGGTGGATTGGCAGGCGCGCAACGCCTGAATATTTCGACCGGCTGCGCGTCGGCGGAACGGCGTTGGAAACCGGCTCGGCACGCTCATTGACTGGAGTCAACTCCGCTGCCTCGCCGGTTCCCGCCTTGTTCCGCTCTAGCTCGCGCGATCGATGCCCAACATTGAATTACAACAAGAATCCGGAGTTGCCCGATGAGCCAGTTCCCCCACCTGTTCAGCCCGTTGACGATTCGCGGCAAGACGCTGAAGAACCGCATCATGTCCACCGGGCACGACACCTCGATGCCCACCGACAACCTGGTCAACGACCAGCTGGTGGCCTACCACACCGCCCGCGCCAAGGGCGGCGTCGGCCTGATCGTGCTGCAGGTCGCCGGCGTGCATGACAGCGCCCGCTACACCTCCCACGTGCTGATGGCCACCGACGACGCCTGCATCCCCGGCTACCGGCGCATCGCCGAGGCCTGCCACGCCGAGGGCACCGTGGTGCTGTCCCAGGTGTTCCACCCGGGCCGGGAGATCATGGAATCCAGCGACGGCCTGCTGGCCGTGGCCTACTCCGCCTCCGCCTCGCCCAACGAGCGCTTCCGCGTGATGCCCCGCGAGCTGAGCCAGGCGATGATCGACGAGATCATCGAAGGCTACGCCGCCGCCGCGCGCCGCCTGCACGCCGCCGGCGTCGACGGCGTGGAAGTGGTCGCCAGCCACGGCTACCTGCCCGCGCAATTCCTCAACCCACGGGTGAACCGCCGCAGCGACGGCTACAACGGCGACCTCGACGCGCGCCTGCGCTTCACCCGTGAAGTGATCGCCGCCGTACGCGCCGCCACCGACGAAGACTTCATCATCGGCCTGCGCATCTCCGCCGACGAGCGCGATCCGGAAGGCCTGACCGAAGACGAATCGCTGCTGGCCGTCAAAGCCCTGCAGAACGAGCTGGACTACGTGCACATCGTCGCCGGCACCTCGGCGTCGCTGGGCGGCGCCATCCATATCGTCCCGCCCATGGCCGTCGAAGCCGCCTACCTGGCCAACGAGGCCGGCACCTTCAAGCGCAACCTGGAGATCCCGCTGTTCGTCACCGGGCGCATCAACCAGCCGCAGGAAGCCGAGCTGATCGTCGCCCGCGGCCAGGCCGACGTCTGCGGCATGACCCGCGCACTGATCTGCGACCCGAAGATGCCGAGCAAGACCGAAAGCGGCCACGTCGAGGACGTGCGCGCCTGCATCGCCTGCAACCAGGCGTGCATCGGCCACTTCCACCGCGGCTACCCGATCTCCTGCATCCAGCACCCGGAAACCGGTCGCGAGCTGATCTACGCCGAACGCAAGATGGCCACCCAGCGCAAGCGCGTATTGGTGGTCGGCGGAGGACCGGCAGGCATGAAGGCCGCTGCCGTGGCGGCCCAGCGCGGCCATGAAGTGACCCTCTGCGAAGCCAGCGGACAGCTCGGCGGCCAGGTCAACCTCGCCCAGTTGCTGCCGCGCCGTGCCGAGTTCGGCGGCGCCTCCACCAACCTGCAGCGGGAGATGCAGCTGGCCGGTGTCGAAGTACGCCGCAACACCCGCGTCGACCGCGCCCTGGTCGAACAGGAACGCCCCGACGTGGTGATCGTCGCCACCGGCGCCAAGCCCTACCGTCCGCCCTACGAGGAGGCCGGCAACCTGCAGGTGGTCGACGCCTGGCAAGTGCTGCGCGGCGAAGTGAAGATCGGCCGCTCGGTGCTGGTCACCGACTGGCGCGCCGACTGGATCGCCCCCGGCATCGCCGAGCGTCTGGTGCGCGACGGCCACCAGGTGCAGCTGGCGGTGAACGGCACTCATGTCGGCGAGAACCTGCCGCTCTACGTGCGCGACCACCTGGCCGGCGAGCTGCACCGCCTGGGCATCAGCATCACCACCTATGCCCGCCTGTATGGCGTCGACGACAGCACCGTCTACCTGCAGCACAGCGCCAGCGGCGAACCGATGCTGGTGGAAGGCATCGACACCCTGGTGCTCTGCCAGGGCCACCAGCCGGTGGACGAACTGGCCGACGAGATCGCCGATCTGGCCGAAGTGCGCCGCATCGGCGACTGCCTGGCGCCGCGCACCGCCGAAGAAGCGATCTACGAGGGACTCAAGGCAGGCTGGGCGATCTGATCAACCATCCCGTAGGATGGGTAGAGCGCAGCGAAACCCATGCCGCTGTCGCGCGGAATCTGGACGAACCGTGCAGGGCGCGATGGGTTTCGCGCTGCTCTACCCATCCTACGATCCGAGTAGCAGGTCCACAGTCGCGGCGCATTGTTTAGAATGCCCCACGACGAACATCGCCAGGACCCTCGCCGCATGAGCCAGAAAGCCCCGCAGGAAGCACCCGCCAACGCCGAAGCGCAGTTCCTCGGCACCCGCATCCGCGGCCTGCGCAAGCGCCGCGGCATGACCCTGGCGGAACTGGCCGAGCAAAGCAGCCTCACCGCCGGCTATATCAGCCAGCTCGAACGCAACCTGGCCTATCCATCGATTCCGGCGCTGTTCAACATCGCCCGCGCCCTGGGCGTGACCATCCAGTGGTTCTTCGCCAGCGAAGTCCAGGTCGACCCGGCCGACGCCGGCTACGTGGTACGGCGCAACGCGCGCACCAGCGTGCATTACGAAGACGGCATCGTCGACGAACTGCTCAGCCCGCAGCCCAGCCGCCAGCTGGAAATCCTCCACTCGCGCTTCCCGCCGGGTACCTATAGCCAGCAGAGCTACAGCCACGACGGCGAGGAAGCCGGCTACCTGCTCAGCGGCAGCTTCGAGCTGTGGGTGGGCGATCGGCATTTCCTGCTCAACGAGGGCGACAGCTTCAGCTACTCCAGCCAGGAGCCGCATCGCTATGGCAATCCCGGGGATGTGGAGGCCGTGGTGCTCTGGGTGATTACGCCGCCGACGTTCTAATGCGGCGTTGACGGATACCTGTAGGAGCGAGCTTGCTCGCGAATGCTCTCCCGGCAGGCACGACGTCAGGCAGGTTCGCGAGCAATAACCAGGCGTCCCCCTCGCTCCTAGAGTCGGGGGCTCGGGAAGATTTGGGTTTCATGCCCACCCCTCACCCCAGCCCTGGCTGCGCGCCCCGCTCCTAAGGGAGAGGGGGAAGGTCGGCGCGGGCGCTTGGTATCGCCACCCGCCTGTAAGCTTCTTGAGAGACGCAGTATCCGGCTGACTCGGTGGCACGCCTCACACCGAACGCCCCCCCTCTCCCTCTGAGAGCGGGTTAGGGTGACGGCAGGCCCTGCGCCGAACCCCGATCAGCCCCTGATCAGTCGCCCCAGCCCATTCAGCAAACGCTCCAGCGCCCCCTGGTTGGCCTTCATCACACCCAGCCCAGCCTCGGCCATGCGTTCGGCACTCGCCGGCTCATCCCACAAGGCCGCCACGGCCACCGCCAGCGAAGGCGCATCAGCCACCTCCCGCAGAGCACCGACCTCGCGCAATTGCGTGGCGATTTCCAGGAAGTTGAACAGGTGCGGTCCGGACAGCACCGGCTTGCCCAGCGCCGCCGGCTCCAGCAGGTTGTGCCCGCCGTTGGGCACCAGGCTGCCTCCGACAAAGGCGACATCGGCCAACGCATAGAGGAACAGCAGTTCACCCATGGTGTCGCCCAGCAGCACCTGGGTATCCGCCGCGACCCGTTCGCCAGTGGAGCGGCGCTGGGTATTGAAGCCTTCGCGGGCGCACAACTCGAACATCGGGTTGAAGCGCTCCGGGTGGCGCGGCACCAGGATCAGCAGCGCATCCGGGTGTTTCTCCAGCAGTTGGCGATGGGCGGCAAGGGCGATCTCATCTTCACCGGCGTGGGTGCTGGCGGCGATCCAGACCGGCCGCTGCCGCGCCTGCCACTGGCCGCGCAGGTCGT
Source organism: Pseudomonas sp. SCB32 (assembly GCF_009189165.1). Classification (NCBI taxonomy): domain Bacteria; kingdom Pseudomonadati; phylum Pseudomonadota; class Gammaproteobacteria; order Pseudomonadales; family Pseudomonadaceae; genus Pseudomonas; species Pseudomonas sp. SCB32. The sequence continues at coordinate 5,589,517 of NZ_CP045118.1, forward strand.
GGGCACGGGCCAGCAATTCGGGGTCGATGGTCAGGTCGAACTTGATCGAACCGGTCACGCTCACGCAGTCCGGACGAGCGCCGAGTTGGCGGAAGCGGCCGGCCTCGGCCTCGGTCTGCACGGCGATCCAGCTCATCTCTTCGAGCATCGGCCGGGTCAGCCCGCCGAAGCGCGCATAGCCCCGCGCCGAGCGCTCGGACAGCCGCGCATTGGCCAGCGCCACCGGAATGCCGCGCCTGGCGCACTGGTGGATATGGTTCGGCCACAGCTCGGTTTCCATGATCACGCCCAGCACCGGGCGGGCGCGGTCGAGGAAACGCGCCGCCGCCCACGGCAGGTCGTAGGGCAGGTAACAGTGTTGCACCTGGTCGCCGAACATCGCGCGGATGCGCTCGGAGCCGGTGGGCGTCATGCAGGTGACGGTGATCGGCAGGCCGGGATGGCGCTGCATCAGCGCGCGGATCATCGGCGCGGCGGCGATGCTCTCGCCCACCGACACCGCGTGCACCCAGATGCCGCCGGGCTTGAGCGCCGGCAGGCCGATGGCGAAGCGCTCGCCGACGCGCTGGACATAGGCCGGCGCCTTGCGCGAACGCAGGAACAGGCGCAGCGCGACCAGCGGCAGGCCCAGGTGGAACAGCAGGGTATAGAGGGTCCGGTTCATGGCGGCGGAGAGTAGCAAATTAGCGGGCCAGCACGCTGCATTCGTAGGGCGTACAACCGTTCGCGGTTGTATGCCGTTACACCGTTTTTACCACCAACACCCTGCCCTCCAGAATCGATTCAATCGGCGTAAAACGCACTCGGGATCGTGTAGGAGCAACTGTCTTTTGGGCTATTCGCTGCGCTCACCCTTCGGGCCGCACTGAAGTGCGTTCAGCGCAAGCGCTGTCCCGAAGGGGAATCACCCAGAAAACAATGTAGGAGCGGACTCCGTCCGCGATTGGCCACCGGCGCGCGCGGAAATCATCGCGGACGGAGTCCGCTCCTACGAAGAGCAGGTCACACGGGTGAGGCGAGATGTTCCGCAAAGCACTCGCCCAGCCAGTTCGCCGCCGGCCCCAGCGGCTCGTCCCGGCGCCAGACCAGCTCCACCACCAGCGGCGGCGGCGTCCAGTCGCTGGCCAGCTCCACCAACAACGGCTGATACGCCGGGTACTGCGCCACGTGGGTCGGCAGCCAGGCCCAGCCCAGGTCACGCATCAGCAGCTCGGCCATGGCGTAGAAGCTGTCCGCGCGCCACACCAGCGGGCTGATCTGCTCGCCACCGGGGTAGTGGCTGTCCTGCGGCGCCATCAGCAACTGGCGATGCCGCGCCAGCTCGCGGCGGTCGGCGTAGTCCAGCTTAGCCAGCTCATGCCCGGCGCCGCACACCGTGACCATCTCGATGGTGCCCAGACGCTGCCGCTCCAGCGCCTCCGGCATACCCTCGTGATGGAACAGCAGGCCAAGGTCGGCGCGACGCTCCAACAGCTTGCGCGCCACGTCGCCCTGGGCGCCGCTGGCCAGTTGCACCTCCAGGGTGGGGAACTCCTGCGCCAGCGCCTGCAAGCCGGACAACACCGGCTGGTACGGCATGGCTTCGTCCTGGGCCAGGCGCAGCAGCGGCTCGGCGCCGCGCACCAGCGCCAGCGCGCGGCTCTCCAGGCGCTCGCACTGGCGCAGCACTTCGCGGGCTTCATCCAGCAGCGCCCTGCCCTCGGCAGTCAGCACCGGCTGGCGGCCGCTGCTACGGTCGAACAGGATCACGCCCAAGTCGCTTTCCAGCAATGCAATGGAGGAGCTCACCGCCGACTGCACGCGCTTGAGCTGTCGCGCTGCCGCCGAGAAGGAGGATTGATCGGCGACGCTGACGAAGAGCCGTAACTGGTCCAGGTTCCACTGCATAACCTATCTCCGCAACCCATCTCAATAGAAGATAGGTAATGACTTTATCCCATCACCCAGATGACTAGAATGCCCACCAGACCAAACGTAACCCACGCCCCGCAGCTGGCGGCGCGTCGCTTCCGGGGAGGACCTGTCATGCCCGGCTATCTCTACCTCGCCATCGCCATCGTTGCCGAAGTCATCGCCACCGCCTCGCTGAAGTCGGTGAAGGGGCTCTCTACGCCCCTGCCGCTGGTGCTGGTGATCGTCGGTTACGCCATCTCCTTCTGGATGCTCACCCTGGTGGTGCGCAGCATTCCGGTGGGCATCGCCTACGCCATCTGGGCTGGCCTTGGCATCGTGCTGGTCAGCATCGCCGCGCTGGTGCTCTACCAGCAGAAGCTCGACACCCCGGCCCTGCTCGGCATGGGCATGATCGTCAGCGGAGTGGTGGTGATCCAGTTGTTCTCCGGCAACGCCGGTCATTGAGCCGCCGTGTTCAATTCGTAGGAGCGAGCTTGCTCGCGAACCAGCGCCTGCTGCGAGTCCGTTCGCGAGCAAGCTCGCTCCTGCAGGCATAGCCAGAGCCGGCGAACGATTGCCGCAGCTCACAGGCGTTATACTGCGCGCTTCGTTTTCCCCTCGAGGCGCTTTCATGTCCGAATCCCTGAGCACCGACATCCTCATCGTCGGCGGCGGCATCGCCGGTCTCTGGCTCAACGCTCGCCTGCGGCGCGCCGGCTTCTCCACCGTACTGGTGGAGAACACCGCGCTGGGCGGCGTGCAGAGCATGCGCTCACAAGGGATCATCCATGGCGGCACCAAGTACGCCCTGCATGGCGCGCTGACCGGCGCCTCGGAAGCCATCGCCGACATGCCCGCGCTGTGGCGCGACTGCCTGGCCGGCACCGGCGAAGTGGACCTGCGCGGCGTTCGCGTGCTCTCCGACGCCCACTACCTGTGGTCGCCCGGCGGCCTGGCCGGCAACCTCACCAGCTTCTTCGCCAGCAAGGCGGTGCGCAGCCGCGTCGCCCAGGTGAAGGGCGCCGATTTGCCGCCCGCACTGCAGGACAAGGCCTTCAAGGGCAAGGCCTACCGTCTCACTGAACTGGTGCTCGACGTGCCCAGCCTGATCGCCCGCCTCGCCGAACTGGCCGGTGACAGCCTGCTGGCCGGCGAGCGCATCGAAGCGCTGCGCGACGGCGACAAGCTGGTTGGCCTGCGCATCGACGGCCGCGAGATCCGCGCCCAGCGCGTGGTGCTCAGCGCCGGCGCGGGCAATGAAGCGCTGCTGCGCGAACTGGGCGTGGAGCGCCCGGAAATGCAGCGCCGCCCGCTGCACATGGTGCTGGTCACCGCGCCGACGCTGAAACCGCTGTATGCCCATTGCGTGAGCGGCGGACCCAAGCCGCGCGTAACCGTCACCACCCACCCGCTGAGCAATGGTGACTGGGTCTGGTACCTGGGCGGCGACATCGCCGAAGCCGGTGGCGTAGCCCGCAATGAAGCCGAGCAGATTGCCGAGGCCCAGCACGAACTGCACAAGCTGGTGCCCTGGATCGACCTCTCCGCCGCTCGCTGGGCCACCCTTCGCGTGGACCGCGCCGAGCCCTCGCAGAACAACCTGCTGCGCCCGGACAGCGCCTTCCTCGCCGAAGACGGTACGCTGCTAGTGGGCTGGCCGACCAAACTGGCCCTGGCGCCGAACTTCGCCGATCGCGTGCTGGAGTCCCTGGAAAAGAGCAGCATCCGCCCGCAAGCCAGCGCTGCCCTGCCCGACCTCCCGCGTCCGGCCATGGCCCGTCCGGTATGGGAGGAGCTGCTCGGATGAAGACCCTGCATCACCTGCACCGCCCGCTGGGCAGCACTGGCCTGAACATCTCGCCGCTGGGCCTGGGCACCGTGAAACTCGGCCGCGACCAGGGCGTGAAATACCCCGAAGGCTTCCGCATTCCCGATGACCGCGAAGCCGCCGACCTGATCGCGCTGGCCCGCGACCTGGGCATCAACCTGATCGACACCGCGCCGGCCTACGGCCACAGCGAAGAGCGCCTCGGCCCGTTGCTGCGCGGCCAGCGCGACGCCTGGGTGATCGTCAGCAAGACCGGTGAAGAGTTCGACGCGGGCCACTCGCGCTTCGACTTCAGCGCCGCCCATACCCGCCGCTCGGTGGAACGCAGCCTCAAGCGCCTGGAGACCGACTACATCGACCTGGTGCTGGTGCACTCGGACGGTAACGACCTGGATATCCTGCAGGGCACCGAGGTCTACGCAACCCTGGAGCGCCTCAAGCAGGAAGGCCTGATCCGTGGCTTCGGCTTCTCCGGCAAGACCGTCGCCGGCGGCCTGCTGGCCCTGGAGCGCGGCGACTGCGCGATGGTCACCTACAACCTCAACGAGCAGGCGGAAAAACCGGTGATCGACCATGCCCAGGCCCATGGCCGCGGCATCCTGATCAAGAAGGCGCTGGCCAGCGGCCATGCCGCCCTCGCCCCCGGCGCCGATCCGGTACGCGCCAGCTTCGAACTGGTGCTGGGGCATCCGGGCGTGGCCAGCGCCATAGTCGGGACCATCAATCCGCTGCATTTGAGCCACAACGTGCGCATCGCCGCCGAGGTGCTCGACCACTGATCGGCAGACGCCATACGGTCATGTGGATTGCGTATTCCTGTGCCATGCTCAGACTCCCCGGCAAAAACCGTGGGCACAGAAAATGTCGCCACCCGGCGATTCCCACGCAATAACCTCGGAATCGCCAGGCCTTTCAGGGAAAAACCCGGAAATCCGTTGGGTTTTCGATGGTGCAAGGATCGGCCTCAGGCTGTCTGGACTCTAGCGACCCCCGAAATCGATCGGCCTGACCGTCCCCAGTGACGGTCAGCGTTCACGTCGGCGCCGCCCTGCTGGGTGTGCCCCGCGCCCTGTACGAGAAGGAGCCCACATGCCCCGTACGCTCGCCCACAAGGACCCGACCGCCTTCAAGACCCTGCCCCTGCTGGTGGAAGCCGGCAAGGACGGTCTCACCTACCAGACCCTCGGCAAGCCCCTGAACTTCGCCCAGGTGCTGGAACGCCGCCGCCCCATCCAGATCAGCGGGAACGAGCGCTTCGTCACCGAGCTGGCCAACCTCGGCGTCTCGGTGCGCCTGACCCTGAACTTCCAGGGCCGCGACCACTGGATCCTGGTGCGCCAGCGCCGCCTGGACCGTGGCGACACCGTCCTCAAGCTGATCTCCGGCTACGTGCCGGCCCATGAATTGAACCTGCCGCTGCTCACCGCAATCCAGGAAGTCGCCGAGGAATGCCTGGTGGAAACCGCCGACGGCTGGCTCGGAGGGCGCTTCGGCGATACCTGGCTGCCGACACCCTACGAGGGCAACCTGCGCTATCGCGAAGACAGCCACTTCACCCTGACTCCACTGTCCGGCGCCGCGCGACCGGTACAGGCCGGAGCCCTGCGCCTGCTGGAGCGCCCCCAGGCCTACGTGCACCTGCCAACCGCCTCGCTGCAGCTGGTCTACGACCTGCGCATGGAGCTGCCCAGGGACGCCCGCGACGTCAGCCTGTTCCACGTCGATGAAAAGCTCGAGAGCGGCCCGCTGGTGGCGCGCCTGGACCGCCGCCGCCCGGACCTCTATCTGCTGCCGCTGGACCATGGCCAGCCGACCGGCGAGCTCTATACCCTGAGCAAGGGCGAGCTGCGCAAGGCCGGCCCCCGTGGCCTTTGGCTGTCGGAAAGCTTCGCCGCCCAGGATGGCTGGCTGGTGCGCGAGGAGCGCATCCGTTTCCGCGACTGGATGGAGCAGTGGCCGCCCGCCGCCGGCAATGCCGGCAGCGGGCGGCGCACAGCCTGATCCCACCGCCATGAACCGGCCGGCCTGACAGCCGGTTCGCGGGCATGGCCCGCTCCTACAGGGGAAGTCCGCTTTTGTAGGAGCGGGCCATGCCCGCGATGAGCGGTCGACGACCGTTCATTTCAACTGACTGGAACTCTTGCCCAGCAGTCGCCGCGCGACGATCAGCAGCTGGATCTGCTGGGTGCCTTCGAAGATGTCGAGGATCTTCGAATCCCGTGCCCATTTCTCCAGCAGCTCCTCTTCCCCATAGCCCAGCGCCCCCGCCAGCTCAACGCATTTGAGCGTCACCTCGTTGGCCACCCGCCCGGCTTTGGCCTTGGCGATGGAGGCTTCCTTGGAGTTGGGCAGGCGGTTGTCAGCCATCCACGCGGCCTTCAGGGTCAGCAGGCCCGCGGCTTCCCATTCGGCCTCCAGGCGATACAGCGTGGCTTCGGCATGGCTCGCACTGAACAGCGGCTGGCGATAGTCGAAGCGGCAACCGGCCTTCTTCAGCAGCTCGCGGGTGCGGTCCAGCGAGGCCTTGGCCACGCCGATGGCCATGGCGGCCACCAACGGGCGGGTGTTGTCGAAGGTTTCCATCACCCCGGCAAAGCCCTTCTGCACATCGATCTCGGTGTTGCCCAACAGGTTGGCGGCCGGCACGCGGCAGTCGCTGAAGCTGATAGAGGCGGTGTCCGAGGCCTTGATGCCGAGTTTCTTCTCCAGACGGGTGACGGTCATGCCCGGCGTGCCCTTCTCCACCACGAAGGACTTGATCGCCGCGCGGCCCAGGCTCTTGTCCAGGGTCGCCCAGACCACCACCGCATCGGCGCGGGCGCCGGAGGTGACGAAGATCTTCTCGCCGTTGAGCAGGTAGTGATCGCCATCGCGGGTGGCGGTGGTGCGGATCGCCGCCGAGTCCGAGCCGCAGCCCGGCTCGGTGATGGCCATGGCCGCCCAGGTGCCGGAGAAGCGCTTGAGCTGCTCCTCGTTGGCCACCGCGGCGATGGCGGCGTTGCCCAGGCCCTGGCGCGGCATGGCCAGCAGCAGGCCGGTGTCGCCCCAGCACATTTCCATCACACCCAGGCAGGCAGAGAGATTGCCGCCGTTCTTCACGCCCTCCTCCGCGCCAGCCTTGCGCTTGCTGGCCGAGGTGGCACCGACGGCGTCGGGCGAGCCGGCGTTCATGCCGTCCAGCAGCGCGGCCAGCAGGTCCAGCTCCTTGGGGTAGGCGTGTTCGGCCTTGTCATACTTGCGGGAAATGGGTCGCAGGTAGTTCTCCGCCACCTGGCGGGCCTGGTTCTGCAAGGTGCGAAATTTTTTCGGCGTTTCGAGATACATGCAGGGCTCCTTACAGGTGCAGGCCGCCGGTCATCAGGCTGACGGCGCGCAGATCGCGGTACCAGCGCTCGGCCGGATGTTCCTGGGTGAAACCATGGCCGCCGAGCAACTGCACGGCGTCGGTACCGATCTTCATCGCCTTCTCCGCGCAGAGCAGCTTCGCCAGGTAAGCCTCGCGATGGAACGCCTGGCCGCGCTCGGCCAGTGCGCAGGCGCGCCAGACCATCAGGCGCATGGCGTCCAGTTCGACAGCGATGTCCGCGACCATGAAGGCCACGCCCTGCCGATGGCTGATCGGCTCGCCGAAGGCCTCGCGTTCGTTGCAGTAGGTGATCACGTAGTCCAGCGCCGCCTGGCCGGTGCCAACCGCCAACGCACACCAGGCCAGCGCTGTGTAATCGAGGAAGGCCTGGTAGTCGAAGCGCTCCGCCGCGAGCCGCTGCTCGACCGGCACCTTCACGCTCTTGAAGCGCACCCGCGCGGCGCCGGTGGCCTTCAGGCCCATGGCCGGCTCGGCGCGCACTTCGACGCCCTTGGCGCGGGTGTCCACCAGGAGCAGGGCCGGGCCGTCGCCGGTGTCGGCGGCGACAATCAGTTTCTGCGCATCCACACCCCGTACCACCAGGCACTTCTCGCCGGACAGCGTGTAGTTCGAGCCGCGCTTGCGGGCTTTCGTGGACAGGCGCTGCGGATCGGCCAGCAACTGCGGCTCGTTCACCGCGATGGCGATCAGCGGCGCGGCCTCCTCGGCGACGAAGGCCGGCAGCCAGCGCGCCTGCTGTTCGGACGACGCCCAGCGACGGATGCAGTTGGCGGCCGACAGCGGTACCAGCAGCGCGGCAGCCAGACTCAGGTCACCACGGGCAAGGGCTTCGGCAATCAGTGCATTGGTGACCACGGTGCGCTCGCCGGCCATGCCGCCGTGCACTTCACTGACGCCGTAGTGGGTCAGGCCCAGCTCCTGCGCCTGGGCCAACAGTTCCAGGCTGAGACCGGCCTTGGCGTCGGCGTCGCGGGCGGCGGGCCGCAGTACTTCGGCGGCGAAGCCGTCGAGCATCTCCACCAGCATCTGCTGCTCGTCGGACAGGGACAGGTCGAAGAGCCCGTCCGGGTCAGCCTTGCGCGGAGTCTTGGGCTGTTTGGCAGCGCGCTCGCTGGCCAGCCGGAAGCCGGTGCGGCTGCCGCTGTAGAGCATTCTCTCGAAGGGTTTGCGCAGCTTCAGTCGGTCCGGCCAGTCGGCCTGGGCAACGCGATTCAGCACGGCCAGGGCGCGGCCCTGCACGTCGGTGGTCATGGCATCTCGCTCCGCGGAGGGTGGATGCCGTTGATCATGCGCCGGGAATCGGCGGGGGAACCATGACCGCTTTGCCGGGGCGATCTGGCAATGAGGTCAGTGTCTTGTGGGTAATGGACCCGGCCTGTCGGCCGGATCGCGGGCAAGGCCGGCGCATCCAGGGAAACGAAAGACGATCAGTTCTGGTGCCGGATCTTCTCGACGATGGCCGTGGTGGAGCTGTTCTCCACCAGGCCGAGCACACGGACTTCACCGCCATAGGCTTTGACGATCCCGGCCCCGACCACCTGCTCGACGCCGTAGTCGCCGCCCTTCACCAGCACGTCCGGACGGACTTCGGTGAGCAGGCGTTCGGGAGTGTCCTCGCCGAAGTGGACGACCCAGTCCACCGCGCCGAGACCGGCCAGTACGGCCATGCGGCGGTCGACGCTGTTGATCGGGCGGCCCGGTCCTTTCAGGCGGGTCACCGAGCCGTCGTCGTTGACCGCGACGATCAGGCGGTCGCCCTGGGCGCGCGCCTGTTCCAGGTAGGTCACGTGGCCAGCGTGGAGGATGTCGAAGCAGCCATTGGTGAAGACGATCTTCTCGCCGTGGGCGCGGGCGTCCTCGATGGCCAGCAGCAGCTGGTCGAGGCTCAGCACGCCACGCTCGGAGCCCTGCTCGCGCTGCACGGCGCGGCGCAGTTCCGGAGCGCTGATGGCGGCGGTACCCAGCTTGCCGACCACGATGCCGGCGGCCAGGTTGGCCAGGGCCACGGCCTGCGGCAGGTCTTCACCGGCGGCGATGGCGCCGGCCAGGGTGGAAATCACGGTGTCGCCGGCGCCGGTGACGTCGAACACTTCGCGGGCGCGGGCCGGCAGGTGCAGGGCGTTGTGGCCGGGGCGCAGCAGGGTCATGCCGTGCTCGCCACGGGTGACCAGCAGCGCGCCGAGTTCCAGCTCGGTCATCAGTTGCAGGCCTTTGGCGACCAGCTCGGCCTCGTCGGCGCAGCGGCCGACGATGGCTTCGAATTCGGAGAGGTTCGGGGTGATCAGGCTGGCGCCACGGTAGATGGCGAAGTCCTTGCCCTTGGGGTCGGCCAGCACCGGGATGCCGCGCTGGCGGGCGGCCTGGATCAGCTGCTGGTGGTTCTTCAGCGCGCCCTTGCCATAGTCGGAGAGCACCAGTACGCGGACGTTATCCAGCAGCGCCTCGACATCGGCGGACAGGGCCACGGCGTCGGTGCGGAAGGCTTCCTCGAAGTCCACGCGCAGCAGTTGCTGGTGACGGCTCATGACCCGCAGCTTGACGATGGTGGGCTGGCCGGCGATGCGCTGGAAGCGGGTGGTCACGCCTACCGCCTGCAGGCTGTCGCTCAGGCTGTCGGCGGCCTCGTCGACACCGGTGACGCCGACCAGGAAGGCCGGGGCGCCCAGGGCGGCAAGGTTCAGCGCGACGTTGGCGGCACCACCGGGGCGGTCCTCATGCTGCTCGACCCGTACCACGGGCACCGGCGCCTCGGGCGAAATGCGCGAGGTCGCGCCATGCCAGTAGCGGTCGAGCATAACGTCGCCTACCACCAGCACGGGGGCCTGATCGAATCGGGGCATGGTCAGTTTCATGGGAACTCCGCAGGTCGAAATCGCCGCGGATAATACCATAGCCATCCAGTGCGACTTGTGCCGAGCACTGGCCGGTCAGCTGCCAGTTACGGCAGTCGGCGCACCCAGAACAGCTCGTGGCGGCGCACCGCCTTGCGGAAAAACTCATCCTCGCCGCTCGCCGGCCACTGGCGCCCGGCGAGTACGCGCTGGATCAGCCGACGCAGGCGCTTCTTGCCGGTGAGCGGGGTCTGCAGGTCGTGCTGCAGGGCGAGCGCCTGGGCCTTGTCGATGCGGGTCGCTGTATCGAGCACTGGGCTCCACAGCGGATCGGCCGGTAATGCCTCGATACAAGGTGGCAGGGCAATGCCGCCGTCGGCCGGGCCCATCGGCCAGCGGTCGTTGTCGTGCAGGTGGTTGGCGTAGAGCAACAGGGTCTGTGGCTTCCAACTGCTGCCCTGGATTGCCTCCAGCGCAGCCCGGGTGGCCTGCACGTGGTCGGCGTGGGGGTCCAGTTCCGGATGAGCAGTGAGGATCACGTCCGGGCGGACATGCTCGATCAGCGCGGTCAGGTCGGCCACCAGGTTCAGCCAGGTCGGCGCGCCGTCGCGGTCGCCGGGCAACGGCAGCGGATTGAAGCTACGCACGCTGCGCACATCGCTTTCACCGGATTCGCGCGAACCGAAGGCCTGGCTCGGCTCGGCGGCCATCGCCGGCAGCTGCAGGCAGTAGTAGCCCAGTTGCACGCAGCGCTCGGCCGGCACCCCGCCCCAGAGCGGCGCGGCAATGCTGTCCCAGCTGCGCAGGCGACCTTTCAGGCGCGCGGCGGCGGCCTTGTCCAGTCCCAGGCGCTGGTAGTGTTCGGCCTCGATCTCGCCCTGGGTCAGGGTGACGATCCAGGCGTCCGGGCAACGGCTGTACTGACCGAAGGCGGCCAGCTCGGCGTCGTCGGCATGGGGCGCGACGATCAGCAGGCGCTGCCGGGCGTAATCGGGATTCTGGAAGGCATGCAGCACGCCCTCCTGCCCGATGCGGCAATGGCGACTGCGGATGCGCAGGTGACCTGCGCGCAGGGCGTCGCCCTGGCCCGACAGGTTGATGTAGCGCTTGCCGCTGACACCGCGTTCGAAGTCCTGGCGATCATTGTCAGCGCCTTCGATCAGCACCTGCGGGTCGAGCCAGCGACCCAGCAGCGAAGCCTTGATCTCGACCTCCAGCACCAGGGTCTCCGCGTCCGCCGGCAGCGCACCATCGGCGATCTGCAGCCCATTGGGACCGATGGATACCGGCAAGGTGGCGGTGCCCTGCGGGAAGTCGTAGCGGTAGTCGTCGCGCGGCGAGTAGAAGAGGTGATCAGCGAACCAGGCTTCGTGGGCGACCCAGCCCAGCAGCACGGCCAGCGGTACGCTCCACCAGGGCGCGAAGACGCCGAGCAGGATCAGCGCCAGCAGGGCAATGAGCAGGACCACGCGCTTCTTGCGACGGTGCTGTTTGAGCAGTTGCTGCTTGCGGGCGCTCATGGTGGTTCTCCGTTTAGCGGAATCGCGGACGAAGTCCGCTCCTGCATTGTTTCCTGGGTGATTCCCCTTCGGGACAGCGCTTGCGCTGAACGCACTTCAGTGCGGCCCGAAGGGTGAGCGCAGCGAATAGCCCAAAAGATAGTCGCGTCTTCAGGCCTGAGGTCAGACCTGGAATACCGGCACGCGATGGCACCAGCGGTCCTTGTACTCGCGGTCGGCGCGGCCGAAGGAATAGCGCAGCGGCTTGCCCAGCGCCTCGGCTTCCGCCCAGGCTTCCTGCGTATTGACGAAGCTGAGCACGCTGCCGGGGCTGAACTCGCGGTTCTCCGGCGCGACGCCGCCGTTGATGTACTCGACGCTGACCCACTTCGGCGCTTCGACCCGGTAGAGAATCTGGATCGCCACCGGCTCGCCGTCCAGGCGCACCAGGGAGCCGCGCATGAACTCGCGCATCAGGGCGAAGACTTCGGCCAGCCGCGCCTTGCCCGGCACCTCGAATTCCCAGCGGCGCTGGAACAGGTCGGCATAGATGCGCGCCTGCTCCTCGGGGCTCAGCTCGCTCATGGGCTGCAGCGCCCCACCCGCCTCTTCCAGCAGGCGCTGTTCGCGGCGCTGGTTGTAGCGGAATTTCTTGGAGAAGTCGGCCGGGGCGCGGTTCATCGCCAGTTGCTCGGGCTGCTCGCGAGCGTCGCTGACCTGCTCGCGGTTCAGCTCGGACAGGTAGCGCACCTGGTGGCGCAGTTCGACGCGCGCGCCTTCGGCGATCGGCAGGATGATCTCGGCATTGCCCAGGTCGAACAGGGCCTTCTTGCCCGAGCGCTTGAGCACATCCTTGGACAGCGCCAGGTTGCGCCCCCAGGTCGGCACGGCGGCGCGCAATTCGTCGCCTTCGAACCAGCCGAGGTAGCGCACCGGGATGCCCGCCAGGCTGGCGAGGCGCTCGACCACGTCCGGATGGGTGGCGACGCTGCCACCGAAGGTCTGCCAGGCGGTGGCATAGTCAGCCGCAGCGATGGGCGTCCAGCCACGTTCGCGGAAAAGGCGCAGGTGGTTCAGCATGTCAGGTGTTCCGCGCTGGCGTCATACCGACTGCTCGGTACGGGTGCCGACCTCGACCGGATCGTCGGCGAACTGCCGCGCATGCAGACGGGCGTAGTAGCCGTTCTGCGCGATCAGCTCGTCATGGCTGCCACGCTCGACGATGTGCCCCTGGTCCATCACCAGGATCAGATCCGCCGCTTCGATGGTGCTCAGGCGGTGGGCAATGACCAGGGTGGTGCGACCTTCCATCACCTTTTCCAGGGCGGCCTGGATGTGCCGCTCGGACTCGGTGTCCAGCGCCGAGGTGGCCTCATCGAGGATCAGTACCGGGGCATCCTTGAGCAGCGCGCGGGCAATCGCCAGGCGCTGGCGCTGGCCGCCGGAGAGCGTTACGCCGTTCTCGCCGACTTCGGTCTCGAAGCCTTCGGGCAGGCGGTCGATGAATTCGCGGGCGAAGGCGTCGTCGGCGGCTTTCTCCACCGCGCTGCGCGGCTTGCTGGCGAGGTCGCCGTAGGCAATGTTGTTCAGCACGCTGTCGTTGAACAGGTTGACCTGCTGGGTCACCAGCGAAATGTGCTTGCGCAAGTTGTTCAGTCGGTAGTCTTCGACATCCACGCCATCGAGCAGGATCTGCCCTTCGCTGTGGTCGTAGAAGCGCGGAATCAGGTTGGCCAGGGTCGACTTGCCGCTACCCGAGCGGCCGACCAGCGCCACCATCTGGCCCGGTTCGACACTGAAGCTCAGGTCCTTGAGCACCTGTTTTTCGGTGCCCGGGTAGGTGAAGCTGAGGTTCCTCACCTCCAGGCGGCCGTTCACGCGCTCGCGTTCGACGGTACCGTTGTCCACTTCGGGCGTCTCGTCGAGCTGCTCGAAGATGCTCTCGGCGCCCGCCACACCCTTCTGGATGGTCGAGCTGACTTCGGAGAGCTGGCGGATCGGCTTGGGCAGCAGGCCGGCCATGGAGATGTAGGCCACCAGATCACCGACGGTGGCGTCGCCGCGCAGCAGCAGCACCAGGTACAGCAGCACCGCCATGGCGCTGTAGATCACCAGCTGCAGGATGGGGGTATAGACCGCGGAGGTCTTGTTCATGCGCAGGTTCTTTTCGGTGTTCTCGCTGCTCACGTGCAGGAAGCGCTGGCGCTCATAGGACTCGCCACCGAAGCTGCGGACCACGCGGTAACCCTGGATGGTCTCGGAGGAGACGTGGGTCACGTCGCCCATGGCCACCTGGATCTTCCTGCTCTGCTTGCGGAACTTCTTGCTGGCGCTGGTCACCAGCACGGCGATGATCGGCAGGATGGCGACCATCACCAGGGTCAGTTTCCAGTTCATCCACATCAGGGTGAAGAACAGGAAGACCACGGTCATGCCTTCACGGATCACGATCTTGATCGCATCGGTGGCGGCACCTGTGACCATGGTCACGTTGAAGGTGATGCGCGAGATCAGGTGCCCGGAATTGTTCCGGTCGAAGTAGCGGTTGGGCAGGACCAGCAGGTTGTTGAACAACGCCACCCGTAGGTCGTGAACCAGGCCGAGGGAGACCCTGGCGATGAAGTAGTTGCCGAGGAAGGAGCCGACGCCCTGCCACATGGAGATCAGCACCACCAGCAGCGGCACCGCGAAGAGCAGGCGCAGGTCGCGCAGCCAGGGCCAGGGTGCAGTGGGGAACAGCGACGCCTCGGGATTGCTCAGGCCGTCGACGAAATACTTGAGGATGCCGGCGAGCATCGGCTGGGTCGATGCGAAGATCAGGAAGCCGACGATACTGAGGGCGAACATTCCCCAGTAAGGGCGCACATACGACAACAGACGTAGGTAGATGCGAAAGGATGAGCGATTATCGCTGCGGGAAGGTACGGTCATCTGGGCGCACTGCGATCAAAAGCGACACTTTACCACAGCTTCCGGCAACACTCGGTGCGCGCATTCCCACCTGACGGCAATGCGCCTTCCGCTATAATCCCCCGCTTTCAAGCAAGACCGGCCGTTCGCTCATGCTCGCTCGCTCCACCGTCAACTGGTCACAATCCACCTTCGACTTCATCTGCCGCTGGATATTGCCCGCCGGCTATATCGCGCTGCTCGCCGGCATGATGCTGGTTGCCGAACGTCCCCAGTATCACCGGCTGGTCTACCTGCTGCTCTGCTTCCCCGCATTGCTGGCCCTCTGCCTCAAGCCCAGCGGTGTCCGCGTGCTGCTCAGGGAGCCGATGGTCCTGGCCTTTCTCGCCTTTGCCGGCTGGGCGATTCTGAGCATTGCCTGGAGCCCGGCGGGCGATGACGTCGACGGACTGGTGAAAAGGCCGATCTACGTGATCATGCTGTTCGCCGCCAGCGCCATGTTGGCGCTGCTCCAACCCAAACGCCTGCGATACGCCTACCTGACGGCCGCGGTACTTGTGCTGCTGGCATCGGTCTACAGCCTGATACTGTTCTTCGAGCACTACAAAGCCGGCAACCGGATGATCGGCGGGTTCGGCGCCCTGGATAACCCACTGCTCAGTTCGCACCTGTTCGGCTTCTTCTGCACGTACTGGCTCGCCATCGGCATGAGCCAGCGTCGTCGGCGTGCAATCCTGCTGGCGACCCCGGCCCTGCTGGTAATGATCACCGCGACGCTCGCCACCGGATCACGCACCCCCCTGCTGGCACTGCTGCTGGCGTCGGTCTGGCTGATCGCCCTGCGTGGTGGACGGCGTGGCCTGCTGTTGTTCATCGGGCTCCTGGCCGGCGGCGCACTGCTCCTGCTGTTCCCCGACACCCTGCTGAGCCGGGGCACATCCTACCGCCTGGAGCTCTGGCACCTGAGCTTGCAGGAAATCGCCAAGGCCCCCTGGCTGGGGCACGGCTATCGCGCGACCCTCGCAATCGATCCGGGCAACGGCATCGAATTCAGCGAGCCGCACAGCTTCATCCTCGGCGTGCTCTACTACGTCGGCATCATCGGCCTGCTGCCGTGGCTGTGCATGTACCTGCTGGGGCTGTACAGCGCCTGGCGGAACCGTCGAGACCCGATGTACATGATCGCCTCCGCGCTGCTGGTGTTCGGGCTCGGCGCCGGGCTGACCGAGGGCGGCGACATTCTCTCGCGCCCCAAGGAGCACTGGCTGCTGCTATGGATCCCGCTGACCCTGCTCGCCGGGCTGAACATCGCGACGCGCCTGCGCTTCGGCCGCACGGTGGAGATGCGCGACCTGCCCGTATCTGACTACGAGCGGCTCAGCGCCAGGAGCCGACTGATCGAAGAGGACGGGCTCGGGCCAAAGGTCCTCGAGCTGGCCGATGGCAGTTTCCTCAAGCTGTTCCGTCGCAAGCGCCTGGTGAGCTCCGCCCGGCTGCTGCCCTACGCCAAGCGTTTCGCCAACAATTGCCGTTTCCTGCTCCGGCTGGGTATCCCCGCCCCGGAGGTAACCGGCCTGTATCAGCTTGACGAACGCACCACCGCGGTCCAGTACACCCCGCTACCTGGCCAGACCCTGCGCCAGGCGCTCGCCGCAGCCAGCAGCGACAAGGCCCGGGCACGCCTGGTACGGCGCTTCGGCGCACTGCTCGGGCAGTTGCACGAACTGGGGGTGTATTTCCGCTCGCTGCACCTGGGGAACGTCCTGGTACTGCCGGACGGTGATTTCGCCTTGATCGACGTCGCCGACATGAATATCCGCCTCAGCCCGCTCGGACGCACCCTGCGCATTCGCAACCTGCGCCACATGCAGCGCTACCCGGAAGACCGGAGAGTGCTTTTCGAGCAGCACCTGCCGCAGTTGCTGGAGGGTTATGCCCTGGAAGCCGGCAAGCGCGCGGCCGAGGATATCCGTCAAAACGTGGAAAACCGCACGCCAGCCTGAATACCTTGGGGCCTGCACACGCAGCCCCAAAGCAATACATCTCGGCCAAGCGACGATCTCCCTTAGCAATTCACCACGGGCAACCACGGCACGCTCATCCGTCCCGGGTTGCCCGCTCCAACCTCGGCCATGGGGCCGCAACGCGCGGAACGCATCGTCGGCGCCCGTGGCGTTGCCGTTTTCCACCGGAGCACAAGAAGAACATGTGGGTCCTCAACCCTTTACTGGCCGTGGCCGCCTATGCCGTCGCCATCGCCACAGCCTCCTGCCTGGTCCGTGCAGTCCCTGCACTGCGGCAGTTGCTCGACGCGCAAAGTGGCAGCCGCTACGCCAGCATCGACGGCTTGCGCGGCTATCTCGCCTTCGGCGTCTTCATTCATCATGCGGTGATCACCTGGTTCTTCCTGCGGAACGGGCAGTTCGACTTTCCTCCGTCGAACTTCTACTCCCAGCTTGGCCAGGCCAGCATTGCGCTGTTCTTCATGATCACCTCCTTCCTGTTCTGGGGGCGCCTGCTCAACCAGGGACGCCAGCATGACTGGCGCGCCTTCGCCATCTCCCGGCTATTCCGCCTGTACCCGCTGTACCTGCTGGTCATGGCTCTGGTGGTACTGGGAGTGTTCTACGCCAGCCACTGGCAACTGCGCGATACGCCCGACGAACTGGCCGTGCAACTGACTCGCTGGCTGATCTTCGATCGACCGGACATCAACCAGTACGAACAGACCGGCGGGTTGATCTCCAACGTCACCTGGACGCTCAGCTACGAGCTGTTCTTCTACGCTGCGCTGCCGCTGCTCGGCATCGTCTTCCTCAGGCATCCCGGCTGGCGCACGGTGCTGCTCTGCCTGCTCGGCATCTACCTGCTCAGCGAGCTGTTCGGCTGGAACCATTCGCTCAAGCGCTCAATCCTGGCCAGCTTCCTGGGCGGCATCGGCGCGGCCTATTGGGTGCGTAACCCGAAACTGACTCGCTGGGCACGGACCCCATTCGCAGGCGGCATCGCCCTGCTGGCCCTGCTGCTGGTGATGAGCTGCTTCGATCGCAGCTTCCACACGCTGCCGCTGCTGTTGCTCAGCCTGTTCTTCTGCATCGTCGCGTCGGGCAATCGGCTGTTCGGCGCCCTGAGTCTCCCGGGCATCCGCTGGATGGGGGAGATCAGCTACAGCACTTACCTGCTGCACGGACTCCTGCTCTGGGTGGTGCTGCGACAGTTGCCACGCGGCGCCGGCCTGGATATCACCCAGGCGATCTGGTTCATCCCGGCACTGGCCGGAACCGGTTGCCTGCTGGTGCTGCTCAGCAGCCTGACCTTCATGCTGATCGAACGCCCCGGCATACGCGCCGGCAAGCGTCTGAGCGAGGCCCGGCGGCCCGAGCCGGCACGCGCAACCTGAGGCCGGGGAGGCTGGCGGTCGCGCTGCCTGGCCAGGAAATCCCTGACCGCGACTTCAGTGCTTTTCCAGCGGAGAGAAATACAGGCGGGCCAATCCGCGCAAGGTTCGCCGCGTCCAGGCCTTGAGCGGCAGCTGGGCGAGCAGCTCGCGGGCCAGGGCACGGTCACGGTTGGCGACCTTGATGAACATCGAGTTGATGGCGCGGTAACGCACTTCGTCGTAGCTCGGGTGGTCGCTGAACAACGCGTAGGTGCGCAGGATGTTGTCGATCATGAACCGGTGGTTCTTGTAGCTGTTGGTCGCGTGCTTGCGATAGCGCGCCATGACCACACTGAGGCCATCGATGAAGTAGCCGGCGTGGGTGACCTTCAGCTCGATCAGCAGGTCTTCCAGGCGAATCTGCGGGTCGAAACCGCCGACCTTCTCCAGCGCCTCGCGGCGGAACAGCAGGGTCGGTGCCGGCGGATAGGGTTTGCGCTCGAGGAACATGTCGTCGAAGTCCAGGCGACGGAAAGGCACGTCGCGGCGCTGGCGCTTCTCCGGGAACAGGTTGCCCTGGGAGTCGATCAGCTCGATGTTGCCCGCACAGATGCCGACCTCGGGCTTGTCGCGCATGTACTCGACCTGGATCGCCAGGCGGTCGGGCATCATGATGTCGTCCGAACCGAACGGCGCGATCAGCTCGCCCCGCGAGCGGGCGATCGCCTCGTTGAGGGTGTGGGTAAGTCCACGGTTTTCCTGCACACGGAAGTCGAAACCGTGCTGCTCCTGCAGGCGGCGGATGCGCTCGACGCTATCGTCCTTGGAGCCGTCATCGACCACCAGCAGCTCGATATTGGGATAGGTCTGGTTGAGCACGCTGAGGATGCTTTCCTCGATATACGGCCCGTGGTTGTAGGAGGCGATGATGACCGTCACCAACGGTCTGTAGGTCTCACTCATGACGGCCCTTTCCGGCATCGCGCAGCGCCCCCTCGATCAGGTCGAGGTAATGCTGGCGGAATTCATCGATATCGTGCTCTCGGCACAGGTAGGCATAGGACTGGTCGCCCTTCTCGCGCAGCCGCTCGTCGTCCAGCGCGAGGTAGTCGGCCAAGGCTCTGGCCAGGGCATCGGCGTCGCCCGGCGGCACCAGCTGCCCGCCGGCGCCCAGAAGCAGGGGGCGCATGGCCGGAATGTCCGAGCCGATTACCGGCAGGCGACCGCTCATGCCCTCCAGCAGCGCCAGGCCCAGCCCCTCTTTCAGCGAGGGCATCGCCCAGATGTCGAAGGCGCGCACGTATTGCAGGGCGTCCGGACGACTGCCAGTCAGGTGAACCTTGCCGGCGATGCCAAGGCGCTCGGCTTCCTGCCGCAGGGTCTGCTCCTCGCGGCCGGCACCGATGATCGCCAGGTGCGCGTGCGGGAAGCGCTCATGGATCTGCGCGAAGGCGCGGATCAGGTAAATGTGGCCCTTGACCGGCACCAGCCGACCGAGGGCGCCGACCAGGCGCACATCCTGGGGCAGGTCGAGCCGGCGGCGCGCCTCCTCGCGGGGGAGCTGCAGCGCCTCGGCCTGCGGAATGTCGATGGCGTTGGTGATGGCCACCGTATTGCGTTCGGTGAAGCCGCAGGCGCAATCCAGCAGGTACTGGCGCACGGCCGGCGAAACGCCGACGAAGCGCCAGGCCTTGTCGATCAGGCGGCGCGTCTGCAGACGCCGGTAGAGTCGGTCGTACTCACCAAAACCATGGGAAATCCCGATGCACACCGGCACCCGCAGCCAGCGATTGAGCTGCAGGAACATGTTCACCGGCTTGAAGCGGTTGCAGACCACGACGTCGAAGCCTTCCGCGCGGCAGAAGCGGTACAGCTGCCACATGGCACGCAGGCGCATGCCCTTGAGCTGCGCATCGGAGAATTCGAAGTACACCGAGCGCTGGGCCCGGCTGACCGGTTCGCCCGCCCCCGGCTGACCACGCAGGAAGGCCGAGACCACGTCGAAACGCTCCGCCGGCAGGCATTTGACGATCTGCTCGGCGAGGTCGGCGAAATCATGCGCCTTGACGTTGTAGTCCGGCTGCAGTTGAAGAACCTTGTAGCGCTTGCTCATTACCAACCCCTGAAAGCACGCGGCCCGGCAACACCGGCCCGCGCTACGTCGCCCGTCTTGGTGACCCGGCCGCCGCAACGGCGGCGCCGGTCAGCGCTCCGACTCGGCCGTCAGCGCCGCGACCTGCGGCAGATGCCAGAACTCCCGGCGCACCGCCTCGTCGGAGAAGCGCATCCGCAGGCGCTCATCCATCAACCGGGCGCAGGCCTCGCGCTGCTGGCGGTCGAGCGCGGCCAGGTGCAGCAGCCCTTCCCCCAGCGCCGCATCATCGCGCAACGGGAAGAGTATGCCGACACCCTCGACCACTTCCCCGGCACCGCCTCCGGAAGTGGAGATCGCCGGCACACCGGCTGCCATCGCCTCCAGCAGGACCATGCCGAAAGGCTCATGGTCGGAGCTCAGGGCAAAGGCATCGAATGCCTTGAAGTAGCGCCGGGCATCGGGCACCTGGCCGAGGAACAGCACGCGTTCGGCGATGCCGAGCTCGCGAGCGAGGTCCTTGAGGTCTTCCTCCAGGCGGCCCTTGCCGAGGATAGCCAGCAGGCTGTTGTGCGGCAGGCGCGGCAGTGCCTGGGCGAAGCCGCGCAGCAGGGTCGCCTGGTCCTTGTCCGGGTGCAGGCGGCCGACGTTGCCGACCACCCAGGCGTTGTCCGGCAGCCCCAGGTGCTGGCGCGCCGGGTAGCGGTCGACCTGAACGGCCTGCAGCGCGTCGACGTCGACACGGTTGTACAGCGTCTCGATGCGCGCCTTCGGCCAGGCAGGCAGGCAGGTGCGGATCTCGTCGCGCACTGCGTTGGACACCGCCAGCAGGCTCAGGCGCTTGGCGAAGACGCGGGCGAACAGCTTGCGACCCAGCCGCTGGAAATCGCCGAATCCATGATGCACACCGATGACCGGCAGCTTGGTGCCGAGCATGGCGATCCAGGTCGGCTTGAAGCGATGCGCGATGCAGAAGCGGAAGTCGCGCGAGCGGGCAATCTCACGCAAGTCGCGGATCGCCTTGAGCTTCAGCCCGCGGATGTCCCGTGAGCTGTAGTCGAGGAAGAGCACCTCGTCGCTGGCGCAGCCGGCGGCCACCTCCGGGTCGGGCGTACCGGTGAGGAACACCGTGGTGACCCGGTAACCGGTACCGGCGAACAGGCTGGCGTACTGACGGGCACAGTCGAGGAACGGCCCGTCATAGCCGTGGCAGAACTGCAGGACGCGCGGTTCAGCCGAGCGAGTCATAGGGCTCCGCGCCATCCTTGACCACAAGGATGTCCTGCATGATCAGGTACTGCAGGTCCGAGCCGTAGAACATGTTCAGGGCGTCGGTCGGCGAGCAGACCATCGGCTCGCCACGGCGGTTCAGCGAGGTGTTGAGCGCCACGCCGTTGCCGGTGAGCTTCTCCAGCTCCTTCATCATGTCGTAGTAGCGCGGGTTGAACTCGCGCTTGAGCACCTGGGCGCGGGAGGTGCCGTCTTCATGGACGACTTCCGGCACGCGGGTCTTCCACTCTTCGTTGACTTCGAAGGTGAAGGTCATGAACGGCGCCGGGTGGTCGATCTTGAACATCTGCGGGCCGACGGTATCAAGCATCGACGGGCAGAAGGGCCTCCAGCGCTCGCGGAACTTGATCTGCGCGTTGATGCGGTCTGCCACGCCGGGAACGCTCGGGCAACCGATGATCGAGCGGCCGCCGAGGGCGCGCGGGCCGAACTCCAGGCGGCCCTGGAACCAGGCCACCGGATTGCCGTCCACCAGCACCTTGGCGATCAGCTCGGACAGGTTGTCGATCTTGCGCCAGGTCGGCTTGGCCTCGTGGCGGGCGCAGGCGGCGATGACGTCTTCGTTGCTGTATTCCGGTCCGAGGTAGACGTGTTCCATCTTCTCGACCGGTACGCCGCGCTCCCAGGACACATAGGCCGCCGCGCCAACCGCGGTGCCGGCATCGCTGGCCGCGGGCTGCACGTACAGCTCCTTGACCTCGGGACGGGCGATGATCTTCTGGTTGAGCTTGACGTTCAGCGCGCAGCCGCCGGCGAAGGCGATCTTGCCGGTCTCGCGGATGATGTCGCCCAGGTAGTAATCCATCATCTCCAGCGCCAACTTCTCGAACAGCGCCTGGATGCTGGCGGCGTAGTGGATGTAGGGATCGTCGGCGATGTCGCCTTCACGCTTCGGACCGAGCCACTCGATCAGCTTGGGCGAGAAGTAGTAGCCCTTGCCCTTTTCCTTGTAGCGACGGAAGCCGATGACGTTGGCGTACTCGGTGTTGATGATCAGCTCACCGTTCTCGAACTTGGCGAGGCGGGAGAAATCGTACTTGCTGGCGTCGCCGTAGGGCGCCATGCCCATGACCTTGAACTCGCCGTCGAGCATGTCGAACCCGAGGTATTCGGTCAGCGCGCCGTACAGGCCGCCCAGGGAGTCCGGATCGTAGAACTCCTTGATCTTGTGGATCTTGCCGTTCTCGCCGTAGCCGAAGAAGGTGGTGGCGTATTCGCCCTTGCCGTCGATCCCGAGGATCGCGGTCTTCTCCTTGAAGCCAGAGCAGTGGTAGGCACTGGAGGCGTGGGCCAGGTGGTGCTCGACCGGCTGGATCTTGGTCTTCTTCAGGTCGAAGCCCAACTGCTGCAGGCACCACTGGATGCGCTTGTAGTAGCGGTGGTAGCGGCGGTTGCCGAGCAGGATGGCGTCCAGCGCGCGGTCGGGCGCGTAGGCGTAGCGCTTGGCGTAGTGCCAGCGGGCCTTGTCGAAGATGCTGATGGGGGCGAAGGGAATGGCCACCACGTCAACGTCCGACGGCTTGATCCCGGCCTGCTCCAGGCAGAACTTGGCCGACTCGTAGGGCATGCGGTTCTTCGCGTGCTTGTCGCGGACGAAGCGCTCTTCTTCGACGGCCGCGACCAGCTTGCCGTCGATGTACAGGGCGGCGGAAGGGTCATGGCTTACGGCGCCGGACAGGCCGAGGATGGTCAATGCCACAGGGTCTAGCCTCTTTCATCTGGGCGGGTGCCAGGCACCCGCGGTAAACGTTCGTCGAGCAGCTGGTGCAGTGCGCTATCCGTCGGCCAGTTGCGCAGGAAGCGCGCACGGTCGCGGGCATAGGCGCGGGCGAAGCTCGCGTCTCGCGAGTGGCGTTGCATGGCATCGAGGTCGATCAACGACCACTGCCCACCTTCGCCCTGCTCCTGCCAGAACAGGTTGTGCCCCTTCAGATCGCCATGGCTGATGCGTTCACGCACCAGCGCCGCGAACAGTCTGTCCAGGGCTGCAAGGTCTGTTTCCGGCGGCAGGCCGCCCCCCTCCGGTTGGTCCAGGTAGGGTTTGAAACGGGCGATTATATCCTGACCCGCCAGGTAATCGGTAATCAGGAAGGCCGGGCCGCGCAGCCACAGCCAGCGTCGCTCGATCACCGCCAACGGCTTGGGCGTGGCAATGCCGAGGAAGTCCAGGCGGTTGCCCTCGCGCCAGGAAGCCCAGGCGCGAGTGGGGCGCCAGAAGCGCTTGAACCAGTGCAGCAGGTTCTTGATGTTGTAACGTTTGATGACCAGCGGCCGGCCAGCGTGCTCGACCCGCGCCACGGTCGCCGCGCCGCCAGTCTTGTAGATATGGCCCTTGGCGATGAAGGCATCGGGGGCGGCCAGCAGCGGCTGCAGCCCCTCCTCCTCCTCCCGACGCACCGCGCGCAGGCCGAACGGCCCCTTGAACACGCTGAACAGGCTGCAGTCACGGGCGATCTTCTTCATCAGATCGCCGACGCGCCAGCGTCGAACCCTGGCGATTTCCTTCTGCAGGGCCTCCAGCGGCAGCGCGTGCTCGCCGTTGGCCAGCAGATAGTGGATCAGCAGCTCTTCGAGATAGGGATCGAGACTGGCCGGCAGTTGTGCGAAGAACACGCCCA
This sequence comes from Pseudomonas sp. SCB32, assembly GCF_009189165.1. Taxonomy (NCBI): domain Bacteria; kingdom Pseudomonadati; phylum Pseudomonadota; class Gammaproteobacteria; order Pseudomonadales; family Pseudomonadaceae; genus Pseudomonas; species Pseudomonas sp. SCB32. The sequence goes on from NZ_CP045118.1 coordinate 5,613,224, forward strand.
GGTTTTCCAGCACGTGCTTGCGCGACAGCGGCTGGCCGGGCGTTTCCGCGCGGATGCCGGCGCCGTCGATCAGGTACAGCTTGCCGGCGTGGCGCAGCAGGTTGTCCAGATGCAGGTCTTCCTGCCACAGGCCCTTGGCGTGCAACTGGGCAATGGCGGTCAGCGCCTCGGCGATGACGGCGGTCTGGCCGCCGGAGAGCAGCGGCTCGCCTTCCACGGCGCGCCAGGCGTCCCAGAGACTCTGGGCGTTACCGAGGAACTCGAAGAGCAGCCAGCCACCCTCGCCGTCCTTCAGTCCGTCAGCCAACAGCGCCGGCGTGCTCAGGCCCTGCTCGGCGAGCAGGCGCACACCTTCGCGCTCACGCTGGAAGTGCCGCGCGGCCTTTGCGCCGACCAGCAACTTGGCCAGCACCGGGCGGCCGCGCCAATTGGCCGCGCCGACATAGCGTTGTCCGGGCAGTACGCGCAGCAGGCTGTCCAGGCGCAGTTCGGCACTGCCGGCGCCATCTTCCAGCTCGACGCGCAGCGGCAGCGCGGGGGTGCGACCTGCGTCGCGCAGGGCAGACAGCCTCATGCGAGGCCATCCTTCTTCTTGCGCCGGGCGCCGAGACGGCGATACCAGTCATCCACTTCCGGGCCGCTGGCCGCGGTGCCGAGATAGGCCGCCAGCAGGTTGCGCACGTCGCCCTCGCTCCAGTCCGGCGCGCGGCGCAGCAGCGGCTCGAGGTCGCGCACGCGGTCGCGCCAGCCGAACCACAGCGGGCGGGTCTTCTCCAGGTCGATCAAGGTTGCCTCGAAGGCCTCCTCGGTCTCGCGCAGGAAGATGTGCTTGGGATAGAAGCAGCCGTGCATCTGCCCGGCCTCGTGCAGGCGGCGGGCGAGCATGCCGCAAGCGTGCAGGATGGCCTGGCGACGCTCCGGTGCCAGATTGGACCAGCCTTGCAGGTGGCCATCCAGGTCGCGCCAGCCGTCCAGGGCGCGGGTCATCAGGATCGCCCGGCGCTCGCCGGCGACCTGCCGCGCGCCAAAGAAGGCGGCCTGCATCGACGGAATGCCCAGCTGCTGGTAGCGCTGGATATTACGGAACTCGCGGCTGAAGGTCGGCTCGCCCAGCGGCCGGGTCAGGCTACGGGTCAGGTGGTTGCTCTGGCGCTTGAGGTAGTAGGCGGTGCCGTCCAGCTCCAGGCGATAGACGCTGCTCCAGCCACCGCGCTCGGTGTTGGGCTCGTCCACGGCTTCCAGCTGCAGGTTCCACAGGGCATCGAAATCGGCCAGGGCGTTGCGCTCGAGCAGCATCTGGTCGTCGCTGGCAATGAAATCCTTCACTTACGTCCCTCGAAGAAATGGACGATGCGACGCACGCGCTGCTTGTCCGTGGCGTTGAATCGCTCGCGGCGCCGGCACAGCCGCTGGAGCTGCAGGCGCTGGATGTACGGCAGATGATACCTGGCGGCCTTGTCGAAGATCGCCGAGCCCTGGGAGACACGCTCGCCGGGTGCGAACAGCGCCTCCAGGACCGGGTGCCGGCAGTCGGCCTCGAGTGCCCGACGAGCCATCAGAGCAGGTCCCCATAACGTTGCTTGCGGTCGTAAAGCTTGGCTGCCTTGCGTTCCAGCCAGGCAAGCAGCGCTGCTTCGTCGCGCAGGATGTCGCGCAGCGCCTTGCCAAAGTAACCCCGCAGGAAGCGCAGCTTGTCGCGACGTGTCAGGCCGATGTCCAGCGCGGAGAAATACAACGCCGCCAGATCCTTGTTGCGCCAGCGGCACGGCGTCGCGGCGCGGGTCTGGGCGCGGTGCAGGTCGATCACCGACAGGCGCAGGTCGTCGGCGCTGATCGGGCGATCGGTGTGCAGCAGGAAATGGCAGATGTAGCAATCGCGGTGGTTCACCCCGGCGCGGTGCATGGTGCCGACCATCTTCGCCACTTCAGCGATCAGCGCGCGCTTCAGGCGCGGCGCAGGCGGCTGCTGCAACCAGTCGAGGGAGAAAACTTCCAGGTCGGTGGTCGGCGCCAGCTCCTCGGTGATGATGAAGGAGTGCTGCGCGGCCGGATTGCCGCCACGCTCGCCATAGGCCACCGCAGTCATGGTCGCGACACCGGCCTGGTGCAGGCGCTCCAGGGCACGCTGCTCCTGGCCCGCGCCGAGCACGGGAAGCTTGACGCTGAACAGGTTCTTGACGATCTCGCCCCAGCCGATGCCGCGGTGGATCTTCACGAAATAGCCGCGCCCGTCGACTTCGGTGCGCAGCGTGCGGCGGCCTTCCAGTTCACGGTAGACCTTGCCTTGCAGGCGCTCGACCTCGACGAAGGGGTCCTTGCCCGCCCACAGGCGCTTGAAGGGTTCTTGCAGTTCGAGCTTCATGCACGCTCCCGCAGAATCAGGTCGGCAGCGTGCTGGGGCATGCTGTAGAGATCGGCGGTTTCGGCGAAGGCCAGGCCATTGCGCGACCACTCGGCGCGCGCGGCGTTGTCTTCCAGCATGTCCTTGAGCATGGCGTTGAAGCGTTCCTGCTCGAAGGGCGACGCCACCACCCGACCGGCGTTGGCCTCGTCGATGTAGTGGGCATAGCCGCAGACATCGGTGACCAGCACCGGCAGCCCCGCCACCACCGCCTCCAGCAGCACGGTGCCGGTGTTTTCGTTGTAGGCCGGATGGATCAGCAGGTCGGCGCCGAGCAGGAAGCGCGGAATGTCACTGCGGCCCTTGAGAATCTGCACGTTATCCGACAACCCGAGCGCCTTGACCTGCAGCTGGAACGGCTTGGGATCATCCTGGCCGATGGCGATCAGCCGGGTGCGCTTGCGCAACGAGCGCGGCAGCGCGGCCAGCGCCTTGAGGCTGCGGTCCAGCCCCTTGGTCTTGAAGCCGGAACCGATTTGCGCCAGAAGCAGCTCGTCATCCGCCAGCTTGAACTCACGGCGGAAGTCGGCACGAATCTCGGCAGCATTGGCCGGCGCGCGGCGGTCCAGGGCGATGCCCGGCGGCAGCAGGTGGAAGCGCTCCGCCGGGGTGCCGTAATGCTTGACGAACAGCGGTTGCTGCACCTCGGAGATCATCAGGATCTCGGTCTTCGACTGCGGCGAGAACACCGAGCGCTCGTAGTCGGCGAAATGCTTGTAGCGGCCAAAGCGGCGGTAGAGCGGGTTGCGCAGGGTCTGCGCCTTGTCCTCGAAACAGCCGTCGGCGGCATAATAGAGGTCCAGGCCCGGCATCTTGTTGAAGCCGATGATCCGGTCCACCGGCGAGCGCGCGAGATCGGCAGCCAGCCAGGCGCTGAACTTCGCGTTGCGGCGATGGTTGAACAGCGCCTTCACCGGCGCCACGCGCACGTCGAAACCAGGCGGCACTTCGCCTTCCCAGATCGGCGTATAGACGCGGATGGCATGACCGCGCTGCTGGCACTCCAGGGCGATACGCATGAAGTCGCGCTGCAGCCCGCCGAACGGGAAGTACTTGTAGAGGACGAAAGCGAGGGTCATCGAAGCGTCTCCGGAGCCAGCAGCAGAGCCTCCAGTTGGGTCGCCACGCGCTGCGGGTTCAGGCGCGTGAAGCACAGGGGCTGTTCTTGCCGCAGGTCGAACTGGCGCTTGTCTTCGGCCGTCGGCTGGTAGGTACAGGTCTTCTGCAAACAGGGCGCGCAGGGCCAGTCGCTGGCCAGGTGCACCTGCGAGCGTCCGTAGGCGCCGGTCAGGCCCGGGTTGGTCGGACCGAACAGCGAGAGAGTCGGCACATCCAGCGCGGCCGCCAGATGGCCGAGCCCGGTATCGACCGCCACGCAGGCGGAAGCGCCAGCCAGCACCTTGGCCATGCCCGCGAGGGACAATCTGGGGAGTACCGAGGCATTTTCCAAGCCCTGGGCCAGCCGCTCGGCGCGCTCACGCTCGGCGTCGTTGCCCCAGGGCAGGCGCACCGACCAGCCACGCTCGCCCATGCGCTCGACCAGCTCGCGCCAGTAGGCCTCGGGCCAGTGCTTGGTCACCCAGGTGGTGCCATGCAGGAACACCAGGTACGGACCACCTTCCACTGAGTCCAGCAGGCGGCTGCGGTCCAGGCCGTAGTCGCCGGTGCCGGCGGGCAACGGGTAATCCAGCGCCTGGGCGAACAGCTGGCGCACGCGCTCGACGGCGTGCTGCTCCCAGGCGACCGGATAGGTGCGGCGGTAGAAGCGGCTGGCGGACGGCTCGCGGGCGGACTCGCGGCTCAACCCGGCAACCGGGGTGCGGTGGCGTACGTAACGGGTTAGCCAGGCGCTCTTGAGCAGGCCTTGGGCGTCGATCACCAGGTCGTAGTCGACTTCCTTCAGGCGCCGCTTGAGGCGGCTCCACTCGCCGTTCTTGAATGTCTGCCAGAGATTCTTGCGCCAGCGGCGGATCGCCACCGGGATGACCTGAGCCACCGCCGGGTGCCAGGCGGGAATCTCGGCGAAACCTTCCTCGACCACCCAGTCGAACTGGATGCCGGGAATGGCGCGGGCGGCGTCGGTGAGCGCCGGCAGGGTATGGATGACGTCGCCCAGGGACGACGTCTTGATCAGCAACACCCTCATTCAGCGCTTTCCACATCCACCGGGTCGCCGACCAGACGGTCCAGCGCTTCGAGCACCGGACTCGGCTTGAGTTCGCGCAGGCAGTTGTAGTGGCCGAAGCGGCACACGCGGTCGAAGCAGGGGCTGCAGTCCAGGCCCAGGCGGACGATTTCCACGTGCTCGGCCAGCGGCGGGGTGAATTGCGGCGAGGTGGAGCCGTAGACCGCCACCAGCGGGCGGTTCAGGGCAGCGGCCACGTGCATCAGGCCGGAATCGTTGGTCACCACGGCGCCAGCGCAGGACATCAGGTCGATGGCTTCGGCCAGGGCGGTCTCGCCGGCCAGGTTCACCGACTCCTCGCGCAGACCGGGGATCAGCCGCGAGCGGATGTCCTCGCCACCGGGGTGGTCGTTCTTCGAGCCGAAGATCCACACCTGCCAGCCGGCGCGGATCTTGGCTTCCGCAACCTTGGCGTAGTACTCCGCCGGCCAGCGCTTGGCCTCGCCGAACTCGGCGCCGGGGCACAGGGCGAGCACCGGGCGATCCAGGCTCAGGCCGAACTTGGCCAGGGCGGCATCGCGGCTCTGCGGCTCGATGGACAGGCGCGGCTGTGGATAGGGTTGCGCAAGCTCGGCGTCCGGCTCGTAGGCCAGGGCCATGAAGCGCTCGATCATCAGCGGATAGCGCTCTTTATCCAGCGCACGGATGTCGTTGAGCAGGCCGTAGCGCATCTCGCCCTTCCAGCCGGTGCGCTTGGGGATGCCGGCGAAGTACGGCACCAGCGCCGACTTGAGCGAGTTCGGCAGCAGGATGGCCTGGTCGTATTGGCCCTTGAGGGATTTGCCGATGCGCCGGCGCGCGGCGATATCCAGCACGCCGTGGCCGAGCGGGAAGCTCAGGGCCTGGCGCACTTGCGGCATGCGCTCGAGGATCGGCCGGCTCCAGTCGGGCGCCAGCACGTCGATCTCACAGTCGGGATGGCGCTGCTTCAGGCAGTGGAACAGCGTCTGCGCCATCACCATGTCGCCCACCCAGGAGGGGCCTACGATCAGAATTCTCATGCGTTTTCCAGAAACGACCGGGGAGGCTCTCGCCTCCCCGTACTCCATTCTTCCGGCCGCGCGGCGCAGGCCTTTACGGTCGGGTGCCGAGCATCGAATGCCCGCAGTCTAGCCCAGCCGGCGCGCCGGCCGGGCGGATTTCGTCACTCCCTGTGACCTGGCGCAGCGCCAGCAGTGGCCAGTCCTGTTCAGGTTCCTGCCCCCGTCGACAACCCCGACGACCTGGCCGGCCATCGCCATTCTTGCCAGCTGGTCAGGGGAGTTCGCGGGGAAGCCGGGGGACTCAGGTCAGCTCGAAGGCCTTCCACATCGTCATCACCATGCGGCGTTCCGCATGGAAGTGGTCGCCGCTCACGACGCCCGGCTGCTTCTGCAGGGACAGCCGATGGGCCGCCGCGCGGTAGGCCCGGTAGGCATCCTGCAAGCGAAGGACATCTTCACCGGACATCAGGCCGACCCGCTCCAGGCCATCCAGAATGCGGATGTTGTCGGTGAACTCCAGCAGCTCCGGGTGCTGCCACGACCAGGCCAGGGCTGCGTATTGCACCATAAATTCGATATCGACGATACCACCGGCATCCTGCTTGAGATCGAACGGCGCCGCGGCTTCGAAGGCATTTTTTGCGGTGCCGGCGGCCGTGCCGGGGGTCCCCAGGTTGTCGCGCATCTTGGCGCGCATCTCACTGACTTCCTTGCGCAACTCGGCCAGGTCGCGCTGCTGGCCCAGCACCTTCGCTCGGATCGCCTCAAAGGCGCCGGCCACGCGCTTGCAACCGGCCAGCACGCGGGCGCGCACCAGCGCCTGGTGCTCCCAGGTCCAGGCCTCGCCCAGCTGGTAGGCCTCGAAGGCGCGCAGCGAGCTGACCAGCAGGCCCGATGCACCGCTGGGGCGCAGCCGCATATCTACCTCATAAAGAGTGCCGGACGGCGTCTGCGCGGTGAGGAAGTGGATGATCTTCTGCCCCAGGCGGGTGAAGAACTGCGCGCCGTCGATGGGCTTGGCGCCGTCGGTCTCGCTCTGCGGGTCGCCGTCGTGGATGAACACCAGGTCCAGGTCCGAACCATGCCCCAGCTCCAGCCCGCCGGACTTGCCATAGCCGATGATGATGAAGTCCGGATCGCAGGGCGTGCCGTCGGCGCGGGTCGGCCGGCCGTGGCGCTGCACCAGCTGGTCCCAGGCCAGCGCCAGCACCTGTTCGAGGATCGCCTCGGCCAGCCAGGTCAGGTAGTCGCTGACCTTCATCAGCGGCAGGGTGCCGGCGATCTCCGAAGCCACCACGCGCAGGGCGTGGGCCAGCTTGAAGTGGCGCAGAGTCTCCATCTGCTGCTCGAGGTCGTCCTCGGGGATACGCATCAACCGCTCGCGCAGCTCGGCGCCCAGTTCCGCAGCTTGCGGCGGACGGAACAGGCGGCCTTCATTCAACAGCTCGTCGAGCAGGATCGGGAAGCGCACGATCTGTTCAGCCACCATCGGGCTGGCCGCGCAAAGCGTCAGCAGTCGCTCCAGTGCGCCGGGATTCTCGGTGAGCAGCACCAGATAGGCCGAACGCCGCGCCACCGCTTCGATCAGCGGCAGCACGCGCTCCAGCAGCACATCCGCCGGCCCGCGCTCGGCAATCATGTTCAACAGGCGCGGCATGAAGGCGTCCAGCCGCTCCCGGCCCAGGCGCTGCATCGCGCGCACCTGCGGGCCATTGCGCAGGTCGGTCAGGCGCTTCCAGGCCGCCGCCGGCTGGGCGAACCCGGCATCGGCGAACTGCCGGCAGGCGGACTCCTCGTCCACCGCCTCTTCCCACAACGGAATCCACTCGCCACCGATGGTGGTGTCGACCTTGCCGTCCTCGTCTTCATCCGGATCAGCGATGACCTGGTGGAAATGCCAGTCGATACGCTCGCGCCAGTGATTTATGGCGTCATGGAAGGCCGACCAGTTGGCGAAGCCCATGATGAAGGCAACGCGGATACGCTCCAGCTCATCCTCGGGCAGCATCTGCGTCTGCCGGTCGGCGATGGCCTGCAGGGCGTGCTCGGCGTAGCGCAGGAACTCGTAGCCCTCGCGCAGCTCGGCGACCACCGGCCCCGGCAGGTAGCCCTGCCCTTCGAGAATCGCCAGCACCCGCAGCAGCGGCCGCTGTTGCAGGCTGAGGTCGCGACCGCCGTGGATCAGCTGGAAGGCCTGGGCGATGAACTCCACCTCGCGGATGCCACCGGCACCCAGCTTGATGTTCTCGCTCATGCCCTTGCGCCGGACCTCCTGCTGGATCAGCTGCTTCATGGTGCGCAGCGCCTCGATGGCGGAGAAGTCCAGGTAGCGGCGGTAGACGAACGGCCGCAGCATCTCCAGCAGGCGCTGGCCGGCATCCTGGTCGCCGCCAACCACCCGCGCCTTGATCATCGCGTAGCGTTCCCAGTCACGGCCCTGGTCCTGGTAGTACTGCTCCAGCGCGGCGAAGCTGTAGACCAGCGGGCCGCTGGAACCATAAGGACGCAGGCGCATGTCGACGCGGAAGGCGAAGCCCTCGACGGTGATGGCGTCCAGCGCCTTGATCAGCTTCTGCCCCAGGCGGGTGAAGAACTCCTGGTTGTCCAGCGCGCGCTTGGCGCCCTGGGTCTCGCCGCCCTCGGGGTAGCCGAAGATCAGGTCGATGTCCGACGAGAGGTTCAGCTCGCCCGCCCCCAGCTTGCCCATGCCCAGCACGATCAGCTGCTGCGGCAGTCCGGAGCGGTTGCCGATGGGCGTGCCGAACTGCTGGCAGTGGCGGACGTACAGCCATTGATAGGCCTGGTCGATACAGGCATCGGCCAGGCCGGACAGGTCGCGGCAGGTGCCGGCGAGGTCGCTGCGACGGGTCAGGTCGCGCCAGATGATGCGCACCTGCTGGCGCCGACGGAATCGGCGCAGGCGGCGGCCCAGCTCGTCCTCATCGGCACACTCGTGCAGCAGCGCCTCCAGCTGGGCCTGCAACTCGCCCGGCTGCAGGCCACGTTCCAGTTCGCCGGACGCGGCGAGCTCCAATAGAAAGGCAGGATCGCGCTGCACCTGCTCGGCGACGAAATCGCTGCCGGCGGTCACGCGAGCGAAATCGGCATGCCGCTCGTCGGGCCAGGCATCGAAGCTGGCGATCTGTTCGGGGGAAAGCTGGGAAACGGCGGAGCGGAAATTCTGCTCCGCCCGCTCGGCGAGGGGCTTCAGCGTGGCCGGCACAGCGGCCAGGGACGGCAGGCTCATGTTCTATCCTGAGGGGTCGGCGAGGCGCCGGCATTCCTGTCTTTTCGCGCCCCTGTAGTTTTACTACTAACTTTTTCTGGCGGAGGGATGTATCCGCCAGCGATTTGTAGTAAAACTACAACCCGCCGGGCGCACCCCCGGTGTACTTCCAAGAATTCGCCGCGTCGCCCACGAGGCCGGCGCAGCTATCGGCAACGATCTACTGGCTTCCGATTCTGGAAGCCTTTCCGCCCTGGAGCAAGCCATGCAAGACCTTGATCCCGTCGAAACCCAGGAATGGCTGGACGCCCTGGAATCGGTCCTGGACCGTGAAGGTGAGGAACGCGCCCATTACCTGATGACCCGCATGGGCGAACTGGCTACCCGTACCGGTACCCAACTGCCCTACGCCATCACCACGCCGTACCGCAACACCATTCCGGTTACCCACGAAGCCCGCATGCCTGGCGACCTGTTCATGGAACGCCGGATCCGCTCCCTGGTGCGCTGGAACGCCCTGGCGATGGTGATGAAGGCCAACAAGAACGACCCGGATCTGGGCGGCCACATCTCCTCCTTCGCGTCCTCCGCGACCCTGTACGACGTAGGCTTCAACTACTTCTTCCAGGCCCCGACCGACGAACACGGCGGCGACCTGGTGTTCTTCCAGGGCCACGCCTCCCCCGGTGTCTATGCCCGCGCCTTCCTCGAAGGCCGCATCACCGAAGACCAGCTGAACAACTTCCGCCAGGAAGTGGACGGCAACGGCCTGTCTTCCTACCCGCACCCGTGGCTGATGCCGGACTTCTGGCAGTTCCCGACCGTATCCATGGGTCTGGGCCCGATCCAGGCGATCTACCAGGCGCGCTTCATGAAGTACCTGGAAAGCCGCGGCTTCATCCCCGCCGGCAAGCAGAAGGTCTGGTGCTTCATGGGCGACGGCGAGTGCGACGAGCCCGAATCCCTGGGCGCGATCTCCCTGGCCGGCCGCGAGAAGCTGGACAACCTGATCTTCGTCATCAACTGCAACCTGCAGCGCCTCGACGGTCCGGTTCGCGGCAACGGCAAGATCATCCAGGAACTCGAAGGCGTGTTCCGTGGCGCCGAGTGGAACGTCAACAAGGTGGTCTGGGGTCGCTTCTGGGACCCGCTGTTCGCCAAGGACACCGCCGGCCTGCTGCAGCAGCGCATGGACGAGGTCATCGACGGCGAATACCAGAACTACAAGGCCAAAGACGGCGCCTACGTGCGTGAGCACTTCTTCGGCGCGCGTCCGGAGCTGCTGGAGATGGTCAAGGACCTCTCCGACGAAGAAGTCTGGAAACTCAACCGTGGCGGCCACGACCCCTACAAGGTCTATGCGGCCTACCACCAGGCGGTCAACCACAAGGGCCAGCCGACCGTCATCCTTGCCAAGACCATCAAGGGCTACGGCACAGGTTCGGGCGAAGCGAAGAACATCGCGCACAACGTCAAGAAGGTCGACGTCGAGTCCCTGAAGTCGTTCCGCGACAAGTTCGACATCCCGATCAAGGACGCCGAGCTGGAAAACCTGCCGTTCTACCGTCCGGAAGAAGGCAGCGCCGAGGCCAAGTACCTGGCTTCCCGTCGTGCCGCCCTGGGTGGCGTGATGCCGGTTCGCCGCGAGAAGAGCTTCCAGGTCCCGGCTCCCCCGCTGGATACCCTCAAGGCCATCCTCGATGGCTCGGGCGACCGCGAAATCTCCACCACCATGGCCTTCGTGCGGATCATCTCGCAGCTGGTCAAGGACAAGGAACTCGGCCCGCGCATCGTCCCGATCGTACCGGACGAAGCCCGTACCTTCGGTATGGAAGGCATGTTCCGCCAGCTGGGTATCTACTCCTCCGTCGGCCAGCTGTACGAGCCGGTGGATAAAGACCAGGTGATGTTCTACCGCGAGGACAAGAAAGGTCAGATTCTCGAGGAAGGCATCAACGAAGCCGGCGCCATGTCCAGCTGGATCGCCGCGGGTACCTCGTACTCCACGCACAACCAGCCGATGCTGCCGTTCTACATCTTCTACTCGATGTTCGGCTTCCAGCGTATCGGCGACCTGGCCTGGGCGGCCGGCGACAGCCGTGCCCATGGCTTCCTGATCGGCGGCACCGCCGGCCGTACCACCCTGAACGGTGAAGGCCTGCAGCACGAAGACGGTCACAGCCACCTGCTGGCGGCGACCATCCCGAACTGCCGCACCTACGATCCGACCTACGCCTACGAGCTGGCGGTGATCATCCGCGAAGGCTCGCGCCAGATGATCGAAGAGCAGCAGGACATCTTCTATTACATCACCGTGATGAACGAGAACTACGTCCAGCCGGCCATGCCCAAGGGCGCAGAGGAAGGCATCATCAAGGGCATGTACCTGCTCGATGAGGACAAGAAGGCCGCCGCACACCACGTGCAGCTGCTGGGCTCGGGCACCATCCTGCGTGAAGTCGAAGCCGCCGCGAAGATCCTGCGCGAAGACTTCGGCATCGGCGCCGACGTCTGGTCGGTACCGAGCTTCAACGAACTGCGCCGCGACGGCCTGGCCATCGAGCGCTGGAACCGCCTGCACCCGGGTCAGAAACCCAAGCAGAGCTACGTCGAAGAGTGCCTGGCCGGCCGCAAGGGCCCGGTGATCGCCTCTACCGACTACATGAAGCTCTACGCCGAGCAGATCCGTCAGTGGGTTCCGAGCAAGGAGTACAAGGTGCTGGGCACCGACGGCTTCGGCCGCAGCGACAGCCGCCGCAAGCTGCGCGACTTCTTCGAAGTGGACCGCCACTGGGTCGTGCTGGCCGCGCTGGAAGCCCTGGCTGATCGTGGTGATATCGAACCCAAGGTCGTGGCGGAAGCCATCGCCAAGTTCGGCATCAACCCCGAAAAACGCAACCCGCTGGACTGCTGAGGAGAGGCACGATGAGCGAACTGATTCGTGTACCCGACATCGGCAATGGCCAGGGTGAAGTCATCGAACTGCTGGTCAAGGTCGGCGACACCGTCGAGGCCGACCAGAGCCTGCTGACCCTGGAGTCGGACAAGGCCAGCATGGAGATCCCCTCGCCCAAGGCCGGCGTGGTGAAGAGCCTGAAGGTCAAGGTGGGCGACACCCTGAAGGAAGGCGACGAGATCCTCGAGCTGGAAGTCGAGGGTGGTTCGGCGGCTGCCGAAGCGCCCAAGGCCGAGGCTCCGGCTCCGGCTCCGGCCGCAGAGGCTCCGGCCGTTGCCCCGGCTCCGGCTCCGGCTCCGGCTGCCGCACCAGCCGCCGGCGCCAGCGTCCAGGACATCCATGTCCCGGACATCGGCTCGGCCGGCAAGGCCAACGTCATCGAAGTCATGGTGAAAGCCGGTGATGCGGTCGAAGCCGACCAATCGCTGATCACCCTGGAGTCGGACAAGGCCAGCATGGAAATCCCCTCGCCGGTTGCCGGCGTGGTGGAAAGCGTGTCGATCAAGATCGGTGACGAAGTCGGCACCGGTGACCTGATCCTCAAGCTCAAGGTGGCGGGCGCTGCTGCCCCGGCCGCCGCGCAAGCTCCGGCTGCTGCTCCGGCTCCGGCCGCTGCTCCTGCCGCCGCCCCGGCTGCCGCAGCGCCGGCCAAGGCTGCGGAAGCCGCTCCGGTGGGCGCGCCCAGCCGTGACGGCACCAAGGTCCACGCTGGTCCCGCCGTGCGCATGGTCGCCCGCGAGTTCGGCGTCGAGCTGGGCGAAGTGAAAGGCACCGGTCCGAAAGGCCGCATCCTCAAGGAAGACGTGCAGGCGTTCGTGAAAGAACAACTGCAACGCGCCAAATCCGGCGCGCCGGCTGGCGCTACCGGTGGCGCGGGAATCCCGCCGATCCCGGAAGTCGACTTCAGCAAGTTCGGCGAAGTGGAAGAAGTGGCGATGACCCGCCTGATGCAGGTCGGCGCCGCCAACCTGCATCGCAGCTGGCTGAACGTGCCCCACGTGACCCAGTTCGACTCGGCCGACATCACCGAGATGGAAGCCTTCCGCGTGGCCCAGAAAGCCGTCGCGGAAAAGGCTGGCGTCAAGCTGACCGTGCTGCCGATCCTGCTGAAAGCCTGTGCCCACCTGCTCAAGGAAATGCCGGACTTCAACAGCTCCCTCGCCCCCAGCGGCAAGGCGCTGATCCGCAAGAAGTACGTGAACATCGGCTTTGCCGTGGACACTCCGGACGGTCTGCTGGTCCCGGTGATCAAGAACGTCGACCAGAAGAGCCTCCTGCAGCTCGCCGCCGAAGCCGCCGAACTGGCCGAGAAAGCGCGCACCAAGAAGCTCTCCGCCGACGCCATGCAGGGCGCCTGCTTCACCATCTCCAGCCTCGGCCACATTGGCGGCACCGGCTTCACGCCGATCGTCAACGCGCCGGAAGTGGCGATCCTGGGTGTCAGCAAGGCGACCATGCAGCCGGTATGGGACGGCAAGGCCTTCCAGCCGCGCCTGATGCTGCCGCTGTCGCTGTCCTACGATCACCGCGTGATCAACGGGGCGGCCGCCGCGCGCTACACCAAGCGCCTGTCCGACCTGCTGGGTGATATCCGCACCCTGCTGCTGTGACGGCAAATGGTCTACGGGCTCGCGAGCTAGAGCGGAGCAAGGCGGAAACTGAAGGGGACGCGGAGTTTGCCAAGGCAAATGAGCAGTCCGCTTCAGTTTCCAACGCAGCTCCGCCGACGCGCAGCAGACCGTAGGCCGTTTGCAAGTGTTGTAAGGGGCTGGCCCCGCGCCTGCCCTTCCTCTCGACGAGCACGCCACGCTCGTACTCTCCAGCCCTGCCGGATGGCGGGGCTTCTTTTTGTCCGCAGCCTCCAGACCGGCGTCTTTATGCCGCACCCGCCCCCGCCTCAACTTCGTCGTGTGACTGCCGATACAGTCCTGGCTTGTCAGCGCCCCACGCCTCATGCAAATCTTGCCAAAGCCCATAGAATTCGGTTGAGGCAATGCACCTCTCCAGCACCTGGAAATCACGCCGCGCATGAAGAGTCATCCCGATGCCACCAGCCGTTCGGTGGCCGAGGTTGTCACGCAGCTCCCCGTCCCTTCGCGGCTGGGGTTGTTGCGCTTCGAGCGCTTGAACGAAGCCAGCTGGACCCTGCTGTTCCTCGACCCAGGCTGCGAACGCCAGATCGGCGTGCCCGCCCAGGACCTCTGCGGCATCCTCGACTCGCCCTACGCCAGTCTGATGGAGCCCGAGGCGCGCCATCGCCTGCATGAGCAGGTCCAGCAGCAATTGCTCCAGAGTGGCCACTACCAGGTGCGCTACTGCCTGCACTCGCCGCGCGGCCCACTGAACATCCTGGAAGTCGGCGAAGCCTTCCAGCAGCACGGCCGGCAACTGCTGCACGGCTTCATGCTGCAGGACGGGGTCGATACCCAGGCGACCGAGGCAGACCCTCGGCTCCTGGACCTGGAAGCCCAGAACCTGCGCCTGAAGATGTCGCTGGAGATGTACCAGCGTTCCCAGGACGAACACCTGCAGCACCTGGTGCGCTCGCGCACCCAGCAGAACCTGATCGTGCGCCTGGCGCGGCACCGCTACCTGTCCAGCGACCCGCTGCTGGAAGCCGCGCAGCTGATCGCTCAGGCGGCCTGCGAAGCCTATGACGTGGCCCGCGCCGGCATCTGGCGCCTGCATCCGGACAATCGCCTGGAGGCGGTCACCGTCTACCGCCGCGACATGGACCAGTACGAGAAGCCACAGGACATCGACGCCAGCAACTTCCCCCACTACCTCGACGCGGTCCACAGCGGCCGCGCCATCGACGCCCACAACGCCATCCAGGACCCGCGCACCCAGGAACTGGCCAAGCGTTACCTGCACCCCCAGGGCGTCAACGCGATGCTCGACGCCACCATCCGCGTCGGTGGCGAAGTGGTCGGCGTGCTCTGCCTGGAGCATGTTGGCGAAGTGCGCATGTGGCAGAGCGACGAGATCGCCTTCGCCGGCGAGCTGGCCGACCAGTACGCCCAGGTGCTGATGAACCACGAGCGGCGCAACGTTTCCAGCGCCCTGCACCTGTTCCAGCGCGCCGTCGAGCAGAGCGCCAGCGCTTTCCTGCTGATCGACCGTGACGGGCTGGTGGAGTACGTCAACCCGAGCTTCACCGCCATCACCCAGTACGGCGCCGACGAAGTCCGAGGCCGACGCCTGCCGGAGTTGCCGGCGCTGGCCAACCTCAGCGATCTGCTGTTCGACGCACGCTCCACCCTGGTCACCCAGAACAGCTGGCAGGGCGAGTTCCGCAGCCGCCGGAAGAACCTCGAGCCTTACTGGGGCCAGCTGTCGCTGTCGAAGGTCTACGACGACAAGGGTGAGCTGACCCACTACATCGGCATCTACGAAGACATCACCCAGAGCAAGCTGGCGCAGCAGCACATCGAGAAGCTCGCGTACCGCGACAACCTCACCGGGCTGGCCAACCGGCACTTCTTCATCAGCGCCCTGGAAGAGCGCCTGCAGGCCGGCAGCAAGCACTCACTGGGCCTGCTGCTGGTGGACATCGACAACTTCAAGCGAATCAACGACAGCCTCGGCCACCAGACCGGCGACAAGCTGTTGGCCAACCTGGCCCGGCGCCTGCGCAGCAGCCTGAGCGACAACACCACCCTGGCGCGCTTCGCCAGCAACGAATTCGCCGTGCTGCTGGAAGAGTCCGTGGCCGGCCGCGGCGAGAAGATCGCCGAACAGATTCTCGACGTGCTCGACAAGCCGCTGTTCGTCGACAACCAGCTGATCAGCATCACCGGCTCCATCGGCATTGCCTACGCGCCAGAGCACGGCCACGACCCGCAAACCCTGATGAAGCACGCAGGGCTTGCGCTGCACAAGGCCAAGGCCAACGGCAAGCACCAGGTGCAGACCTTCACCGAGGCGATGACCGCCGAGGCCAGCTACAAGCTGTTCGTCGAGAGCAACCTGCGCCGCGCGCTGGTGCAGGACGAACTGGCGGTGCATTACCAGCCCAAGCTGTGCCTGCGCAGTGGCCAGCTGCTCGGCCTGGAGGCGCTGCTGCGCTGGCAGCATCCGGAAAAGGGCATGATCCGCCCGGACCAGTTCATCAGCGTGGCGGAGGAAACCGGCCTGATCATCCCCATCGGCAAGTGGGTGATCCGCCAGGCATGCCGCCAGGTGCGCGACCTCGCCGCCAAGGGCCTGGGCGATCTGCACATCGCGATCAACCTGTCGCCCAAACAGTTCAGCGACCCCGATCTGGTCGGTTCGATCGCCGCGATCCTCCAGGAGGAAGGCATCCCCGCCGACCAGATGGAGCTGGAGCTCACCGAAAGCCTGCTACTGGACGCCACCGACGACACCCGCCAGCAGCTGGAAAGCCTGAAGAACCTCGGCCTGACCCTGGCCATGGATGATTTCGGCACCGGCTACTCGTCGCTGAGCTACCTGAAGAAATTCCCCATCGACGTGATCAAGATCGATCGCAGCTTCATCAAGGACATCCCCGACAACCAGGACGACATGGAAATCACCTCGGCGGTGATCGCCATGGCCCACAACCTCAAGCTGCAGGTGGTCGCCGAAGGCGTGGAGACCGCCGCCCAGCTGGCCTTCCTGCGGCGCAATCGCTGCGACATCGGCCAGGGCTACCTGTTCGACAAGCCGATTCCCGGCATCGATCTCTCCTCCAGTCTGCAGCGCTATCCCTGCCGCCCCAATTGAGCCCCGCAGCGGGCGCAAAACGCTGTAATCTTCGGCGAGTACCCGAGTCTATTGCCGCCCCTATTCAGAGGAGACGAATGCCATGACCCTGCGCTCGCAAATACTTGCCCACAAGCTGGAACTGCCCAGCTCCGCCCAGGCCTTGCCGGGGCGCGAAAGCCCGATGCCGGTGCCGGAAACGCATTACGTCAATGGCCGCCCGCTGAGCGCGCCCTTCCCCGCCGGCCTGCAACAGATCGTCGTCGGCCTCGGCTGCTTCTGGGGTGCCGAGCGGCGCTTCTGGCAACAGCCAGGCGTGTGGGTGACCGCCGTGGGCTATGCCGGCGGCCTGACCCCGAACCCCACCTACGATGAAGTCTGCTCCGGCCTGACCGGCCACAGCGAAGTGGTGCTGGTGGTCTTTGACCCACGCGAAACCAGCATCGAGGCGCTGCTCAAGGTGTTCTGGGAGTCCCACGATCCGACCCAGGGCATGCGCCAGGGCAACGACACCGGCACCCAGTACCGCTCGGCGGTCTACTGGTTCGACCAGGCACAGAAAGCCGCCATCGAAGCCAGCCGCGCGGCCTTCCAGAAGGAACTCGGCGCCAAGGGCTACGGCGAGATCACCACGGAAATTCGGGAGGTGCCACCGTTCTACTACGCCGAGGCCTACCACCAGCAGTACCTGGCGAAGAACCCCAACGGTTACTGCGGCCTGGGTGGCACCGGCGTGTGCCTGCCGGCGTAAGCGCCTTGCGCCGGGGACAATGCCCGGCACCTCGTAGGAGCGGACCTTGTCCGCGAATCGCGGGCATGGCCCGCTCCTACAGGGAAGCTCCCTACCGGCCGCCAACGTAAGAGCGGACTCCGTCCGCGATCAACGCCGAGCCAGGGACATCGCGAATAGATACGCTCCTACGAACAGCACCAAGAAAAAGCCCCGGCCGTTGCCGGGGCTTTTTTTCATTCGGAAATCAGCCAGTCCAACTGCCAGCTGCCTTCGCTCTGCGCCAGCGTGCCCGCCAACCAGGGCAGCAGGCCACGCAGCTCCTCGTCCAGCGGCCACGGCGGGTTGGCGATGACCAGCCCGGAACCGTTCAGGCGCTCGGCCGTATCCGCTGGATGCACGCACAGCTCGGCACGCAGCAGCTTCGGCGCCGAACTGTTCTCCAGGCGCTGGTAGAAGCGCTTGAGCTGACGACGGTCCTTGATCGGATACCAGATGGCGACCACGGTCTGGCGCATGCGGCCAATGGCTTCGTCCAGTGCGGCTACGCAGCGCTCCAGGTCGTCGCCCTGTTCGAACGGCGGGTCGATCAGCAGCACGCCACGCTTCTCGGACACCGGCAGGAAGGCGCGCGGAAGCAGCCAGCCATCGCCCTGGTGCACGGAGATGCGGCGTTCCCCACCCATGTTCGCCTTGAGCAGGCGGCCGTCTTCGGGGTGCAGCTCGTTGAGCAGCACGCGATCCTGCGGGCGGGTCAGGCGACGCGCCAGCTCGGGCGAGCCGGGATAGAACTCCAGCCCGCCGTCGGGATTGAGCGCGCGCACCACCTCCAGGTAGTCCTGCACCAGCTCCGGCAGGTCATCGCGCTCCCACAGGCGACCGATGCCCGACTCCCACTCGCCGGTACGGCTGGCTTCGTCGCCCAACAGGTCATACAGGCCGACACCCGAATGGCTGTCGAGGTAGGCGAAGGGCGTGTCCTTGCGCGCCATCAGCGCGACGATTCGCGCCAGGGCGATGTGTTTGAACACGTCGGCGTGGTTGCCGGCGTGGTAGGCATGGCGGTAGTTCATGGATGGCAGACTCCTCAAGGCGCGCAGTTTAGGTCCTGTGGCGGGTACGGTGCGAGTCCGTCGTCGCCGGGAGCCCGCCGGGAGCCAAGTGTTTTAGCCATTTATCACGCTCATGGATGATTCTGTGCGCGCTTCATTCACCAGACTAGACTGCGTCGATTCCCACGGAGGTCGATCATGTCCGAGACCCTGCTCAGCTCCCGCAACCTCGCTTTCGAACTCTACGAAGTGCTCGACGCGCAGGCCCTGACCCAGCGCGAACGCTTCGCCGAGCACAACCGCGAGACCTTCGATGCCGCCCTGGCCACCGCACGCGGCATCGCCGAGGAGCTGTTCGCCCCGCACAATCGCAAGAACGACGAGAACGAGCCGCAATACGTCGACGGCGGCGCGGTGCTGATCCCGGAAGTGAAGCCGGCGGTGGATGCCTTCAACGAGGCCGGCTTCCAGAACGCCTCGCGCAGCTTCGAGCAGGGTGGCATGCAGTTGCCGCAGCTGCTCTCGCGGGCCTGCTTCGCCCACTTCCAGTCGGCCAACATCGCCACTTCGTCCTATCCGATGCTGAGCATGGGCGCCAGCCACCTGATCGAGACCTTCGGCAGCGATGAGCAGAAGCGCCTGTTCCTGCAGCCGATGATCGAGGGCCGCTGGTTCGGCACCATGGCCCTCACCGAACCGCATGCCGGCTCGTCCCTGGCCGACATCCGCACCCGCGCGGAACCGGCCGCCGACGGCAGCTACCGGATCAAGGGCAACAAGATATTCATCTCCGGCGGCGATCACCCGCTGTCGGACAACATCGTGCACATGGTGCTGGCCAAGCTGCCGGACGCCCCGGCCGGCGTGAAAGGCATCAGCCTGTTCATCGTGCCCAAGTTCCTGGTCAACGGGGACGGCTCCCTGGGCGCGCGCAACGACGTGAGCCTGGCCGGCCTGTTCCACAAGATGGGCTGGCGCGGCACCACCTCCACGGCGCTGAACTTCGGCGATCAGGGTGAGTGCGTCGGCTACCTGGTCGGCAAACCGCATCACGGCCTGGCCTACATGTTCCAGATGATGAACGAGGCGCGCATCGGCGTCGGCATGGGCGCGATCATGCTTGGCTACGCCGGCTACCTGTACTCCCTGGAATACGCCCGCGAGCGCCCGCAGGGCCGCCCGGTGGACGCCAAGGACCCGACCGCAGCGCAGGTTTCGATCATCGAGCACACCGACGTGCGGCGCATGCTGCTGACCCAGAAGGCCTACGTCGAGGGAGCCTTCGACCTCGGCCTGTACGCCGCGCGCCTGGTGGACGATAGCGAGACGCTGGCTACCGAAGAGGAGCGCAAGCAGGCTCACGAGCTGCTCGACCTGCTCACCCCGATCGTCAAATCCTGGCCCTCGGAGTTCTGCCTGAAGGCCAACGAACTGGCGATCCAGATCCTCGGTGGCCACGGCTACACCCGCGAATATCCGGTGGAGCAGTACTACCGCGACAACCGCCTGAACCCGATCCACGAAGGCACCCACGGCATCCAGTCGCTGGACCTGCTGGGCCGCAAGCTCGCGCAGAACAACGGCGCCGGCCTCAAGCAGCTGACCCGTCTGATCAACCAGTGCTGCGCACGCGCCCAGGGATATCCGTCACTGGACAAGCTGCGCGAACCGTTGGAGCAGCTGATGGCGCGCCTGTCGGCGACCACCCTGAGCCTGCTCGGCGACCTGATGCAGGGCCGTGTGGCCCAGGGCCTGGCCAACTCCGCGCTGTACCTCAAGGTGTTCGGCCACGCGGTGATCGGCTGGCGCTGGCTGGAGCAGGCGATTCGCGCCGAGCAAGGCCTGGCGCGCGGCAATGCTTCCGACACCGACTTCTATCGCGGCAAGCTGCAGGCCGCGCGTTACTTCCTGACCTGGGAAGTGCCGTCCTGCCACCACGAACTGTCCCTGCTCGAAGCCCGCGATGACACCTGTTCGACCATGCAGGACGCCTGGTTCTAGTCCTGCATGCCCCTCCAGCCCTGGCCACGTCCGGGGCTTTTTTATGCCGCAAGCTGGCAACGGCTACGCACCTCCCTCACGCCGTCTTTCCCCCATAAACTACGGAAAAAACTGACGAGCACCACCAAATCAACCGACAGAAAAACCAGGGTTCCATGACGTTGAATAGCGCCCGCGCACCTTCACGTCAGTCACGCCCATGGCCACCTACATTCCGACTCTCCCCCGCCTGTCCCGCAACCTGCCCGTTCTGCTGCCCCTGCTCGCCATCTCCATCGGGCTGAGCTGCATGGTTGTCCTGCTGGCCCCACACGCGGTGGACACACTTCCCAGCGACAGCCCATTGCGCCCCCCGACGCAGACGCTGAACGTCACCCCCATCTACAGCGAGCCCAGCACCGAAGCCTTCGAACACGCCGACGCCTACCTGAAGACCATCGACAAGGCGATGACCGACGGGCTGGCCGTGCTGCGTGGCGGCGATGGCCAATCCATCGCCTCGCAGAGCCGCTACTTCAATGCGCTGGTCAATGCCGGCTACGCCCAGTTCGGCTCGTCCTACTATGAGCCGCTGGGCAGTTGCGGCGTCGCCGGCAGTTCGGCGCGGAGCCTCTGGCATACGCAGATCCGCGCCGTCAGTGGCAGCCGCCAGGCAAACCTGTCCGGCGAAGTGCACAAGGCCCTCGTCACGCTGCAACACGACCGGGAAGCCTGCCTCTCGGCGGTCCATCTCGTTCCCGACGAACCGCTGAGCTGGGCGCCCGCCGCACTCGCCACCCTCAACCCGGTTCCCACCTGGAGCGATGCCACGTCCTGGCCGGAAATCGTCGCCGAACGAAGCTCAACTAACCTTTGACAGCCTTGCAAATCCGCAGGTTAGAATCGCTTGGCATGCGGCCTGCATCCTGATTCCCAGTAGCGTCGCCACTCCCCTCTTCCCTGGAGATCGACACTTTGGATGCCGTGGCCATCAACAGCTATTTCCTGATCGCTGCTGTGCTGATCGGCATGAGCATCCTGGTCAGCTCGCTGTCGTCGCGGCTGGGCATCCCGATCCTGGTCATCTTCCTCGCCGTGGGCATGGTCGCCGGTACCGATGGCCCCGGCGGCATCGGCTTCTCCAACTATCCGATCGCCTACCTGGTGGGCAACCTGGCGCTGGCCGTGATCCTCCTCGACGGCGGCGTGCGCACGCGGGTGGCGAGTTTCCGCGTGGCGCTCTGGCCCGCGCTCTCACTGGCCACGGCCGGGGTACTGATCACCGCCGGCCTGACCGGTATCGCCGCCGCCTGGCTATTCAAGCTGAGCTGGATGGAGGGCCTGCTGATCGGTGCCATCGTCGGCTCCACTGACGCCGCGGCGGTGTTCTCGCTGCTGGGCGGAAAGGGCCTGAACGAGCGGGTCACCGCCACCCTGGAAATCGAGTCCGGCAGCAACGACCCGATGGCGGTGTTCCTCACCGTCACCCTGATCGACATGCTCGCCCACGGCGAAAGCGGCATGAGCTGGGACTTCCTCTGGCATTTCCTGCGCGAGTTCGGCATCGGTTCGCTGCTCGGCCTGGGCGGCGGCTGGCTGCTGCTGCAGGTGATCAACCGCATCCACCTGGCCAGCGGCCTCTACCCGCTGCTGGTGATCAGCGGCGGCCTGCTGATCTTCGCCGTGTCCAACGCGGTGCACGGCAGCGGCATCCTGGCCATTTATCTGTGCGGACTGATGCTGGGCAACCAGCCGATCCGCTCCCGCCACGGCATCCTGCACATGCTCGACGGCATGGCCTGGCTCGCGCAGATCGGGATGTTCCTGGTCCTCGGCCTGCTGGTCACACCCCACGACCTATGGCCCATCGCCCTCCCGGCCCTGGGCCTGGCGCTGTGGATGATCCTCTTTGCCCGCCCGCTGTCGGTGCTGGTTGGCCTGATTCCGTTCCGCGCCTTCCATGCCCGCGAAAAGGCCTTCATCGCCTGGGTCGGCCTGCGCGGCGCGGTACCGATCATCTTGGCGGTGTTCCCGCTGATGGCCGGACTGCCCAACGCCCAGCTGTTCTTCAACGTGGCCTTCTTCATCGTGCTGGTCTCGCTGCTGGTGCAGGGCACCAGCCTGCCCTGGGCCGCCAAGCTGCTGCGGGTGGTCGTGCCGCCGGACCCGGCACCGATTTCCCGCGCCGGCCTGGAAGTGCACCCGACCAGCGAGTGGGAACTGTTCGTCTACCACCTGAGCAAGGAAAAGTGGTGCATCGGCGCCGCCCTGCGCGAGCTGAAGATGCCCGAAGGCACCCGTATCGCCGCGCTGTTCCGTGGCACCCAGCTGCTGCACCCGTCCGGCAGTACCATCCTCGAGGCCGATGACATTCTTTGCGTAATCGGTCACGAGCACGACCTCTCCGCCCTGGGCAAACTGTTCAGCCAGGCGCCGGACCGTGGCCTGGGCGCACGCTTCTTCGGCGACTTCGTTCTCGAAGGCGACGCCCAGCTCTCTGCCGTGGCCTCGCTCTATGGCCTCAAGCTCGAAGACGTGGATGGCGAACAGACGCTGGGCCGCTTCATCGCCCACGAAATCGGCGGCCAGGCGATCATCGGCGACCAGGTGGAGTGGAACGGCCTGACCTGGACCGTCGCCGCACTGGATGGGAACAAGATCCGCAAGGTGGGGGTCAAATTCCCCGAAGGTCGCCCCGGCCCCGGCCTGTTCCTCTGACCGCCTACCGGCACTCGCTTGCGGGTGCCGGCCAGCCCGCACTACCCTCTTCCCACTTTCTGCACGAGCCGCTGACCGCGACCATGTCATTCCTGCTGCGTACCCTGCTGACCGCCGTCCTCCTGGCCGGCTCACTCACCGGCCTGCCCGCGCTCGCCGCCGACAACACTCCGCCCAGCGCCGAACAGGTGCAGCAGAGCCTCGACGGCCTGCCCGACCGCAAACTGCCGGACGCCGACGCCAAGCTGGTCAAGGCCAGCCTCGAGAACACGCTCAAGCTGCTGGCGGCCAAGGACGACAGCGAGAAGCAGCTGGCCGACCTCAAGGGCCGGCTGGCCGACGCGCCCCGGCTGATCAGCGAGAACCAGAAGGCCCTGAACCGTCTCAAGGGCAGCAGCGACAAGCCGGCCTCGCAGCGCTACGCCACCTACAACGCCACCCAGCTGGAAATGCTGCTCAACGAGCAGTCGACCCAACTGGCCGCCTGGCAGAAGGAGATGACCGACGCCAAGAGCGAAGCGCTCACCGCGCAAACCCGCCCCGAGCGCGCCCAGGCTGACCTGAGCCGGAACCAGACACGCCTGCTGGAGATCGCCGGGGTGCTCAAGGCCGGCAAGGAAAGTGGCAAGCCGCTGGGCGACGAGCATCGCGACGAGCTGGTGGCCGAGCAGGCCGCGCTCACCGCGCAGAACCAACTGCTGCGCCAGCAACTGGCCGGCAACAACCTGCTGCTCGACCTCGCCTCCAGCCAGCGCGATCTGCTGGCCGAACGTGTCGGCCGCGAAGAGCACGAGACCCTCGAACTGCAGGCGATGATCAGCGAAAAGCGCCGTGAACAGTCGGAGAAGACCGTCGCCGCGCTGTCCAAGGACGCCGACCAGGCCGCCGGTACCGACAGCCTGGTCAGCCAGGAGAGCGCCACCAACCTCAAGCTCTCCGACTACCTGCTGCGCACCACCGACCGCCTCAACACCCTGACCCGGCGCAATCTCGAAGCCAAGCAGCAGCTCGATAACCTGACCCAGGGCGAGCAGGCACTGGACGAACAGATCAACGTCCTGCGCGGCAGCCTGCTGCTGGCGAAGATCCTCTACCAGCAGAAACAGTCACTGCCGGTGATCAAGACCGACCGTGACCTGGCCGACGAGATCGCCGACCTGCGCCTGTACCAGTTCGAGCTGAACCAGAAACGCGACGAACTGAACAGCTCCGATGTGTACATCGACAACCTGCTGGCCCAGCAGCCGCAGGAGAGCATCACCCCGCAGCTGCGCAAGGACCTGGGCGAGCTGGTCAACACCCGCCTGGAACTGATGGAGCGCCTCAACCATGAGTTGAACGCGCTGCTCAACGAGGCGATCACCCTGCAGCTGAACCAGAAGCAGCTCAAGGAAACCGCCGACAAGCTGCGCGCGACCCTCGACGAGCAGATGTTCTGGATTCCCAGCAACCGCCCGCTGGACCTGTCGTGGTTCAAGATGACCCCGGCCCTGCTGCATCACCAACTGTCCGAAGTGCCCTGGGGTTCGGGCGTGAAGGAGCTGGGCGAGGGCCTGATCGACCGCCCCTTCCTGTTCCTCCCGCTGCTCCTGCTGGTCGCCGGCCTCTTGTGGAAGCGCCGGTTCCTCTACGACAAGCTCGAATCGCTGAACGACGACATCGGTCACTTCAAGCGCGACAGCCAGGCGCACACCCCGCTGGCGCTGCTGCTCGCCGTACTGCTGGCGTTGCCCGGCACCCTGGCCCTGGCCATCGGCGGCCTGGCCTTGCTGCTCGACGCCCGCGGCCAGAACGCCACCCTCGGCAGCGCGCTGCTGGAAATGGCGCAGGTCTGGCTGGTGTTCTACACCGCACACCGCATCCTGCGTCCGGGTGGCATCGCCGAGCGGCACTTCCACTGGAGCCAGCCGCAGGTGCAGTTCCTCGGCAAACTGATGCGCCGACTGGGTCTGGTGGTGATGTCGCTGGTCGCGGTGGTCACCGTCGCCGAGCACCAGCCGGCCAGCCTGGCCGACGACGTGATCGGCATCGCCATCGTGCTGTTCGGCTACGCCGCGATGACCTGGATTCTGGGCCAGCTGCTGTTTGGCAGCCCCTCCAGCGAACGTCCGTCGCTGATCAAGATGATCGTCGGCCTGGGCTTCACCGTGCTGCCCGTGGCGCTGTTCCTGGCGGTGGGCTTCGGCTACTACTACACCGCGCTCAAGCTCACCGACCGCCTGATCGACACCCTGTTCCTGCTGATGTTCTGGATGGTGGTCGAAGCCACATTCGTCCGCGGCATGGGCGTTGCGGCGCGGCGCCTGGCCTACCAGCGCGCGATGACCAAGCGCCAGGCCCCGGCCAAAGAAGGCATCGAGGGCGGTGAAGTGGTGGAGGAGCCGACCCTGGGCATCGAGCAGATCAACGAACAGTCGATGCGACTGATCCGCCTGGGCCTGTTGATCGGCTTCGTGGTCACCCTGTACTGGGTCTGGGCCGACCTGATCAGCGTGGTCTCCTACCTCGACAACGTGACCCTCTACCAGTACACCAGCGGCACCGGCGACGCGGCTTCCACCACACCGATCAGCCTGGGTGACTTCATCATGGCGCTGGTCATCGCCGCGGTAACCGTGGCCCTGGCGCGCAACCTGCCCGGCCTGCTGGAAGTGCTGGTGCTGCAGCGCCTGACCCTGGCACAGGGCAGCGCCTACGCCATCACCACCCTGCTCTCCTACACCATCAGCGGCATCGGCTTCGTCAGCGCGCTGTCCACCCTGGGTGTGAGCTGGGACAAGCTGCAATGGCTGGTGGCCGCACTCTCCGTCGGCCTGGGCTTCGGCCTGCAGGCGATCTTCTCCAACTTCGTCTCCGGCCTGATCATCCTCTTCGAACGCCCGGTACGGATCGGCGACGTGGTGACCATCGGCAGCCTGTCCGGCACCGTCAGCCGGATCCGCATCCGCGCCACCACCATCACCGACTTCGACCGCAAGGAAATCATCGTTCCCAACCAGACCTTCATCACCGGCCAACTGGTGAACTGGTCGCTGAGCGATACCGTGACGCGGGTGACCATCAAGATCGGCCTGGCCTACGAGAGCGACCTGCCCCTGGCGCGCAAGATCATGCTCGACGCGGCCCACGCCAACCCACGCATCCTGCGCGACCCGGAGCCGGTGCTGTACTTCACCACCATCAGCGCCAGCACCTTCGACTACGAACTGCGCTTCCACGTGCGCGAACTGGGCGACCGCAACCCGGCGGTGGACGAAACCCTCACCCGCATCGCCCTGGCCTTCCGCGAGGCGGGCATCGACATGGCCTTCAACCAGGTCGACGTGTTCCTGAAGAACTTCCAGGGCCAGGAAGCCCAGGTGATCGTCGGCCAGCAGCAACCGGCCGCCACACCCGTGAAGCTGGGCAAGCCTCAAGAGCAGAACAAGCCCGACGCCAGCAAGGCCTGAGGGTGGACGCCCCCGGATAAATCCGAGCACAATGCTCGGACTTATCCGGAGCCCGCTGTGAAAAAGCTCAACGAACTGACCTTCGATAACCGTTTCGCCCGCCTGGGCGACGTCTTCTCCACCGAAGTCCTGCCCGACCCCATCGCCGATCCGCGCCTGGTCATCGCCAGCCCGCAAGCCATGGCACTGCTCGACCTCGACCCGAGTGAAGCGGACGACCCGGTGTTCGCGGAAATCTTCGCCGGCCACAAGCTATGGGACGCAGCCGAGCCACGGGCGATGGTCTATTCCGGGCACCAGTTCGGCGCCTACAACCCGCGCCTGGGTGACGGCCGCGGCCTGCTGCTGGGCGAAGTGCTCAACGACGACGGCGAACACTGGGACCTGCACCTCAAGGGCGCCGGGCAGACACCTTACTCGCGCATGGGCGACGGCCGCGCGGTGCTGCGCTCATCGATCCGCGAATTCCTCGCCAGCGAATACCTCAACGCCCTCGGCATCCCCACCAGCCGAGCCCTGTGCGTGACCGGCTCAAGCACCACCGTATGGCGCGAGAGCAAGGAAACCGGCGCCATGCTGCTGCGCCTGGCGCCCAGCCACGTGCGCTTCGGCCACTTCGAGTACTTCTACTACACCAAGCAGGAAGAGCAGCTGAAGACCCTCGGCGAGTTCGTCCTGCGCGAGTACTTCCCGCAGTGCCTGGAAGCGGAGAAGCCCTACCTCGCCCTGTTCCGCGAGGTGGTCGAGCGCAATGCCGAGATGATTGCCCTCTGGCAGGCCTACGGCTTCTGCCACGGTGTGATGAACACCGATAACATGTCCATCCTCGGCATCACCTTCGACTACGGCCCCTACGCCTTCCTCGACGACTTCGACGCCAACCACATCTGCAACCACTCCGACGACATGGGCCGCTACTCCTTCAGCAACCAGGTGCCCATCGCCCACTGGAACCTCGCCGCGCTCG
This sequence comes from Pseudomonas sp. SCB32, assembly GCF_009189165.1. NCBI lineage: Bacteria > Pseudomonadati > Pseudomonadota > Gammaproteobacteria > Pseudomonadales > Pseudomonadaceae > Pseudomonas > Pseudomonas sp. SCB32. The sequence continues at coordinate 5,640,578 of NZ_CP045118.1, forward strand.
GCCAGGCGCTGACGCCCTTCGTCGAAGTCGACGAGCTGCGCGCCACCCTCGACCTGTTCCTGCCGCTCTACCAGGCGCACTACCTCGACCTTATGCGCCGCCGCCTGGGCCTGACCACCGCCGAAGAAGGCGACCTGGGGCTGGTACAGACCCTGTTGCAAGCCATGCAGAAGGGCGCGGTGGACTACTCACTGTTCTTCCGCCGCCTCGGCGAGCAGGCGCCGGAGCAGGCGCTGGCGGTGGTGCGCGAAGACTTCATCGACCTGGCGGCTTTCGATGCCTGGGCCACCGAGTACCGCGCCCGTACCGAGCGCGAAGGCGGCAGCCAGGACGATCGGCGCGCGCGCATGCACGCGGTCAACCCGCTCTACGTGCTGCGCAACTACCTGGCCCAGGAAGCCATCACCGCTGCCGAACAGGGCGACTACAGCGTGGTGCGCCGCCTCCACGAAGTGCTCAGCCGGCCTTTCACGGAGCAGCCCGACGCCGAGGCCTTCACCCGCCGCCCGCCGGACTGGGGCAAGCACCTGGAGATCAGTTGCTCCTCCTGAGGCGGTTATAAGCTCAGCCAAAAGCGATCTAGCCCCGCTCGGGCGGTATTGCTCCCGGTCATTGACCGGGACCGGCCGCAGCTCGCATCCTCGGGCCTTTCTGCCCACAAGGATGCTCGAGCAATGAAACTGGAAACCCTGGCGATTCACGCCGGCTACAGCCCCGACCCGACCACCAAGGCCGTGGCCGTACCGATCTACCAGACCAGCTCCTACGCCTTCGACGATACGCAGCATGGCGCCGACCTGTTCGACCTGAAGGTCGCCGGCAACATCTACACGCGGATCATGAACCCCACCAACGCGGTGCTGGAGGAGCGCGTGGCGGCGCTGGAAGGCGGGGTTGGCGCACTGGCCGTGGCTTCGGGCATGGCGGCCATCACCTACGCCATCCAGACCGTGGCCGAAGCGGGCGACAACATCGTCTCGGTGGCCAAACTCTACGGCGGCACCTACAACCTGCTCGCCCATACCCTGCCGCGCTTCGGCATCCAGACCCGCTTCGCCCCGCACGACGACATCGCCGCCCTCGAAGCGCTGATCGACGAGCGCACCAAGGCAGTGTTCTGCGAGTCCATCGGCAACCCGGCGGGCAACATCGTCGATCTGAGGGCCCTGGCCGACGCCGCGCACCGCCATGGCGTGCCGCTCATCGTCGACAATACCGTCGCCACGCCGATCCTCTGCCGGCCCTTCGAACACGGTGCGGACATCGTCGTGCACTCGCTGACCAAGTACATCGGCGGCCATGGCACCAGCATCGGCGGCATCGTCGTCGACTCCGGCAAGTTCCCTTGGAGCGAGAACAAGGCACGCTTCCCGCTGCTCAACACCCCGGACCCGTCCTACCACGGCGTGACCTACACCGAAGCCTTCGGCCCCGCCGCCTTCATCGGTCGCTGCCGCGTGGTGCCGCTGCGCAACACCGGCGCCGCGCTGTCGCCATTCAACGCCTTCCTCATCCTGCAGGGCCTGGAAACCCTGGCGCTGCGCATGGAGCGCCACTGCGACAACGCCCTGAAAGTCGCCCGCTACCTGCAAGAGCACCCGCAGGTGAGCTGGGTGAAATACGCCGGCCTCGCCGACCACCCCGAGCACGCCCTGGCGCAGCGCTATATGGGTGGCCAGCCGGCGGCGATCCTCTCCTTCGGCATCAAGGGCGGCCAGGAAGCCGGCGCGCGCTTCATCGACGCCCTGAACCTGGTGGTGCGCCTGGTCAACATCGGCGACGCCAAGTCCCTGGCCTGCCACCCGGCCTCTACCACCCACCGCCAGCTCAACGACGAGGAACTGGAGAAGGCCGGCGTACCGCGCGACATGGTGCGCCTGTCCATCGGCATCGAGCACATCGACGACATCCTCACCGACCTCGCCCAGGCGCTGCGCGCTGCCGAGAGTTGATGACCGCCATGTGAGGCGCCGACCGGCGCCTCACATGGGCCTCGGATTACACCCATCGCCCCGCTGCTTACCGCAGCCAGCGTCAGCCTTTTCGCAAGGCTCTGCCGGACGCGTTGGAATCCACTTCCAGCCGTGAGCAGGTTTGTCTCAACCGATTAAAATGACGGCATCTTTTTAGCCATACGCAACCGGATGCAGGAATTTTCCTGCATTTTTTCAACTGAGCGTATTGGACGAACATGATCCAGAAGTGCCGAACGGCGCGGATCAACCAGGAGTTGTAGCGATACCCAAAAGACGCGAGCCCCCGGTGCTACCAACACCGAAGGCCCGCTAACCACAAGCAGCTTAAAAGGAGCTGAATATGGCTAACGCCAATAGTACGTCACGCCCCCCAATTAACTGAACGCCCCGAAGCAGAGCGGTTCGCCCCCTTGGGAGCAGATTCGCAAGCCAACGCCAATCCCCGCTACGCCACGCTCTACCTGCGCACCGACGCGCCCTGCGATGAGCTGTACAACGCCGCCGAAGACCGTCTGAGCGCGGTCATCGAACTGCTGGGCACCCTGACCTTCGTCGAACTCGACGCCTACCCCGCCCGCAACGTCCTGCAAATCAGCCGCTCGCTGTTGCTGCTGGCCTCTGACGCGCACTCGCTGTACCGGGCGGATCATGAGCAGCGGGATCGGCGCGGATAGCGCTTCACTCCACTCGGCGGATTACGCTTCGCGCAATCCGCCGTATGAAACTGGAAGAACAGAGTCTGTGCGCTGAGTAGGAAAAGTAAACACATCATTGTAATCGGAGAATATTCTTATTTTCTTCAAATAGAGTTCAACATCAGCCCACGGAAAGCTCCTATTTCCTGGAGTCCAAAGCTCAATAAACTGAATCCACCATCAAGACTACTGATGGGGACCCAAAATACTTCCAGGAGTTTAAAATGAAAAAAATAGCTTATGCCCTAATCTGCTCCGGACTACTGATCTCAAGCCAGGTATTTGCCTGCGACTACTACGATATCTGGGGCGACTGCCACGACTACTCGGGCTATGAAAACTACTACGCCAACTAACCAGCTAGAAATTTGAAACACATTGCCACCGTGTCCAGACGGTAGAATTTGTTTGGGCACGGTGGCACACGCCAAGAAATTGTTTTGCCAAAACCCACCCCACTTCCCAGAAAATAAGATCTACAGAAAGCGGAACTTATCTATATCTTTTAATTACTAGGAACTTGATACAGAGCGACCCGGCGAGAAAGTCCCACAGCCAGCCCCTCCAGCCCTTCCATTGATATTCTTCTCCCCTGCCTCCATCTAGCTCCCCATAACCGGAGGAGCCCTACCATGTCCGAATCCCTGATCATCCCCTGCCCGCACTGCAACGGTCTCAACCGCGTACCCGCCGAACGCCTGGGCGATGCGCCGCGCTGCGGCCGCTGCCAGTCGGCGGTCATCGTCGGCAGTCCCTTCGAGCTGAACGAAGCCAGCTTCGCCGCCCAGGCCAAGGGCGACCTGCCGCTGCTGGTGGACGTCTGGGCCGACTGGTGCGGCCCCTGCAAGGCCTTTGCACCGGTGTTCGAGCAGGCCGCCGCGCGGCTCCCGGGCAAAGTGCGCCTGGCCAAGCTCGATAGCGACGCCAACCCGAACCTTTCCACCCGCCTGGGGATTCGTTCGATTCCCAGCCTGATCCTGCTGCGCAACGGCCAGGAAGTGGCGCGCCAGAGCGGCGCCATGCCGCTGCCGCAGTTGATGGACTGGCTGTCCCGCAACGGCATCTGAACGCCCCTGCTCGCTGAGCGTTCCGGTCAATCCGCGCGGTCATTGCCAGACCGCGCGGCGCAGCTAGTCTTGGGCAGACAACAAACAGGCGAACCGGAGCGCGCCCATGCCCTACCCCGAAGAATTCATCCGCCAACTCACCGAAGAACACATCGCCTTCGTCAAGCGCACGGGCCTCAAGGCCGAGGTGCTGGAACCGGGCCACGTGCGCTTGCGCATGCCGCTCAAGGGCAACGAGAACCACATCCACAACATGTATGCCGGCGCCCTGTTCACCGTGGCCGAGCTGCCCGGCGGCATCCTGATGCTGACCAGCTTCGACAGCCGGCGCTTCTATCCGATCGTCAAGGAAGCCGGCCTGCGCTTCCTGCGCCCCGCTGCCAGCGACGTCACTGTCGACGCCTGGCTCAGCGAGGAGGAGATCCAGCGCATCGGTGAAGAAGCGACCGAAACCGGCAAGTCGGACTTCATCCTCGACCTGCAGCTCAAGGATGCGGAAGGCACCGTCGTCGCCGAGAGCCACGCCGTCTATCAGCTGCGCAGCCGCTGAATCCGGGCCATTGCCCTGCATCAAGGTGAAATTTCCTACGTGGCGCGACAGTGGAAGCGCCACAGAGGGATGCCACCATGTACAGGAACCTGCTCGTCGCCCATGACCTCAGCGTTGAAGCGGATATTGCGGTGCGCCGCGCCGCCCAGCTGGCCCGCCAGCATGGCGCCAGCGTCACCTTGCTGCATGTGATCGAGGAGTTCTTTCCCGACCGCATGATGGATACCGTCCGCGAGGCCGCCGAGGTCGCGCTGCGTGACGCCGCTGCGGCCAACGCCATCGACGACTATCAGCTGCTGATCCGCCAGGGTCGCGCCGCGCCAACCGTCACCCAGGCGGCGCAGGAGCTCAAGGCCGACCTTTTGCTGATCGGCGCGCATCACCAGCAACTGCTCGAGCGCTTCGACGGCACCACCCTGGAGCGTATCGCCCGCCATTGCCGCGCGCCGATCCTGCTGGCGGTGGAGGAATCCGCCAAGCCCTATGCACGGGCGCTGGCCGGGCTGGATCTGTCATTGAGCTCCTGCCAGGCCTGGCGAGCGGGCTATCGCCTGTTGCCGACCAGCGCTGAGCTGCTGGCGCTCAACGCCTACCAGCCCGGCAAGGCCGAACGCGCCGACGAGCATCTGGAGACCCAGCGTGGGCTGCTGCGCCAGACGCTGCAGGACGAACGCGCGCAACTGCCGACCGAAGGGCCGCAACTGCTCTGCGCGGTGCAACAGGGAAACTTCCAGCAGGCGCTGGAGACAGCCCTGGGGGAATGGACGCCTGACCTGCTGGTGCTCGGCAGCCGCAGCCGCGGCGCCATCGAGCAGGCCATGCTTGGCAGCTCGACCCGTTACTTCCTGCGCCGGCCGCCTTGCGACATTCTCATCTCGCAATGAGGCGGCGCTGAGCGCGCTCCCGGGGCCGGGAGCGCCACTCGATCATCTGGAAATCAGGCTTCCAGCAGGTTGTGCAGTTCGACGAACTGCTGCGTCAACTTGTGCCGGGGTTCGAGGAAGATCAGCGGGGTGCACGCCTGGTGCGACTCGCGCATCTTCACCGAGCTCATCAGGTACACCGGCAGCACCGGCAGTTCCTCCGCCACCAGTTCATCCAGCAGTTGCTGCGGCAGGGTCGCACGCGGCTGGAACTGGTTGACCACGATGCCTTCGACTTCCAGGGCCTCGTTGTGATCTTCCTTCAACTCCTCGATCTCCTGCAGCAGCCCGTAGAGCGCCTGGCGAGAGAAGCTGTCGCAGTCGAAGGGGATCAGGCAGCGATCGGCGGCGATCAGGGCCGAGACGGTATAGAAATTCAGCGCCGGCGGAGTATCCAGGTAGATCCGGTCGTAGTCTTCGGCCAGCTCGTCCAGCAGTTTGCGCAGCTTGTTGATCTTGTGCTTCTGCTCGAGCTTGGGCTGCAGGTCGGCCAGCTCGGGGCTCGCGGTGACCACATGCAGGTTATCGAACGGGGTCTCGTAGATGTCGACCTTGCCCTTGCGGCTGAAGGGGCCGGACGAGAGGGTCTGCTTGAAGAAATCGGCGATCCCCACCGGCAGGTCCTCGCCGGTCAGCCCGGTGAGGTAGTGCGTCGAGTTGGCCTGGGAGTCCAGGTCCACCAGCAGCGTGCGATAGCCCTCCGCCGCGCTGACCGCCGCCAGGTTGCAGGCAATGCTCGACTTGCCCACTCCGCCCTTCTGATTGAACACCACGCGCCGCATGAGCCTGCCTCCGTAATCCGTTCAAGTGCTCCGGATTCTATGCAATGCCCATGACAACGGCGAGCCCTCCGTCGAACGGTTCAGCCTCCCGCGCGCAAGGCGGCCACCTCACGGGTCAGCAGGTCGATGAAGGACTGCGCCAACGGCGAGCGTTCGTCACGCCGACGCACCAGCCAGACCGAGCTGGTCGCCCCCGGATCGAGCAACGTGCGATAGACCACACCGTCCACCCGCGTGCGGCGGAACGACGCCGGTAGCATGGTGACACCCAGTCCGGCGGCAACCAGGCCAATGATGGTCATCGCTTCGCCGGCCTCCTGGGCGATGCGCGGACTGAATCCGGCCTGCCGCGACAGTGCGATCAGCTGGTCATACAGGCCGGTGCCATAGCTGCGGGGGAAGAACACGAAGGGTTCGTCCGCCAGCGCGGCGATCTCCAGGCCATCCGGATTGGACTCAGCCAACGGGTGGTCGGCGCGCAGTACCGCCACCAGCGGCTCGCTGAACAGTTCCACGGCCTCCAGGGTGTCCGGCAGCGCGATGGGGCGGATCAGGCCGACCTGCACCCGCTCTTCCAGCAGCGCCTGCACGGCCTGGCCGCTGCTCAGTTCCTGAAGGTCCAGGTGGACGTCCGGGTAGGCCTGGCGGAACGCCAGGATGCTGCGCGGAATGGTCGAGGTGAAGGGCGCGGAGGCGGTAAAGCCGATCTTCAGTTCCCCCAGTTCCCCCTGGTGCGCACGGCGCGCCAGCAACACCGCACGATCGACCTGCTGCAGCACCTGCCGCGCCTCTGCAAGGAACAACTGCCCCGCCTCGGTCAGCGTCACCCGTCGGTTGGTGCGCTCCAGCAGGCGCGCGCCGATCTCCTCTTCCAGTGCCTGGATCTGCTGGCTCAACGGCGGTTGCGAGATGCCCAGTTGCTCGGCGGCCCGGCCGAAGTGCAGCTCTTCGGCCACGGCAATGAAGTAACGCAGATGCCTCAGTTCCATGTCGCCACCATTGAGTCGAAATACATATCAAACAGGTCGATTAATATATTGGAAATAATAAAAACAGCTCCTTATCCTTGCCAGTACCAGCCCAATAACAACTCCAAGAACTTCTGCCATCCCCGCCGCACGGGCCTTTTGCCGCCCCTGCGCGAGCCGAATCGAGGTGAGTTGTGAGTCAATCTGCGTTACGGGCGTCCGAGCATGTCGAACCCGAATTACTGAACGCCGCGCGCCAGGCGAATGCCAGCGTCGTCAGCGCCGTCGAAGAGATCGAAAGCTACATCGAGAAAGGCACCCCGGCCTTCATGCGCACGTCGCTTGCGCTGTTTTCCGGCGGCTTCGCCACCTTCGCCCTGCTCTACTGCGTGCAGCCGATGATGCCGGTGCTGTCCAAGGCCTTCGACCTCACTGCGGCGCAGAGCAGCCTGGTGCTCTCTATTTCCACCATCACCATGGCCTTCGGCCTGCTGGTCACCGGGCCGATCTCCGACGCCATCGGGCGCAAGTCGATCATGGTCGCCTCGCTGATCCTCGCCGCCCTGTTCACTCTGGGCAGCGCGATGATGCCGACCTGGCACGGCGTCCTGCTGATGCGCGCGCTGCTCGGCCTGTCGCTGAGCGGCCTGGCGGCGGTGGGCATGACCTACCTCTCCGAGGAAATCCATCCACAGCACATCGGCCTGTCCATGGGGCTGTACATCGGCGGCAATGCAATCGGCGGCATGAGCGGCCGGCTGATCAGCGGCGTGCTGGTGGACTACGTGAACTGGCACGTGGCGCTGGCCACCCTGGGCGTGATCGCCCTGGCCGCCGCGCTGCTGTTCTGGCGCATCCTGCCCGAGTCGAAGAACTTCCGCCCCGCACCACTCAAGCCGCGCCAGCTGGCCGAGGGCTTCCGCGGGCACTTCCGCGATGCCGGCCTGCCCTGGCTGTTCCTCGAAGCCTTCCTGCTGATGGGCGCCTTCGTCACCCTGTTCAACTACATCGGCTACCGCCTGCTGGCCGATCCGTACCACCTGAGCCAGGCAGTGGTCGGCGTGCTTTCGGTGGTCTATCTGTCAGGCATCTACAGCTCCGCCTGGGTCGGCTCCCTGGCTGACCGCCTGGGTCGGCGCAAGGTGCTCTGGGCGATGATCGCGCTGATGCTCGGCGGCTTGCTGATCACCCTGCTGCAACCGCTGGCCCTGGTGCTGGTCGGCATGCTGGTCTTCACCTTCGGCTTCTTCGGCGCGCACTCGGTGGCCAGCAGCTGGATCGGCCGCCGCGCCCTGAAAGCCAAGGGCCAGGCCTCGTCACTGTATCTGTTCAGCTACTACGTGGGCTCAAGCATTGCCGGCACCGTGGGCGGGGTGTTCTGGCATCACTACGGCTGGAATGGCGTGGGGCTGTTCATCGCCGGCCTGCTGGTGATTGCGCTGCTGGTGGCGCTGCATCTGGCACGCCTCGCAGTGTTACCTCGCGATCTACCCGCACTCGCCAGACACGGGTAGTTTCTACACACATCTTGCAAAACTTATCCAATTACGACCATGCACGGTCGTACAAGGATAAGTTTTTGCCTCCCCACGACGCCCTTCATCCGGGCTACGTAGCGCTTCTTCCCACTCTACGACTAAAGTCGTAACAAAATATGGCGCGATCCTTGCGTCAAGAAAAACGCACGACTTGTTGGAATCCTGAAACGGACCTCGGCTCCCGCAGTACGCAATTCCCTCCTGTAGTTGTAGGTAAAGCATGAGCAGTACTCCTTCTTCCGGCCTATCCCAGGGCCTGAAAAATCGTCACGTCACGATGCTTTCGATCGCCGGTGCCATTGGCGCAGGCCTGTTCGTAGGCTCCGGCCACGCCATCGCCGAAGCCGGCCCGGCCGTCATGATTTCCTATCTGGTCGCCGGCCTGCTGGTGGTCCTGGTGATGCGCATGCTGGCCGAAATGGCCGTCGCGCAGCCGGACAGCGGCTCCTTCTCCACCTATGCCGACCGCGCCATCGGCCACTGGGCCGGCTTCACCATCGGCTGGCTGTACTGGTGGTTCTGGGTCCTGGTGATCCCGCTGGAAGCCAACGCCGCCGCCGCGATCATTCACGCCTGGTTCCCCGGAGCGCCGATCTGGATCCTGGCCTTCGTGATCACCTCCGCGCTGACCGTGACCAACCTGTTCAGCGTGAAGAACTACGGTGAATTCGAGTTCTGGCTGGCACTGATCAAGGTCGTCTCGATCATCGCCTTCCTGGTGCTGGGCTGCGCGGCCATCTTCGGCTTTTCGCCCAACAGCGAGGTCTCCGGTATCGGCCACCTGACCAGCGAAGGCTTCCTGCCCAAGGGCTGGGGCGCCGTGCTCGCCGCGCTGCTGACCACCATGTTCTCCTTCATGGGGTCGGAAATCGTCACCATCGCCGCCACCGAGTCCAAGGACCCGGCGCAGCAGATCACCCGCGCCACCAACTCAGTGATCTGGCGTATCGCGCTGTTCTACCTGCTGTCGATCCTGATCGTGGTCTGTCTGGTGCCGTGGAACGACCCGCGCCTGGTGAGCATGGGCTCCTACCAGACCGTGCTGGAACACCTGCACATTCCGTACGCCAAGCTGATCGTCGACATCATCGTGCTGGTCTCGGTAACCAGTTGCCTGAACTCGGCGCTCTACACCGCCTCGCGCATGATGTACTCCCTGAGCAAGCGCGGCGACGCACCGAAGATCGCCCAGGTGACCAGCGTCAGCCGCACCCCGGTGTACGCCGTGCTGCTGTCCACCGCCATGGCCTTCCTCTGCACCTTTGCCAACTACCTGGCCCCGGCCGAAGTATTCAACTTCCTGCTGGCCAGCTCGGGCGCCATCGCCCTGCTGGTGTACCTGGTGATCGCCCTGTCGCAGCTGCGCATGCGCAAGAAGCTGCTCGCTCAAGGGCATCAGCTCAAGCTGAAGATGTGGCTGTTCCCCTGGCTGACCTGGGCGGTGATCCTGTTCATCGTCGGCGCCCTGGTCATCATGCTGATCCAGCCGGATCACCGCATGGAAGTGGTTGCCACTACCCTGCTGACCATCGTGGTGGTCTGCTCGGGCCTGCTGGTGTCCAACCGCCGCAAGGTACAGCGTGCCGCTGGCCTGGTGGGCGATGCTGCGTGATGCACCCTGATGGGGCTTGAGGCTCCAAGAGGGAACGAAAAAGCCCCGCTGTGAAGCGGGGCTTTTTTATGGCCGGGGAAGCCCCATGCTGTTTACGCTTATCGCGGACGGAGTCCGCTCCTACGCTCGGATCGGCTTTCGTAGGAGCAGACATTGTCCGTGATTGGCAGGCAGGTCCGGCGCAAGGTCGGTTCGCGAGCAAGCTCGCTCCTACAGGGAAACTCTGTTGCTCCTTGTAGGAGCGAGCTTGCTCGCGAACCCTTCCTGGAAAAGAAAAAGCCCCGCATCCGCGGGGCTTTTTCAGTTCGGCGTCAGGCTCAGTGGTACTGCGCCGACAGCTCGTGCACCGCCTCGAAGAAGGCGCCGGCATGGGCCGGGTCGACCTCCGGAGTGATGCCATGGCCAAGGTTGAACACATGACCATTGCCGTTACCGAAGGCACCGAGGATGCGTGCCACTTCGGCGCGGATGGCTTCCGGCTTGGCGTAGAGCACTGCCGGGTCCATGTTGCCCTGCAGGGCAACCTTGTCGCCGACGCGGGCGCGGGCGCTGCCGATGTCGCAGGTCCAGTCCAGGCCCAGGGCTTCGGCACCGGTATTGGCCATGGATTCCAGCCACAGGCCGCCGCCCTTGGTGAAGAGGATTACCGGCACGCGGCGCCCTTCGTGTTCGCGGATCAGGCCGTTGACGATCTTCTGCATGTAGGCCAGGGAGAACTCCTGGTACGCCGCCGCCGAAAGGCTGCCGCCCCACGAGTCGAAAATCTGCACCGCCTGCGCGCCGGCCAGGATCTGGCCATTCAGGTAGTTGGTGACCGACTGCGCCAGCTTGTCGAGCAGCGCATGCATGGCCTGCGGGTTGTCGTAAAGCATCGCCTTGGACTTGCGGAAGTCGCGGCTGGAGCCGCCTTCGACCATGTAGGTGGCCAGGGTCCAGGGACTGCCGGAGAAGCCGATCAGCGGCACGCGGCCGTTCAGCTCGCGGCGGATGGTGCGCACGGCATCCATCACGTAGCCCAGGTCCTTCTCCGGATCGGGGATCGGCAAGGCGTCGATGTCGGCCTGGGTGCTCACGACCTTCTTGAAACGCGGGCCTTCGCCGGTCTCGAAGAACAGGCCCTGGCCCATGGCGTCGGGGATGGTGAGGATGTCGGAGAAGAGGATCGCCGCGTCCAGCTGCGGGTAGCGGTCCAGCGGCTGCAGGGTCACTTCGCAGGCCATCTGCGGGTTCATGCACAGGCTCATGAAGTCACCGGCCTTGGCGCGGGTGGCGCGGTATTCCGGCAGGTAGCGGCCGGCCTGGCGCATCATCCAGACAGGGGTGACATCGACGGGCTGCTTGAGCAGGGCGCGGAGGAAGCGATCGTTCTTCAAGGCAGTCATAACGGCATCCGGCAAAAAAGTGCGGGTATTTTCGCAAAGCCCAAAAGAAAAGGCACGGCGGGTGCCGTGCCTTTCGTCCATCGCGACAGTTTGTCGCTGCGTCAGCCTGGTAGGGCGCATAACGCCAGAGGCGTTATCCGCCGCGGTGGATAAGGCGTTCCGCCTTATTCGCCCTACCGGGGGCGCACTCAGACGCCGAGGTAGTCGAGGATGCCTTCGGCGGCCGTGCGGCCTTCGAAGATCGCCGTCACCACCAGGTCGGAACCCCGGACCATGTCGCCACCGGCGAAGATCTTCGGGTTGCTGGTCTGGTGCTTGAACTGCGCGGCGGCCGGGGCGATGACGCGACCCTGGCTGTCGATTTCCACCTGGTGCTGGTCGAACCACGGCGCCGGGCTCGGGCGGAAGCCGAAGGCGATCAGCACGGCTTCGGCCGGGATGATCTCCTCGGAGCCCGGGATCGGCTCGGGGCTCCGACGGCCACGGGCGTCCGGCTCGCCGAGACGGGTCTCGACCACCTTCACGCCTTCCACCTTGTCCTCTCCGACGATGGCGATGGGCTGGCGGTTGAAGAGGAATTTCACGCCTTCTTCCTTGGCGTTCTTCACCTCTTTGCGCGAGCCGGGCATGTTCTCTTCGTCACGGCGGTAGGCGCAGGTCACGCTCTTGGCGCCCTGGCGGATGGACGTGCGGTTGCAGTCCATCGCGGTGTCACCACCGCCCAGCACCACGACGCGCTTGCCCTTCATGTCGACGAAGTCTTCCGGCGACTTCTCGAAGCCCAGGTTGCGGTTCACGTTGGCAATCAGGAAGTCCAGCGCATCGTGCACGCCGGGCAGGTCTTCGCCGGGGAAGCCGCCTTTCATGTAGGTGTAGGTGCCCATGCCCATGAACACGGCATCGTACTCATCGAGCAGCTGCGACAGGGTGACGTCCTTGCCGATCTCGGTGTTCAGGCGGAACTCGATACCCATGCCGGTGAAGACTTCACGACGGCGCGACAGCACCTGCTTCTCCAGCTTGAACTCGGGGATGCCGAAGGTCAGCAGACCGCCGATTTCCGGGTTCTTGTCGAACACCACCGGGGTCACGCCGTTGCGCACCAGCACGTCGGCGCAGCCCAGGCCCGCCGGGCCGGCACCGATCACGGCAACGCGCTTGCCGGTGGGCTTGACCTTGGACATGTCCGGGCGCCAGCCCATGGCGAAGGCGGTGTCGGTGATGTACTTCTCCACCGAGCCGATGGTGACCGCGCCGAAGCCGTCGTTCAGGGTGCAGGCGCCCTCACAGAGACGGTCTTGCGGGCACACCCGGCCGCAGACTTCCGGCAGGGTGTTGGTCTGGTGGGACAGCTCGGCGGCGGCGAGGATGTTGCCTTCGGAGACCAGCTTCAACCAGTTGGGGATGAAGTTGTGCACCGGGCACTTCCACTCGCAATACGGGTTGCCGCAGCCCAGGCAGCGATGCGCCTGGTCAGCGGCCTGCGCCGGCTTGAACAAGTCGTAGATTTCCACGAACTCGCGCTTGCGCTGGCGCAGCAGTTTCTTCTTCGGATCCTTGCGCCCGACTTCGATGAACTGGAAGTCGTTATTCAGACGTTCAGACATTTCAAGACCTCTTCAGACTTCGAGCGCTTATTGCGGGTTGGCACGGGTGCTGGTCAGCAGGGAGCCGAGGCTTGCGGCCTTCGGTTTCACCAGCCAGAACCGACGCAGGTAATCGTCGAGGTTCTCCAGCAGATGTGCGCCCCATTCACTCGCGGTTTCCGCCACGTACTCGACCAGGACCTTGCGCAGGTGGCTGCGGTAGGCCTCCATCGCTTCACCGCTGATGCGCTGGATTTCCACCAGCTCATGGTTCACGCGGTCGACGAAGGTGTTGTCCATGTCGAGGACATAAGCGAAGCCACCGGTCATGCCGGAGCCGAAGTTGTAGCCGGTCTTGCCCAGTACGCAGATGAAGCCGCCGGTCATGTATTCGCAGCAGTGGTCACCGGTGCCTTCAACCACGGCGTGGGCGCCGGAGTTGCGCACGCCGAAACGCTCGCCCGCGGTGCCGGCGGCGAACAGCTTGCCGCCGGTGGCGCCGTACAGGCAGGTGTTGCCGACGATGGCCGATTCCTGCGACTTGAACGGGCTGCCCTTGGGCGGGGTGACGACCAGCTTGCCGCCGGTCATGCCCTTGCCCACATAGTCGTTGGCGTCGCCTTCCAGGTACAGGTGCAGGCCACCGGCGTTCCACACGCCGAAGCTCTGTCCCGCGGTGCCCTTGAAGCGGAAGGTGATCGGCGACTTGGCCATGCCCTGGTTGCCGTGGACCTTGGCGATCTCGCCGGAAATCCGCGCGCCGATGGAACGGTCGCAGTTGCAGATGTCCAGTTCGTACTCGCCGCCCTTGGCGCCTTCGATGGCGGCACGGGCCAGGTCGACCATCTTCTCGGCCAGCAGCCCCTGGTCGAACGGCGGGTTCTTCTCGACTTCGCAGAACTGCGGCTTCTCGGCCGGGATCAGGTCGCTGCCCAGCAGCGGCGTGAGGTCGAGGTTGCCCTGCTTGGGCGTCTCGCCCGGCAGGATTTCCAGCAGGTCGGTGCGGCCGATCAGTTCTTCCAGGCTGCGCACGCCGAGCTTGGCCAGCCACTCACGGGTCTCGCTGGCGATGAAGGTGAAGAAGTTCACCACCATGTCCACGGTGCCGATGAAGTGGTCCTTGCGCAGCTTGTCGTTCTGGGTGGCGACGCCGGTGGCGCAGTTGTTCAGGTGGCAGATGCGCAGGTACTTGCAGCCCAGGGCGATCATCGGCGCGGTGCCGAAGCCGAAGCTCTCGGCGCCGAGGATGGCGGCCTTGATGACGTCCAGGCCGGTCTTCAGGCCGCCGTCGGTCTGCACGCGAACCTTGCCGCGCAGGTCGTTGCCGCGCAGGGTCTGGTGCGCCTCGGCGAGGCCCAGCTCCCACGGGCTGCCGGCGTACTTGATGGAGGTGATCGGCGAAGCGCCGGTACCGCCGTCATAGCCGGAGATGGTGATCAGGTCGGCGTAGGCCTTGGCCACGCCGGCGGCGATGGTGCCAACACCGGGCTCGGATACCAGCTTCACCGACACCAGCGCCTGCGGGTTGACCTGCTTGAGGTCGAAGATCAGCTGGGCGAGGTCTTCGATGGAGTAGATGTCGTGGTGCGGCGGCGGCGAGATCAGGGTCACGCCAGGCACGGCATAGCGCAGGCGGGCGATCAGGCCATTGACCTTGCCGCCGGGCAGCTGGCCGCCCTCGCCGGGCTTGGCGCCCTGGGCCACCTTGATCTGCAGGACTTCGGCGTTGACCAGGTATTCCGGGGTCACACCGAAGCGGCCGGTGGCCACCTGCTTGATCTTGGAGCTTTTCAGCGTGCCGTAGCGCGCCGGGTCTTCGCCGCCCTCACCGGAGTTGGAGCGACCGCCCAGGCGGTTCATCGCCTCGGCCAGGGCTTCGTGGGCCTCCGGCGACAGCGCGCCGAGGGAGATACCAGCGGCGTCGAAGCGCTTGAAGATGGATTCCAGCGGCTCGATCTCATCGAGGCTCAGCGGCTGCTGGGAGGTCTTCACCTTGAGCAGGTCGCGGATCATGGACACCGGACGGCTGTCCACCAGCGCGGTGTATTCCTTGAACCTGGCGTAGTCGCCCTGCTGCACGGCGGCCTGCAGGGTGTTCACCACGTCCGGGTTGTAGGCGTGGTATTCGCCGCCATAGACAAACTTCAGCAAGCCGCCCTGCTGGATCGCCTTGCGGCTGTTCCAGGCTTCACCAGCCAGCAGCTTCTGCTCGTTCTCGATGTCGATGAAGCGCGCGCCCTGGATGCGGCTCGGGGTACCCGGGAAGCACAGGCCGGTGACTTCGTCGGACAGGCCGATGGCTTCGAACAGCTGGGCGCCACGGTAGGAGGCGATGGTGGAGATGCCCATCTTCGAGAGGATCTTCAGCATCCCCTTGGAGATACCCTTGCGGTAGTACTTGAAGACCTCGTAGAGGTCGCCCAGCACCTCGCCAGTGCGGATCAGGTCAGCCAGCACCTCGTAGGCGAGGAACGGGTAGACCGCGGACGCACCGAAGCCCACCAGCACCGCGAAGTGGTGCGGGTCACGGGCGGTGGCGGTTTCCACCAGGATGTTGGAGTTGCAGCGCAGGCCGGTCTGCACCAGGCGGTGGTGCACGGCGCCGACGGCCAGGGCCGCGTGCACCGGCAGCTTGCCGGGGGCGATGTGACGGTCGGAGAGCACCAGCAGCACCTTGCCGGCGCGCACGGCTTCCTCGGCCTGGTCGGCGATGTTGCGCACGGCCGCTTCGAGGCCGACGGACTCGTCGTAGTTCAGTTCGATGTGGTGACGGTCGAAGCCCGGACGCTCCAGGTTCATCAGGGTCCGCCACTTGGCCGGGGAAATCACCGGGCTGGTCAGGATCGCCTGGTTGGCGTGGTGCGGGGACTCTTCGAAGATGTTCTGCTCGATGCCCAGACAGGTTTCCAGGGACATCACGATCGCTTCGCGCAGCGGGTCGATCGGCGGGTTGGTCACCTGCGCGAAGACCTGGCGGAAGTAGTCATAAGGCGAGCGGATACGCTTGGACAGCACCGCCATCGGGGTGTCGTCGCCCATCGAGCCGACCGCTTCCTGGCCCTGCTCGCCGAGCGGGCGCAGCACCTGGTCACGCTCCTCGAAGGTGACCTGGAACATCTTCATGTACTGCTTGAGCTGGTCGCCGTCGTAGCTGGCAACGCCCTGGTCATCGTCCAGGGTGGCCTGGATGCGCAGCGCGCTCTGGCGCAGCCACTGCTTGTACGGGTGGCGCGACTTGAGGCGGTTGTCGATATCCTCGGTCTGCAGCAGCTGGCCGGTCTCGGTGTCCACCGCGAGGATCTGGCCCGGGCCGACGCGGCCCTTGGCGATTACGTCCTCGGGCTTGTAGTCCCACACGCCAATTTCCGAGGCGAGGGTGATGTAGCCGTTCCGGGTGGTGACCCAGCGCGAGGGGCGCAGGCCGTTGCGGTCGAGCAGGCAAACGGCGTAGCGGCCATCGGTCAGCACGACGCCGGCGGGGCCGTCCCACGGCTCCATGTGCAGCGAGTTGAATTCGTAGAACGCGCGCAGATCGGCGTCCATGGTCTCGACGTTCTGCCAGGCCGGCGGAATGATCATGCGCAGGCCGCGGAACATGTCCATGCCGCCGGTGACCATCAGCTCGAGCATGTTGTCCATGCTGGAGGAATCCGAACCCACGCGGTTGACCAGCGGGCCCAGCTCGTCCAGGTCCGGCATCCACTCGTTGGTGAACTTGGCGCGACGGGCCTGGGCCCAGTTGCGGTTGCCGGTGATGGTGTTGATCTCGCCGTTGTGCGCCAGCAGGCGGAACGGCTGGGCCAGCGGCCACTTCGGCAGGGTATTGGTCGAGAAGCGCTGGTGGAAGACGCAGATGGCGGTCTTCAGGCGCTCGTCGGAAAGGTCCGGATAGAAGGCGGCGAGGTCCGCCGGCATCATCAGGCCCTTATAGATGATGGTCTTGTGCGAGAAGCTGCAGACGTAGTGGTCGGCGTCCTCGGCGTTGGCCACGGAGGAGCGGCGACGGGAGCTGAACAGCTTGACCGCGAATTCCTGGTCGGACAGGCCTTCGCCGCCGATGAACACCTGCTCGATCTGCGGCAGGCGCTCCAGGGCGAGGCGCCCCAGGACGCTGGTGTCGATCGGCACCTTGCGCCAACCAACCAGTTTCAGGCCGGCACGCTCGATCTCGCGATTCATGTTCGCGCGGGCGGCCTCGGCCTTCACCGGGTCCTGGTTGAAGAAGACCATGCCCACGGCGTACTGGCCGGGCAGCTCGGTCGCAAAGGTTTCCTTGGCCACGGCGCGCAGGAACTGGTCGGGCTTCTGGATCAGCAGCCCACAGCCGTCCCCGGTTTTCCCGTCCGCGTTGATCCCACCTCGGTGGGTCATGCAGGTCAGTGCTTCGATGGCGGTTTGCAGAAGTTCGTGGCTTGCCTCGCCCGTCATATGGGCGATCAGACCGAATCCGCAGTTATCCTTGAACGTCTCAGGATGGTACAGACCTGCTTTCATAGGGAACTCTCACCGGCAAAACTTTTTTAATTTCCAGGGTCTGCTGACGTTTCGCCATCGCCCTGTTTCGCCTTTGCTGGCTTGTTTCCCGCGCACCCCAAAGGCACGGGCCGCATCTGACGTGCAGCGCCGTTCAAGCCCCTGGTTCACCTGGAATGACCGATCCGCGTCAGTTGCCACGTCTTACCCAACGTGGCGGCGGTGCCGGTCCTGGCCATGACGAAACGTCAGCAGACCCTCTATCAAGCGCTTTGCCTGTCTACTCGCTCAAGCGGCAAGTTTCCGATAGGCAAAGGGAGGTCATTGTACACACGGCGCGACTGGCGTCACTTATTTTTTTGACGCACTGCCGACAGCCGATGTCGCATTTTTATAAGAATGCAGCAAAAGAAACAACCCAATAAAAAAGCCGAGCCCCAGGCAATGGGGCTCGGCTTTTTCATTATTGCGACAGTGCGACCTTTCAGTGCGCTCCGGCGATGTCCTGCTGGATGCTGGAGAAGGGACGCGCCCAGGGCTTGGAAGCCTGGACCTTCGCCGGCAACTTCTTGATCGCCGCCTGCGCGGCAGCGCGATCGGCGAAGCTGCCGTAGGTCACGACATAGAACGGCTTGCCTTGCAGGTTCTTGCGGAAGTAGCGGTAGTCGCCACCACCCTGCTGGCTGATGAAGGCCTTGGCGCTGGCTTCCGAGCCGGTGCCCAGCACCTGTACGGAATAGTGCGATCCGGCCTGAGACTGGTACCAGCTGCTGCCACCAGCGCTGCCGGCGCTAGCGGCAGGCTTGCTGGCCGCTGCCGGCTTGGCAGTGGCAACGGTGGTTGCGGGCTTAGCCGCTACTGCTGGCTTGGCTGCCTGGACAGGCTTGGCCGGAGCGGTAGCGACGGGCTTGACCGGCTCAGGGCGCGGAGCTGCGGCCTGCGTCGGCGCAGGCTTGGGAACCGGTTGAGCCACGGGCTGCGACTGGGTCGGCGCGGTCGGTACCGGGTTCAGCGGAGCCGGACCCTTATTGGCCAGAGGGGTCACCGGCGGCGCACTGGTCGTGACGGTCGGCGGGATGGCGGCGGACGGCATGGCGCCGTCATCGGCATCTTCCTGGCCGCCGGCCTGGGCCATCGGCTCACGGATCACCGGCTGGCTCTCGCCCACCAGTGGCAGCGGCAGCGGCTGGTTGGAGCCAGCGAACTCCAACGACGGGCCGGCACCCTGGGCGTCCGGCTTGGGTTGGGCACTCGGCTGCGGAGCTGCGCCGCCCAGCGGTAGCTGGGAAGAAGTTTGCGCCGCGGTGTTGCTCGCGGTTTCCGGCTTGCTGGTCTTGCCCTGCATGAACCAGGCAGCCACGACGCCGATGGCGACTACACCGAGGATGGCGAGGTGCTTTTTCGGCAGTTTGAAGCCGGGGCCAGCTGTCTTTCGGACACCGCCACGATCAGCCAGCATCGCCTCGATCATGGCGTCGCGGGCGGTCTGGTTGATTGTGCCCGGCCAGCCGCCGGATTGCTCGTGGATATCGGCCAGCAGGTCGGCGGAAATCAGCTCGATACCCTGCCCAGCGCCTTCCAGGCGCTGGGCCAGGTATTCGCGGGTCTCTTCCTCGCTGTACGGCTGCAGCTCGATGGCATGGAAGCGCTCCTCGCCTTCGGACAGCACTTCCAGGCGCGACAGCAGCGCCGGCTCGCCGAACAGGAAGACGTGCAAGCGCGCCTCGGTGTTGCCGGCGGCCAGGAGCAGGAGCACCTCGAGGGCATCGTCGCGCAGTTGCTCGGCGTCATCCACCAGCAGGTACACGTCCTGCCCGGTGATCGCCAGTTGCGCGACCTTGGCCAGGATTGGCTCGAGGCTGGTCTGGGTAATCCCCAAGCCCTGCGCCAGCTGACGCAGCAAGGTGGCTTCATCGGTCACCGAGCGACCGGAGATGACCACGCTGGACACCGCGTCCTTGTTGGTGCTGGCCACCAGCGCCTGGCGCAGTAGCGTCTTGCCACTGCCCAGCGGACCGGTTACGGCCAGCAGCAGTTGGCTGTAGCGCGCCAGATGGTGCAGTTGACCCAGTACGGGCTTGCGCTGCGCCGGGAAGAACTTGAAGCCAGGAACCCGAGGTGCGAACGGGTCATGACTGAACTGGTAGTGGGCCAGAAAGGCCTCATCGGCATGCAAACTGGACATGGGACCTCAATGTTCTCCTGCCTGACCAACCAGTGCCTGGTAGTCAGCGCGCAGCGTTTCTTCCAGAATCTCACGGGGGAATTCGGCGGTTACGACCGCAGCCCCCAGCCCTTGGAGCAAGACCAGACGCAAACGTCCATCGAGCACTTTCTTGTCAACGGCCATGTGCTCAAGAAAATGCTCAGCATTCATTTCCTGCGGCGGAACGACCGGTAGCTTCGCCGCGGCAAGCAGGCGAATGCCGCGATCGCGTTCGGCGCTCGTCAGCCATCCCAGCCGATGCGACATCTCAAGTGCCATCACGGTTCCCGCCCCCACCGCCTCGCCATGCAGCCAGACGCCATAGCCCATATGGGTCTCGATGGCATGGCCGAAGGTGTGGCCCAGGTTGAGGGTGGCGCGCACGCCAGTTTCCTTCTCGTCAGCGCCGACGACGCGAGCCTTGGCGGCACAGGAGCGCTCGATGGCTTCGGTGAGCGCAACTGGCTCCAGTGCCAGCAGATCGTCGATGTGCGTTTCCAGCCACGTCAGGAACGGCTCGTCGCAGATGAAACCGTACTTGATGACTTCCGCGAGACCCGCAGACAGCTCGCGCTGCGGCAGGGTACGCAGGGTGGCGGTATCAATGACTACGGCCTGGGGCTGGTAGAACGCGCCAACCATGTTCTTGCCCAGCGGGTGGTTGATGCCGGTCTTGCCGCCAACGGAGGAATCGACCTGGGACAGCAGGGTGGTCGGCACCTGGATGAAGTCCACGCCGCGCTGGTAGCAGGCAGCGGCGAAGCCGGTCATGTCGCCGATGACGCCGCCGCCGAGGGCGATCAGGGTAGTCTTGCGATCGTGGCGCGCCTTGAGCAGCTCGTCGAAGATCAGCTGCAGGGTTTCCCACTGCTTGTAGGCCTCGCCATCGGGCAGCACCACTGTGGTGATCTTATAGCCGGAGAGGGTCTTCTGCAGTCGATCCAGATACAGCGGCGCGATAGTTTCGTTGGTGACGATGGCTACCTGACGGCCGCGGATATGCGGTTCGAAGTAGCGCGGATCATCCAGCAGCCCCTCACCGATATAGATCGGGTAGCTGCGATCGGCCAGATCGACATTGAGTGTGCGCATGAAACCCCCAGGCAAGAAAGGGGACTAGGATACCGCAGATTGGAGCGCCGTTAATGGCGCTCCAGCTCACGCAAGCGCTCCAGAATCTCCAGAACCACGAGGCGTGGCGGCCGCTCGTCGGTTTCGATGATTACATCGGCGATTTCGCGATACAGCGGATCGCGCACCTGCATGAGGTCACGGAGTATCTGGTCCGGATTGGGCTTCTGCAGCAGCGGGCGATTCTTGTCGCGCGCAGTGCGGGAAATCTGCTGCTCGACCGAGGCGTGCAGGTAGATCACCTGCCCGCCGGTCTTGAGTATCTGGCGATTGGCGTCACGCATCACCGCACCGCCGCCGGTGGCGATGACCATGCCACCTTCGGCACATAGCTCGGCAAGCATCGCCTGCTCACGCTCGCGAAAGCCCGCCTCGCCCTCGACATCGAATATCCAGGGGATGTTGGCTCCGCAGCGTTGCTCGATCTCTTTATCCGAATCTTTGAAGACGAGGTGAAGCTCTTTGGCGAGAAGACGCCCGATGGTGCTTTTACCAGCTCCCATCGGGCCTACCAGAATCAAATTGGACACGACATTGATCAACGGCCGGCTGCAAAGGCCTGATTATTCATGATCCGCGGGGTAAGGAAAACCAGCAGCTCGCTCTTGCTGTCGGTTACCGAATCACGACGGAACAGCCGTCCAATGAACGGAACGTCACCCAGGAACGGAACCTTGTCGGTCTGCTTGGTCTGGGTATTGGAGAACACACCGCCGATCACGATGGTCTCGCCATCGTTGACCAGCACCTTGGCGTTCACCTCGTTCTTCTTGATCGGCGGTACGCCATTGAGTGCGTTGGCGTAGTCCGGCTCGTCCTTATTGACCTTCACTTCCATGATGATGCGGTTGTCCGGGGTGATCTGCGGGGTCACTTCCAGGGCCAGGGCGGCCTCCTTGAAGGACACCGAGGTAGCACCGCTGGAGCTGGCTTCCTGGTAAGGAATCTCCGAACCCTTCAGGATCTTCGCGGTTTCCTTATCGGAGGTAACGACCTTCGGCTGGGAGACCACCTCACCGTTGCCGCTCTTTTCCATGGCGGAAAGCTGCAGGTCGAGCATGGCGTGATCGCTCAGGAAGCCAATGCCAATACCCGAGGTGCTGTTTACCGCACCCATGTCAACGAACGGGACCGGCGCAACACCATCCTTCGCGGTAAAGTTACCAATGGTATCGGTACCGGGCAGGAACAACTTGCCGTTGCTATCGACAGTACGGGCCCCGTCCTTACCATAGAAATCCCAGTTGCCGGAGCTGAATGCGCCGCCCCAGCGAACACCAAGGCTCTTGCTGTAGTCGACGGCGGCTTCGACGATGCGCGCCTCGATCATCACCTGGCGAACCGGGATGTCCAATTGCGCGACGATACGACGAAGCTCATCCAGGCGTTCCTGGGTCTGGTAGGCGATGATCGCGTTGGTGCGATCATCGACAGTGATCGAGCCACGGTTGTCCGCGCCCGGAGTCTGCGGCGCACCCGGAGCACCGACGCCGGTTACCGACTGGAACAGCTTGGCGATGTCAGCTGCCTTCGCGTAGTTCACCTGAATCAGCTCGCGACGAAGCGGAGCCAGTTCGGAAATCTGCTTCTGGGCCTCGAGCTCCTGGCGCTCACGCGCTGCGATCTCTTCAGCCGGCGCGACCAGCAGAACGTTGCCCACCTTGCGCTTGTCCAGACCCTTGGTCTTCAGCACAAGGTCCAGCGCCTGGTCCCACGGCACGTTCTGCAGACGCAGGGTGATATTGCCCTGGACGGTATCTGAAGCCACCAGGTTCAGGTCGGTGAAGTCGGCAATCAACTGCAGGACCGAGCGCACATCGATGTCCTGGAAGTTCAGCGACAACTTCTCGCCGGTGTAGGCGAAGGTATCCTTCTTGCGCTTCTCCGCATCATCCTGAGTCAGCGGCTTGATACTGACGGTCATCCGGTTATCAGTCTGATAAACGAGATAGTCGTACAGGCCGGTCGGCTCGATGGAGATGCTCGCCTTGTCGCCCGCCGCGGAAGCGTTGACGAACTGTACCGGCGTGGCGAAGTCCTTCACGTCCAGGCGTACGCGCAGGTTGTCAGGCAATTGGGTCCGCGGGAATTCCAGGCGGATCTTGCCGCCCTGCTCCTGAATGTCCGGACTGACGGTCGGATCGGACAGGTCGATCACGACATTGCCTTCCCCTTGATCGCCACGCTGGAAGTCGATGTTGCGAATTGCCTTGCCCGCCGCAATGTAGGACTTGGACTGTGCCGGCTTGGCGATTGGCGCGGATACCGGCGCCGCCGATGCAACCGTGCTGGAGGCACCGGCGCCACCCACCACGACGTACAGGTTCGAACCTTCCGACCGAGTGGTGTATGGCACAAGGGTGGCAAGGTTGACGATCAGGCGGGTGCGATCTTTTGCTTCAACCACCGTCAGGCTGCGCGCATTACCCACGCCCAGCTCGCGATTCTTGCTGCCCAGCTTGTTCTGCACACCCGGCAGATCCAGCGCGATACGCGCCGGCTGCTCGATGGTGTAGCCACGCGGCGCCGCCACCGGACCGTCGAAGCCCAGCTTCAGCTCGACCCGATCACCCGGCAAGGCTGAAACATCGACGCTCTGCAGATTGGCGGCCAGCAATGCTGGCGCAAAGACTGCCGCGAGCAAGGAGATGCTCAGGCGGGAAAGCATTTTGTTCATCGTCTGAATCCGTCGTGCAGACTGCTGTTTGTTATCCATCTTCATCCCCGCCCTTAGGAGCGTTCCTTGAGAGTCAGGCTGCGCGGACGCTCCAGCCAGCCACCCTCACCATCAGGAACGATTTCAATCACGTCGATCTTGCCTTCGCTGATCGCAACGATCTTGCCGTCATTGCGCCCCAGGTAGTCGCCGATCCGTACCCGGTGCACCCCTCCTGCACCTTTCACGAGGGCGAACATCTGGCTGTCCCTGGACAAGGTCCCCACCATCTCGAAGGTTTCGATATTGAAGCCTTCCAGGAACTGCTTGACCCGGGTTTCGTCCGGCTTGACCACCTTGTTACCCTTCTGCTTCACCGCCAGATCGATCTTTACCGGTGGCTGGAAGGGGCTGCGCAATGCCGAGGCACTGTAGGTGAATGCTTCATACGGCTGGAACTTGGGCAGTGGTTCGATGGCCCCCTTGGGACGCGCGCGAACCTCGTCCATATAGGCCTGCAGATCGCTGAAATCACTGCCCGAACCGCACCCGTTCAAGCTCAGCAGCAAAAATCCACAAATGATCAGGCGCCCCCTCATTTCTTGGCTCCTGTGCTCGGGGCATTAGCCTTCACGCCCTTGTCGTTGTAGCGATAGGTCTTGGCCAGGATGCTCATCTTCAGCCTGGACGTGGTGTCGGCACTGGCCGGCTTGATCTCGAAATCATGCAAGGTAACGATCCGCGGAAGGCTGGACACGCCGCTGACGAATGTCGCCAGATCGTGATACCCGCCCACAACACTGATCTGGATGGGCAATTCGATGTAGAACTGCTGGGTCACCTCCGGCAGCAGCTTGATCTCCTCGAACTCGAGCCCGCTCCCCAGTCCGGTACGGGTAATGTCTTCGAGCAGGCCGGGCACTTCGGTATCGCTGGGCAGTTGCCGCAGCAAGGCACCGAAGGACTCCTCCATTTCCTTCATCTGGGTCTTGTAGGCTTCCAGATTGGCCGCCTGGAACGCCTTGGAGGAAAACTGCTGCTTGAGCGTCTCCTCTTCGGAACGTTGCCGATCCAACTGTTCCTGCAGGTCCTTCAAGTGGAAGTTGTAGCCAAGCGCGAGTACGACGGCCATCAGCAGAATGCAGGCAATAACCTTGACCGCCGCCGGCCAGGAGCCGAGGTTATTCAGGTCAAGATCGTTGATGTCGATCTTGCGCACGCTCTGGAGGGAACTGGCCAGACTCATTTCTTGGCTCCTTGCGCAACGTTCTTCTGCTCCGCCTCTTCCGCCCCGGGCTGGGTCTGTTGAACCGTCAACTGGAAGATATTCGCCTGGTCCACCGCCCCCTGGGTCACCGCCTTGACTTCCGTCAGGTTCGGCGCCTTGAGCCATTCCGAGGCATCCAGGTTGCGCATCAGGTTGGAAACCCGATTGTTCGACTCGGCCGCACCCGCGATGGCGATGGATTTCCCGGTCATTTTCAGGTCGGTGAAATAGACGCCATCGGGCAACGTACGGACCAACTGATCGAACACCCGCCCAATGATCGGACGGTTGCCCTGCAGGTCCGAAATGATCTTCATACGCTCCAGCAATTGCTGGCGGCGAGTTTTCAGCTCACTGATTTCCTTGATCCGCGCATCGAGCACGGTGATTTCCTTGCGCAGGAAATCGTTGCGCGCGTTCTGGTTCTCGATGGCCGAATTGAAGTACTGGTCACCCAGGAAGACGAGCGCGCCGGAGGCCAGAAGCACCGCTCCCAGAGTCACCAGGAAGCGCTGCTTGCGCTCCTCGCGCAGCTGTTCCCGCCACGGCAATAAGTTGATGCGAGTCATCAGTCGAAACTCCTCATCGCCAGACCGCAGGCAATCATCAGCGCCGGCGCATCACTGGCCAGCGCACCCGCATTGACCTTTCCACTGAGCACCATGTCGGTGAAGGGGTTGGCTACGAGTGTCGGAGTACCGATCTTCTGCTGGATCAACCTGTCCAGATCGGGAATGGAGGCCGTTCCGCCCGCCAGCAGGATGTAGTCCACGTCGTTGAACTGGCCTGCCGCGAAGAAGAACTGCAGCGAACGGGACACCTGCTGAACGACAGCATCTTTGAACGGTTGCAGAACTTCGCTGTCGTAGTCATCCGGAAGACCGCCCTGCTTCTTGGCAAGACCGGCTTCTTCCACGGACAGACCGTAGCGACGCTGAATCTCCTCGGTGAGCTGACGCCCGCCGAACAGCTGCTCGCGTGTATAGATGGTGCGGCCATGGTGCAGCACGCTCAGCGTGGTCATGGTGGCGCCGATGTCGACCACCGCAACTGTGAGCTCGTCGGCATTGCCGCCCAGTTGATCGCCGAGCAGACTGAATGCTCGCTCCAGTGCGTACGCCTCGACGTCGACAACCTTGGCCGTCAGCCCCGACAGCGCCAGGGCCGCCTCGCGCACTTCAACGTTTTCCTTCCGACAAGCGGCGAGGAGTACGTCAACGCGCTCGGCATTCCGCGCGGATACGCCCTGGACCTCGAAGTCGATCGCGACTTCTTCGAGGGGATAGGGGATGTACTGGTCGGCCTCGATCTTGAGCTGATTTTCCAGCTCGTCGTCCGAGAGGCCACCGTCCATCTCGATGGTCTTGGTGATTACCGCAGAGCCGGCAACCGCGACCGCAGCCGTCTTCACGCCGGTGCGCGCTTTGGCGACCACACGTGACAACGCCTGGCCGACGCCCTCCAGCTCAGCGATGTTCTTTTCTACCACTGCATTGGGAGGGAGCGGCTCTACAGCATAGGCCTCTACCTTGTAGCGGCCTCCCGAGCGGCTCAGTTCGAGGAGTTTGACCGAAGTCGAACTGATGTCTATCCCCAGCAGCGTGTTCGCTTTCTTATTGAATAGCCCTAGCACGACTGATTTCCTATCAGCATCCGAGACTTACGGACGATTTATGTTTCTTCACATTAGATACCAGACTTGACACCTTCGCAAATGGCTCACCGGGAAAAAAACTGCTTATAATGTGATCAGCTTTTCCCTTTTTGCTGCGCCATCCGCTTAACTCTTTCTTTTCTCTGGAAATCCAAGACCTTCCAATGCGCCTGCTGAAGTTTCTGTGGTGGACCTGCGTCACCATAATCTGTGGATTGCTGCTCAGTTTCAGCGGCGCCTACCTTTACCTCAGCCCGAACCTCCCGTCCGTGGAGGCCCTACGCAACGTGCGCTTGCAGATGCCGTTGCGGGTTTACAGCAGCGATAACAAATTGATAGCAGAGTTTGGCGAGATGCGCCGCACGCCGATTCGCTTTGCTGAAATCCCCCAGGATTTCACCCACGCGCTGCTCTCGGCCGAGGATGACAATTTCGCCAATCATTATGGCGTCGACGTCAAAAGCCTGATGCGTGCTGCCGCGCAATTATTGAAGACAGGGCATATCCAGACGGGTGGCAGTACCATCACCATGCAGGTGGCGAAGAACTACTTCCTCACCAACGAACGCAGTTTCTCGCGGAAGATCAATGAGATATTGCTTGCACTGCAGATCGAGCGCTCGCTGACCAAGGACGAGATCCTCGAGCTGTACGTCAACAAGATCTATCTGGGCAACCGCGCCTACGGCGTGGAAGCCGCCGCTCAGGTGTACTACGGCAAGTCGATCAAGGACCTGAGCCTGGCCCAGATGGCGATGATCGCCGGCCTGCCGAAGGCCCCGTCGCGCTACAACCCGCTGGCCAACCCCGCACGCAGCCTGGAACGCCGCAACTGGATCCTCGAGCGCATGCTCAAGCTGGGCTTCATCGATCAGCCTCGCTTCGAAGCGGCGGTCAAGGAACCCATCGCCGCCTCCTATCACGTTCAGAGCCCGGAACTGGCGGCACCGTACATCGCCGAAATGGCGCGTGCCGAACTGGTCGGCCGCTTCGGCGGCGATGCCTATACCGAGGGCTACCGCGTCTACACCACCGTACGCAGCGACCTGCAGGACGACGCCAACAACGCGCTGCGCGATGGCTTGCAGGAGTACGACCAGCGTCACGGCTACCGCGGCCCGGAAACCCGCCTGCCCGGCAAGACCCGTGATGCCTGGCGCCAGGCGATCACCCAGCAGCGCCCGCTCGGCGGCCTGGAGCCGGCGATCGTAATCCAGGTGGAAAAGAGCGGCGCCATGGTGATGACCCGCGACGGCAAGGAAGAAGCGCTCGGCTGGGACGGCATGAAGTGGGCACGCCCCTACCTCAGCAACAACAGCATGGGCCCGATGCCTCGCCAGCCGAGCGACGTGGTCCAGCCCGGCGATGTGATTCGCGTGCAACGCGCCGACAACGGCACGCTGCGCCTGACCCAGGTACCGGCCGCGCAGAGCGCTCTGGTCTCGCTGAATCCGCAGGACGGGGCGATCATGGCCCTGGTTGGCGGCTTCTCCTTCGAGCAGAGCAACTACAACCGCGCCACCCAGGCCAAGCGCCAGCCCGGTTCCAGCTTCAAGCCGTTCATCTACAGCGCGGCGCTGGACAACGGCTTCACAGCTGCTTCGCTGATCAACGACGCCCCCGTGGTGTTCTACGACGAGTACCTGGACAAGGTCTGGCGACCGAAGAACGACACCAACACCTTCCTCGGTCCGATCCCGATGCGCGAGGCGCTCTACAAGTCGCGCAACATGGTCTCGATCCGCATTCTCCAGGGACTGGGTGTCGAGCGCGCGCGCACCTACATCAGCCGCTTCGGCTTCAACAAGGACGAGCTGCCGCCGAACCTGTCGATGGCACTTGGCACCGCGACCCTGACACCGCTGGAAATCGCCTCCGCCTGGAGCACCTTCGCCAACGGCGGCTTCAAGGTTTCGCCCTACGTGGTCGATCGCATCGAAAGCCGAGACGGCCAGGTTGTCTTCCAGGCCAACCCGCCCCGCGTGCCGAATGACGAGGCGCAGGCCCAACAAGCCCAGCCCCAGGCGCAGCCCAGTGGAACCAACGCGCTGGGCAACGACGACCCGAGCCTGGCCAAGACCACCATCGAACCGGCTGCCGCCGAGCGCATCATCGATGCCCGTACCGCCTACATCATGACCAGCATGCTGCAGGACGTGATCAAGCGCGGCACCGGCCGCCGCGCCCTGGCGCTCAAGCGGGATGACCTGGCTGGCAAGACCGGTACCACCAACGACTCCAAGGACACCTGGTTCTCCGGCTTCAACGCCGATTACATGACCACTGTCTGGGTCGGCTTCGACCAGCCGGAAAGCCTCGGCCGCGCCGAATACGGCGGCAACGTGGCGCTGCCGATCTGGATGCGCTACATGGGCGCGGCACTGAAGGACAAGCCCTCGCACGTGCTGCCCGAACCCGCCGGCATGATCAGCCTGCGCATCGACCCGGTGACCGGCCGCGCGGCCGCACCGGGTACGCCGGGCGCTTACTTCGAACTGTTCAAGAACGAGGACACGCCGCCGTCGATGAGCGAACTGGCGCCGGGGAGCGCGCCCGGAAGCGGTATGCCAGCAGAGGAAGAAGCACCGATCGACCTGTTCTGACAGGCAGATGAAAGCCCCTCTCAAGAGGGGCTTTTACATTGGGGAATGGATTCTCAAAGAATAATGGCATTTCGCCAAATCATTGATTAATCTGACACTTGCGGCGGCGAATGACCCCGGACGACCGACCCCATCCGGCGCGTCAGGGGCTTCCCGCGGCAACAGATCCAGGACGTCCGCAAACTGCTCGGCTGGCTGTTCTGCCTGATCGCATTGCTGCTCGTTGCGCGCCCGTACTACTGGGGCAGATCACGCCAGGTCAGATAGACGCGCAGATCGAACTCCAGCTGGTGATAGCCCGGCAGCATGTGCTCGCAAAGCTGGTAGAAGGCCTTGCTGTGGTCGCGCTCCTTCAGATGCGCCAGCTCGTGGACGACGATCATCTGCAGGAACTCGGGCGCAGCGTCCTTGAACAACGAAGCGACGCGGATTTCCTTCTTCGCCTTGAGCTTGCCGCCCTGTACCCGAGAGATCGCGGTATTCAGGCCCAGGGCTCGCTGCACGACGTCCAGCTTGTTGTCGTAGAGCACCTTGTCCACCGCCGGCGCGGTGCGCATGTACTGCTGCTTGAGATCCATGGCGTAGCCGTACAGCGCCTTGTCGCTCTGTACGTCATGACGGCCGGGATAGCGACGCTCCAGATACTCGCCGAGGCGGTTCTGCTCGATGAGCTGACGTACCTGATCCTGGAGCTGTTGCGGGTAAGCCTGGAGATAGCGAAGCGGTTGCATGGGAGAGCGACTGGCGGGAAATCCAGCCACCAGTCTACCGCATTCCCCACTCAGTCCAGCGCGCGCGTGCTGTACGCCTCGGTGCGATAGGGGAATGCAACTTCCGTACGCCCCTTCAGCGCCGGATGGCTGGCAATCAGTTCGCGCAGCTGCTCGGCGACCCAGTGCTTCCGCTCGTCCGGCAGTGCGGCAATGAAGCTCACAGAGAGAAGACGCGCAACGATCACCTGCTCCGGCGGGCCGACATGCTGATGGCTGAACTCACGCAGACGCAGGGGCTCGAAGCGAGCCCCTGCGAACGCCTGGCGCCATTCACCGGTATGGAAGCGCGGCGTGCTGCCTTCGTAGCGTTCGACGATGCGAGTGACTTCGGCCACCCAGTCGACCCGTTCGTCACGCACGTTCCAGACCAGCCCGAGGTGGCCGCCAGGACGCAGTACTCGATGGATTTCACCCAGCGACCGCTCGTCAGCGAACCAGTGGAAGGCCTGCGCGCAGGTCAGTGCATCCAGGCTTTGTGCGGCCAACGGGATCGCCTGGGCGGTGCCGTTGAGTACCTTCACCGCAGGCAAGGCTGCACTCAATTGCTCGCGCATCGCTGCCACCGGCTCGATCGCCGTGACCTGCGCTCCGCTGCGCAGCAGCAAAGCGGTGAACTTGCCGGTGCCCGCGCCAAGGTCGGCCACTTGCTTGCCGTGGCTGATTTCCAGCGCCTCGCCGAGCCAGCCCAGCAGCCCCTCGGGATAGTCCGGGCGGCCGTGGGCATAGGCTTTCGCTTCGCGGGCGTATCCATCCCGCGCACTGCCATGTACATCCGTCATCGTACCTCCAGAGCCCGTCCGAGCTGAGCAGGAGGGCTCAGCGGAACCGGCAGGTCTTGCCGTCGAGATAACTACGGTAGCAGCTGAGCAGGCGTGACTCCTTGATCCGGCATCGCTTCTGCCGGCATTCGCTGTGGAACTCGAAACGACCGCCATCGGGGTCGGCCAGTTGGATGCGGATCGCCGGCCAGCCTTTCTCCGGCGCCTTCTCCGGGGTGCTGAGCACGCGGCTTTCGTTCTCCACCAGTGCCGCGCCCGCCTCGGCATAGTCGAAGACGAACAGCAGGGTGCGCGAGGTCTTCAGCGTGCACTCCTGGTGAGTCTGGCAATTCTGCGCGTCCACTGGCAGGTTCACCGGCGGTTTGGGCGGTGGCGCCGGTGGTTGCGCGGGGTGCAGCGAACAGCCGGCCAGCAGCGCCAGCGACAAGGCGGCGAGCCCGGCACGCAACATCGACATGCCATCAATCTCCTTCTGGCGGATACGAAAGAGCCCCGCAATGCGGGGCTCTTGGCAAACGAAGCGGGATCAGTTGACCTTCGCTTCCAGCTCACCTTTGGCGTAGCGCTGGAACATGCCTTCCAGGGAGATCGGCTTGATCTTGGAGGCGTGGCCGGCGGTGCCGAAGGCTTCGTAGCGGGCGATGCAGACATCGCGCATGGCTTCGACGGTCTTCGCGAAGTATTTGCGCGGGTCGAACTCGCTCGGGTTCTTCGCCAGGAAGCGACGGATGGCGCCAGTGGAGGCCAGACGCAGGTCGGTGTCGATGTTCACCTTGCGCACGCCGTACTTGATGCCTTCGACGATTTCCTCGACCGGAACACCGTAGGTTTCCGGAATTTCGCCGCCGAATTCGTTGATGATCGCCAGCCAGTCCTGCGGGACGGATGACGAACCGTGCATCACCAGGTGGGTGCCCGGAATGCGCGCATGGATCGCCTTGATGCGGTCGATGGCGAGGATGTCACCGGTCGGCGGCTTGGTGAACTTGTAGGCGCCGTGGCTAGTGCCGATGGCAATCGCCAGGGCGTCGACCTGGGTCTTCTTCACGAAGTCGGCGGCTTCTTCCGGATCGGTCAGCAGCTGGCTGTGGTCCAGCACGCCTTCCGCGCCAACGCCGTCTTCCTCGCCGGCCATGCCGGTTTCCAGGGAGCCCAGGCAGCCCAGCTCACCTTCCACGGACACGCCGCAGGCGTGGGCGAAGGCAACGGTCTGCTGGGTCACGCGGACGTTGTACTCGTAGTCGGCCGGGGTCTTGCCGTCTTCCTTCAGCGAGCCGTCCATCATCACCGAACTGAAGCCCAGCTGGATGGAGCGCTGACAGACGTCAGGGCTGGTGCCGTGGTCCTGGTGCATGCACACCGGGATGTGCGGGAATTCTTCGATGGCCGCGAGGATCAGGTGACGCAGGAAGGGCGCACCGGCGTATTTGCGAGCGCCGGCGGAGGCCTGCACGATCACCGGGGAGTCGGTCTTGTCGGCCGCTTCCATGATGGCGCGCATCTGCTCGAGGTTGTTGACGTTGAAGGCCGGAACGCCGTAGCCGAACTCGGCGGCGTGATCCAGCATTTGGCGCATGCTGATGAGTGCCATGGTTTTCGCTTCTCCCAGAAGTCGGGCTCGTTCAGTTATTCAAAAGCCTGCCCCAGGGGCAGGCGGTGTTCAAGTGCCCTGGCCGTGGCCAAGACAGTCGGCGCGTCAGCGCGCCTTGCAACCTCGGCCGATGAGATCGTTGCTCTCGACCCAGTAGATCAGTCCCTGCTCGCCGGTAATGCTGAATCCGACCAGTCCGTCACTATAGAAAGCGCCGGCTCCGCCGGGTTCCTCCTCCAGGTGATGAACCACGTCATCCTCGCCCAGACGCAGGTCGACCACCGACTTGCTCACGTCCACGTAACGCCAGATGACTTCGGCCTGGCTGTCGCAGGTCCAGCGATTCCAGCCGTCCTCTTTGCCACCGGCACCGCCGGACGAATGGCTAGAGCATCCCGCAACCAGCGACAGCGCGAAGGCCGGGACAACATAACGCAGCATCGGGCGACTCTCCCTTGAGGCGGCATACCCGCCGAGTATCCAATGCACCAGCTTGCCCGCCCCACCGCAGGAACGCCAGCGCCGCCCAGGATCAGACAAGGGCGGCGCTGTACGGATGGGAGCGCATCGACTGTTCGCCGCCGCTCTCGTCGGCGAACGTCTTATGCCTTGGCGCGCTGCTCCAGCACTTCGACGGCCGGCAGGACCTTGCCCTCGACGAACTCGAGGAAGGCACCACCACCGGTAGAAATGTAGGAGATCTGCTCACCGATGCCGTACTTGTCGATGGCAGCCAGGGTGTCGCCACCGCCGGCAATGCTGAAGGCGGAGCCTTCGGCGATGGCCTTGGCCAGGGTCTTGGTGCCTTCGCCGAACTGGTCGAACTCGAATACGCCCACCGGACCGTTCCACAGGATGGTCTTGGAGGTCTTCAGCAGCTCGGCGAACTGGGCGGCGGTCTTCGGACCGATGTCCAGGATCATGTCGTCGTCGGCCACGTCAGCGATGTCCTTGACGGTCGCAACGGCGCTCTCGGCGAACTCCTTGGCAACCACCACGTCGACCGGCAGCGGCACGCTGACCTTGGCGGCGATGGCCTTGGCGGTGTCGACCAGATCAGCCTCGTACAGCGACTTGCCGACCTTGTGACCGGCCGCGGCGAGGAAGGTGTTGGCGATGCCGCCACCGACGATCAGCTGGTCGCAGATCAGCGCCAGGCTGTTCAGCACATCGAGCTTGGTGGAGACCTTGGAACCGGCAACGATGGCTGCCATCGGGCGTGCCGGGTTGCCCAGGGCCTTGCCCAGGGCTTCCAGTTCGGCGGCCAGCAGCGGGCCGGCCGCGGCGACCTTGGCGAACTTGGCCACGCCATGGGTCGAACCCTCGGCGCGGTGGGCGGTGCCGAAGGCGTCCATGACGAACACGTCGCACAGGGCGGCGTATTGCCGGGCCAGCTCGTCGGCGTTCTTCTTCTCGCCCTTGTTGAAGCGCACGTTCTCGAACAGCACGACTTCACCCGGCTTCACTTCGACGCCGCCCAGGTAGTCCTTGACCAGCGGCACGGCGCGGCCCAGGGCCTTGGACAGGTAGTCGGCGACCGGCTGCAGGCTGTTCTCTTCGGAGTATTCGCCCTCGGTCGGGCGCCCCAGGTGCGAGCAGACCATCACCGCCGCGCCTTTTTCCAGGGCCAGCTTGATGGTCGGCAGCGAGGCCAGGATGCGCGCGTCGCTCTTGACCACACCGTCCTTCACCGGAACGTTGAGGTCTTCGCGGATCAGTACGCGCTTACCTTGGAGGTCGAGGTCGGTCATCTTCAACACGGTCATGACAGTCAGTCCTGTTGGGGCTGTTTGATT
This sequence comes from Pseudomonas sp. SCB32, assembly GCF_009189165.1. Taxonomy (NCBI): domain Bacteria; kingdom Pseudomonadati; phylum Pseudomonadota; class Gammaproteobacteria; order Pseudomonadales; family Pseudomonadaceae; genus Pseudomonas; species Pseudomonas sp. SCB32. The sequence continues at coordinate 5,674,586 of NZ_CP045118.1, forward strand.
AACGTTCGGTAGCGGCGACCCGCAGGTAGTGGCCTGCGGTGTCGAGCATGCGGTTGGCGAACCCCCACTCGTTATCGAACCAGGCCAGCACGTTCACCAGGCGGGGGCCGGAAACGCGGGTCTGGCTGCCATCGACGATGGCCGAGTGCGGGTCATGATTGAAATCGCAGCTGGCGTGGGGCAGCTCGGTGTACGCCAGCAGGCCCTTCAGGGGGCCTTCGGTGGCGGCCTGGCGCAGCACGCGGTTGATCTCCTGCGCAGTGGTGTCGCGCGAGACCTGCAGCGTGATGTCCAGCGCCGAGACGTTTACCGTCGGCACCCGAATGGCTTTGGCCTGGATTCGCCCGGCGAGTTCCGGTAGCAGGCGTTCGATACCGCGCGCCAGACCAGTGGACACCGGAATCACCGACTGGAAGGCCGAGCGCGTGCGGCGCAGGTCTTCGTGGTGATAGGCGTCGATAACCGGCTGGTCGTTCATCGCCGAGTGGATGGTAGTGATCGACACGTACTCGATGCCCAGCGCCTCGTTCAGCAGCTTGAGCAGCGGCACGCTGCAGTTGGTGGTGCACGACGCGTTGGACACCAGCTTCTCGGCGCCGGTCAGGCCCTGCTGATTGATGCCAAAGACCACCGTGGCGTCGATATCCGTCTCGCTGGCCATGGGCTGCGAGAACAGCACGCGCGGCGCACCAGCGGCCAGGAATCGCTCGCCATCGGCACGGGTGTGGTAGACGCCGGAGCACTCCAGCACCAGGTCGACGTCCAGCGCGCGCCAGTCGATGGCCTCGGGTGTCGCCTCGCGGAACACCTTCACGCACTCGCCGCCAACATGCAGACAGCCGTCATCCACGCTCACCTCGCCGGGGAAGCGGCCGTGGGTGGAGTCGAAGCGGGTCAGGTATTCCAGGCTGGCGAGGTCCGCCAGATCGTTCAACGCGACGATGGAGAAATCAGCCTTCGCGCCGCGCTCGTGCAGGGCACGGAACACGCAGCGGCCGATTCGGCCATAACCATTGAGGGCAACTCGGTAAGGGCGCTTGGACATTGTTATCCCTTGGTGATCTTCGTAGGAGCGAGCTTGCTCGCGAAGGAGTTTGCCCGGTTCGCGAGCAAGCTCGCTCCTACGAGAGCCGGATCAGGCGTCGAGCAGCTCGGCGGCCACTTCCAGCAGGTTCTCGACGGTGAAGCCGAAATGCTCGAAGAGGGCGGCGGCCGGTGCCGATTCGCCGAAGGTGGTCATGCCGATCACGCGGCCTTCCAGGCCCACGTACTTGTACCAATAGTCGGCATGGGCAGCTTCGATGGCGATGCGCGCTCCGACCTGCACCGGTAGCACGGCCTGCTTGTAGCCGGCGTCCTGCTGGTCGAACACGCTGGTGGATGGCATGGAAACCACGCGCACCTTGCGGCCTTCGGCGCTGAGCTTGTCGAACGCTTGCACGGCCAGGCCGACTTCGGAGCCGGTGGCGATGAGGATCAGTTCCGGCTCGCCGTCGCAGTCCTTGAGCACGTAGCCACCGCGAGCCACGTCGGCCAGCTGGGCGGCGTCACGGGCCTGGTGCGGCAGGTTCTGGCGGGAGAACACCAGCGCGGACGGGCCGTCGGCGCGTTCGATGGAGTGCTTCCAGGCCACCGCGGATTCCACGGCATCGGCCGGGCGCCAGGTGTCCAGGTTCGGGGTCATGCGCAGGCTGGCCAGCTGCTCGATCGGCTGGTGGGTCGGGCCGTCTTCGCCCAGACCGATGGAGTCGTGGGTGAACACGTACAGCACGCGTTGCTTCATCAGGGCGGACATGCGTACCGCGTTGCGGGCGTATTCCATGAAGATCAGGAAGGTCGCGCCGTAGGGGATGAAGCCGCCATGCAGGGCCACGCCGTTCATGATGGCGCTCATGCCGAACTCGCGCACGCCATAGAACATGTAGTTGCCGCCGGCATCTTCGGCGCTCACGCCCTTGCAGCCCTTCCACAGGGTCAGGTTGGAGCCGGCCAGGTCAGCCGAGCCGCCGAGGAATTCCGGCAGCAGCGGGCCGAAGGCATTCAGCGCGTTCTGGCTGGCCTTGCGGCTGGCGATGGTTTCGCCCTTGCCAGCGACTTCGGCGACATAGGCGGCGGCCTTCTCGGCGAAGTCGGCCGGCAGCTCACCGGCAACGCGACGCAGGAATTCCGCAGCCAGTTCCGGGTGCGCGGCCTGGTAGGCGGCGAAGCGCTGGTTCCACTCGTTCTCGTGGCTGGCGCCGGCTTCCTTGGCGCTCCACTCGGCGTAGATTTCGGCCGGGACTTCGAACGGGCCGTGGTTCCAGCCCAGCGCGGCGCGGGTGGCGGCGATTTCGTCGTTGCCCAGCGGAGCGCCGTGGCACTCTTCCTTGCCCTGCTTGTTCGGCGAGCCGAAACCGATCACGGTCTTGCAGCAGATCAGGGTCGGCACATCGCTCTTGCGGGCGGTGTCGATGGCGGTCTTGATCTCGTCGGCGTCATGGCCGTCGACGTTGCGGATCACCTGCCAGCCGTAGGCTTCGAAGCGCTTCGGGGTGTCGTCGGTGAACCAGCCCTCGACTTCGCCGTCGATGGAGATGCCGTTGTCGTCGTAGAAGGCGATCAGCTTGTTCAGGCGCAGGGTACCGGCCAGCGAAGCCACCTCGTGGGAGATGCCTTCCATCATGCAGCCGTCGCCCAGGAAGGCGTAGGTGAAGTGGTCGACGATGGCGTGGCCGTCGCGGTTGAACTGCGCGCCCAGCACCTTCTCGGCCAGCGCCATGCCCACGGCATTGGCGATGCCCTGGCCCAGCGGGCCGGTGGTGGTCTCGATGCCGGCGGTGTAGCCGTACTCCGGGTGGCCCGGGGTGCGCGAGCCCATCTGGCGGAAGCTCTTCAAGTCATCGACGGTGACGTCGTAGCCGGTCAGGTGCAGCAGCGAGTAGATCAGCATCGAGCCGTGGCCGTTGGACAGCACGAAGCGGTCGCGGTCGGCCCACTGCGGGTTGCTCGGGTTGTGCTTGAGGTAGTCGCGCCAGAGGACTTCGGCGATATCCGCCATACCCATGGGGGCACCGGGGTGGCCGCTGTTGGCTTTCTGGACGGCGTCCATGCTCAGTGCGCGGATGGCATTGGCTCGCTCACGACGGCTGGGCATCGCTGAATCTCCTGCGGGGGCTGCTTCGAAAGATCGAAGGGATGAAAAAGGCCAGCATTTTCGCCCAGCCAGGCCCCGCGGGGCAATGACAGATCGGCAGAAGCCTGATGCAGGGCACCCGGCCGGGTCGCCCAACTGATCAAAAACCGTCCATCCGGCAATATCAAAACTTTTTGATACAGCTATTGCCCACACTTTGACCCACGACTAGACTTCGCAACCCATGAGCCTGCGCCTGCCCGAAATCCGCCACGACGACTGCGACCAGCTGGCTGCCCTGTGCAAGGCCGGCGGCGATCCGCTGCGGCTGAACGTCCTTCGGGTGCTGGCCAACGATTCGTTCGGCGTGCTGGAACTGGCGCATATCTTCGGCGTTCGCCAATCAGGCATGAGCCACCATCTTAAGGTGCTGGCCCAGGCCGGCCTGGTAGCCACCCGCCGCGAAGGCAATGCGATCTTCTATCGCCGCGCCCTGCCCCAGGGCGAAAGCCTGGGGGGAACGCTGCACGGTGCACTGCTCGAAGAAGTGGACGAACTGCCACTGCCGGACGACGTCAGCGCCCGTATCGATGGCGTGCACGCTCAGCGTGCCACTGTCAGCCGTGACTACTTCGCCCGCAGCGCGGAGAAGTTCCAGGCGACCCAGGACCTGATCGCAGGACTGCCGCAATACCGCGAAAGCGTGCTGGCGCTGCTCGATGCCCTGAGCTTCACCCCTGGCGCCACGGCGCTGGAAGTCGGTCCCGGCGACGGCGGATTCCTCCCCGAACTGGCCCGGCGTTTCGATCAGGTCACGGCGCTGGACAACAGCGAGACTATGCTCGAGATGGCGCGGCAACGCTGCGCCAGCGAAGGCTTGAACAATGTCCGGCTGCGGCTGGGCGACGCCCTGCAGGATGTCGACGACGCGGCAGACTGCGTGGTGCTGAACATGGTGCTGCATCACTTCGCCGCACCGGCCGAGGCCGTGAAACAGCTGGCCCACCTGGTCAAACCCGGTGGCAGCCTGCTGGTGACCGAACTCTGCAGCCATGACCAGAGCTGGGCCCGCGAGGCCTGTGGTGATCTCTGGCTGGGGTTCGAACAGGAAGACCTGGCCCGTTGGGCCGACGCCGCCGGACTCGCGTCCGGCGAAAGTGTGTACATCGGTTTACGTAATGGCTTTCAGATCCAGGTGCGGCACTTCGCCAAGCCGGATTCGCGAAGCGTCCTCACCCACCGGTAAATGATAGGAACCGTTAGATGAGCGAATACTCTGTTTTCACCTCCGAATCCGTCTCCGAAGGCCATCCGGACAAGATCGCGGACCAGATTTCCGATGCGGTGCTCGACGCCATCATCGCCAAGGACAAGTACGCCCGCGTGGCCTGCGAAACCCTGGTGAAGACCGGTGTGGCCATCATCGCCGGTGAAGTCACCACCTCCGCCTGGGTCGACCTGGAAGAGCTGGTGCGCAAGGTCATCATCGACATCGGCTACAACAGCTCCGACGTCGGCTTCGACGGCGCCACCTGCGGCGTGCTGAACATCATCGGCAAGCAGTCGGTGGACATCAACCAGGGTGTCGACCGCGCCAAGCCGGAAGACCAGGGCGCTGGCGACCAGGGCCTGATGTTCGGCTACGCCAGCAACGAAACCGACGTGCTGATGCCCGCGCCGATCTGCTTCTCCCACCGTCTGGTGGAGCGCCAGGCCGAGGCCCGCAAGTCCGGCCTGCTGCCGTGGCTGCGCCCGGACGCCAAGTCCCAGGTCACCTGCCGCTACGAAGGTGGCAAAGTCGTCGGCATCGACGCCATCGTGCTGTCCACCCAGCACAACCCTGAGGTCAGCTACAAGGACCTGCGCGAAGGCGTGATGGAGCTGATCATCAAGCACGTGCTGCCGGCCGAGCTGCTGCACAAGGACACCCAGTTCCACATCAACCCGACCGGCAACTTCGTGATCGGCGGCCCGGTGGGCGACTGCGGCCTGACCGGCCGCAAGATCATCGTCGACTCCTACGGCGGCATGGCCCGTCACGGCGGCGGCGCCTTCTCCGGCAAGGACCCGTCCAAGGTCGACCGTTCCGCGGCCTATGCCGGCCGCTACGTGGCCAAGAACATCGTCGCCGCCGGCCTTGCCGAGCGTTGCGAGATCCAGGTGTCCTACGCCATCGGCGTGGCCCAGCCGACCTCCATCTCGATCAACACCTTCGGCACCGGCAAGATCGGCGACGACAAGATCATCCAACTGGTCCGCGAGCACTTCGACCTGCGCCCGTACGCGATCACCAAGATGCTCGACCTGCTGCACCCGATGTACCAGCCGACCGCGGCCTACGGCCACTTCGGTCGCAACCCGTTCGAAATGACCTACGGCGACGACACCTTCACCGCCTTCACCTGGGAGCGCACCGACAAGGCCGCCGCCCTGCGTGACGCTGCCGGCCTGTAAGGTCCGTCCTCGGAAAAGCCCCGCCCCGGCGGGGCTTTTTCGTTTCCGGCGTCCGACATTCCACGCTGAATGATCCGCGCGCTCCTCGGCCTCGTCCGGCCTGGGCTGCTTCTAGGCTGACGACTCCCCGCAGCACGGACGCGCGCCATGCCACGCCTGATCCTCGCCCTACTGCTCTGCCTGCCGCTTGCCACACTCGCCTGTCCGCAATCGGCGCCCGAACAGGCAGGCCATGAGATACGCGCCTTGCAGGACCAACTCGCGCAGTGGGACGACGCCTACCACCGGCAGGGAACCTCCCCCGTCGCCGACGAACTTTATGACCAGGCACGTGAACGATTGCGGCAATGGCAGTCCTGCTATCCGCAGATCGCGACGCCCGCCGATACGCCTCTGGCCAGCAGCGCCGGCGAGACTCGCCACCCTGTCGCCCACACCGGCCTCGACAAGCTCCCGGATGCCACCGCCGTGCGCGCGTGGCTGGCGAACCGCAGCGACCTGTGGGTGCAGCCCAAGGTCGATGGCGTTGCGGTCACCCTGATCTATCAGGACGGACAACTGCGCCAGGCGATCAGCCGCGGAGACGGCACCTCCGGACAGGACTGGACGGCCAATGCGCGACAGGTACCCGCAATCCCCCAGCAACTGCCCGGCGAGCGCGGCCGGCTGGTGCTGCAAGGCGAGCTCTACTGGCGTCTGCCGGGACACGTACAGGCCCGCCAGGGTGGATTGGGCGCGCGCGGCAAGGTCGCCGGGCTGATGGCGCGCAAGTCGCTCGGCAGCGAGGGCGAGCGGATCAGCCTGTTCATCTGGGAGCTGCCAGAGGGTCCGCAGGGCATGCCGGAGCGCCTGCAGCGCCTACGGCAGCTTGGCTTTGCAGACAGCGCCGGACTGACGGAGTCAGTCGCTGGGTTCACCGAGATCGAAGCCTGGCGCGAGCGCTGGTACCGGCAGCCGCTGCCCTTCGCCAGCGACGGCATCGTCATCCGCCAGGGTCGTCGCCCGCCGGGCAGGAGCTGGAGCGCGCAGGCACCGAGCTGGGCGGTCGCGTGGAAATATCCGCATCAACAGGCGCTGGCCGAGGTCCGCCGAGTGGAGTTCAAGATCGGGCGCAGCGGCCGAGTCACGCCCGTGCTGCATCTGGCGCCAGTCGAACTGGACGGGCGCAGCATCCAGCGCGTCAGCGCGGGCTCCCTGAAGCGCTGGCGCAGCCTCGACATCCGCCCCGGCGACCAAGTCGCCATCGCCCTCGCCGGCCTGACCATCCCGCGCCTGGACGGTGTGGTCTGGCGCTCGCCGGCCCGCCCCGACATCGCAGCGCCAGAGGACGGACAATATGGCACCCTGACCTGCTGGCAGCCGACGGCAGGCTGCGATGACCAGTTTCTGGCTCGACTGGAATGGCTCAGCAGCAAGCAGGGACTTGCCCTTTCCGGCGTCGGGCCGGGCACCTGGCGGCGTCTGCACGAAGCCGGCCTGCTGCCGGGCTTGCTCGACTGGCTAAGGCTGACGCCCGATCAACTGGCGCAAGTGCCCGGCCTCGGCGAACGCAGTGCGGCGAACCTGCATCAGCAGTTCCAGCTGGCCCGCCAGCGCTCCTTCACGAACTGGCTACGTGCGCTCGGCACGCCCTCCGCCGATGCCTTGCCGCCCGGTGAAGACTGGCCCCGCCTGGCCGCCCGCAGCGCGGAGCAGTGGCAGACGCAACCGGGCATCGGCAAGGTGCGCGCCGCTCAGCTGGAAGACTTCTTCAGCGCCCCGGAGGTCATGCAACTGCGGCAGCAACTGCATGACTTCGGCGTCGCAGGTTTCTGAAGCCTTCAGCGCATCCGGAACGCCTCTTGGTGGAAACGCCGGCGCGGCATGCCCTGCCGGTACAGGTCGCGCCGCAACAGCTCGGCCAGCCCCTGCGGGCCGCAGAACCAGACGCTCGGCCAGCGCCCTTGCGGGCCGGGTTGCAGTTCGAGATCGCTCGCCTGCAGACGGCCTTCGCTCTCGCTGTAGTGGATGCGCAGGTCGATGCGCGGCAACGTCCGGCACAGCTCGCGCAGACGACCCGCATAGATCGCATCCGAGGGTGCGCGCACGCAATACAGCAGGGTCACTTCCGGGCAGTCCTCGGGCTTGCCCTGCAGGGACTCCAGCCAGGCGAGGAAGGGCGTGACGCCGATCCCGCCAGCAATCCACACCTGTCGCCCACTCTTGTCGCGGCGAAAATCGAAGCGGCCGTAGGGCCCTTCCACCTTCACCGGATCACCGACCTTCAAGCCATCCTGCAGGCGTTGTGTGTAGTCCCCCAGCGCCTTGATGCTGAAGCGCACCTCGCCGTTGCCACGGTCACCGCTGGAGAGGGTGAAGGGATGCTGCCCTTCCAGGCGATCACAGGTCAGGAAAGCAAACTGCCCGGCGCGATGCTGCCAGCGCCCCTGCAGCTGGCAGGTCACCTCGAGCATGCGTTCGCCGGGGCGCTCCACCGCCACCACGACGCCCTCGTGGGTGCGCTTGCGGCCGATCCGCCCACCCAGCGACCAGAGTGCGCACAGGCTGCCCACAGCCGCGCAGAGCGCCACCAGCCAGCCGATCGGCTGCGCCCAGTAGCCCGCCGGCGCCAGCACGACGCCGTGGAAGGCCAGCAGCAGATAGACCACCGCCAGGGTTTTGTGCACGTAGCGCCACAGGTGGTAGGGGAAGCGCTGCCAGAGCGTGATCACCAGCATCCCCGCCAGCAGCCAGGCGGACCATTCGCCCAGGTCCTTGGCCGAGCCACGGAACACGTCGAGGAAGGTCTCTGCCCGTGGCCCCTTGGCCGGCTTGGCGATGAACTCGGCCAGCAGCGGCCCGCCCAGTTCCATCAGGTAGTGCAGCAGCGCCAGCACGATGGCGAGGATGCCCGCCCACTTGTGCGCCTGGTACATGCGGTCCAGTCCGTCCAGCGGCCGCTCCAACCATGCCGGGCGCACCGCCAGGAGCATGATCAGCGACATCAGGGCGAAGGCCGCGACGCCGGTGAAGAGAATGGCCTGCTTGCGGATGACCCAGATGTCCAGGGTGGCCGGCGGGTCGAGGAACAGGGCCAGACCAAAAACCGCCGCGACGGCGGCCAGGATGATCCAGATGAGTTTCATGGGGTCCTCCCAGACTACTTTTCCAAGCGAAAACTGAAGGATTCCTCTGAATCATCCCTTAATTTCGTACGGCAATTACTGCCTGACCGACCATGCCATGACACAGGTCAAGGGCTGGGCAATCCCGGCGCGCCGCGCGCAGAATGAACGCCCACCGATGCCCAGTGACCGACCATGCGCCTGCGAATCCTTTCCGACCTGCACCACGAACACTTCCCCGGTGGCCGCGAGCTGCCCGAGGCCGAGGCCGACTTGGTGATCCTTGCCGGCGATATCCACGAGCACCTGCAGGGGCTGCATTGGGCCCGCGAGGCGTTTCCCGACACGGAGATCGTCTATGTCGCCGGCAACCACGAGTTCTACCACTCCGACCTGCCGGAGCTGACCCAGGCCATGCGCAATCTGGCCCGCGCACTGGATATTCATTTCCTGGAGAACGACGCCGTGGTGCTGGGCGACGTGCGCGTGCTCGGTGCGACCCTGTGGACCGACTTCCAGCTCTACGGCGAACACGGCGCAGAACTCGCCGTCGAGCAGGCACTGCACCTGATGCCGGACTTCCGTTGCGTGGATTACTTCACCCAGCCCTTCACCCCGGAAATGAGCCGCGATCTCTGCGAGGCTTCCTGCGAATGGCTGGCGACTGAGCTGGCTCAGCCCTTCGCCGGGCGTACCGTGGTGGTCACCCATCACGCCCCCTGCGGCCGTTCGATTCCCGAGCCGTACGTCGGCGACAGCCTGTCGCCGGCCTTCGCCTCCAACCTCGAGTCCCTGGTGGAACGCTGCGACCTGTGGGTGCACGGCCATGTCCACGAGCGTATGGACTACCGCATCGGCCATGCTCGGGTGGTGGCCAATCCCGGCGCCTATCCGGGCGAGGACAGTGGCTTCGATCCCTGCTGGGTGATCGACCTCTGACCCTCAGTGCGGCAGTTCGCTGAAGAACCGCCAGATCTCCGCCGGGCCATCCAGCTGCGGATCAGCCAGCCCCAGCAGGCGCGGCGCGCGGTACAGCGGTTGCGGCAGCAGGTGCCCGCCGCCGTGCACCGTGACCAGTTCCACGGGCGCCGCGCCGGCCGTGCTCCAGCGCTGCCGCTCGGTCCAGACCGGCCCGACCGAGGTCAACCGGTCCTGGCGTGGCTGGCCGCTCTGACCATTGCGGCGCGCCAGCGCCAGGGCGGAATCCTCCGCTGACAGCACAGTGCCTCGATTGCCGAAGCCGAACAGGGTCACCACGCCGCCCCTGTAGGGGTTGATCGGGTCGCGCGTTCCATTCATCAGCAGCGCAGCCTTGGGTTGCTGCGTGGGCTGGCAGGCGTCGTTCTCCGCGCTTGGCAGGCTGGCGGCAATCGCGGCCACACCGTCGACCTTGTCGGCAGCATCGACCGCCATGCGCAGCGCCATCTGCCCGCCATTGGAATAGCCGACGACAAAGACCCTTGCAGGATCGACCCCGCGCTCGCGCTGCAGACGCTCGATCATCGCCGAGAGGAAACCGACATCATCGATGTCCAGGCGCCGCGCGCTGTAGGTCGCGGCCTTGCGGCAATCGTTCCAGTGCCCCTCGACGCCATCGGGGTAGAGCACCAGGAAGCCGTCGCGGTCGGCCAGTGTATCGAAGCGATAGCCGCTGTCGCGGCGCATCCGCTCACCATTGCCCATGGAGCCGTGCAGCACCACCAGCAAGGCTGGCCGCTCGGCCAGATGGCGGGGCGTGTAAAGCACGTAGCTGCGCCGCCGTTCGCCCAGGCGGATAGAGGAGTCCTCGCTGGTCCCGCTCAGCGTCGGAAGGTGTCTCAGCTCCCCCGGCAGGTACCACCAGGCGCCAGCCAGCAGTAGCAGTACGAGCAACGCGATGAGCCCCTGCACGACGCGAATCGTCATACGCATAGCGCTTCTCCTCGCCCGCATCGCGAGCCTGGTGAACCTCGGCCTTGTTCCAGGACATCACGCGCAGCGGCACTCCATGACAAACTCTAGCCGTCACACTCGAACGTCTTAGTCTTTGGTAACCCGGGAATCCGAAAATGTTCCGCAGCTCTGCCCTGGCCGTCGCCCTCCTCGCCCTCCTCGCCCTCGGCTGCACCAAACCGCTGATTGCCGCCGAGCCGCTGACCGGCTGCGCGGCCAAACGGGCCGCGATCGAACGCCAGCTCGAAGAAGCCAGGGTCCATGGCAACAGCAATCAGATCGCCGGCCTGCAAACGGCGCTGGAGAAGGTGAAGACCTACTGCACCGACGCCGGCCTTGCGCAGGAGCGCAAGCAGCGGGTGCTGGACGCCGAGCAGGACGTCAGCCGGCGTGAAAAGGACCTGCGCAAGGCGATGGACAAGGGCGACGCGCAGAAGGTCGAGAAGCGCAAGGACAAGCTGGCCGCAGCCCGCGCCGAGCTGGAGCAGGCCAAGCGCGAACTCGAAGAGTAAGCCCGGGGACCGGCCTGGCGGCCGGTTCGCGGATAAGAGCAGCTCCTACGGGAGCGAGTGAATTCCGTAGGAGCGGGCCATGCCCGCGAATCGCTGACGAAGTCCGCTCCAACATCGTTTCTGGACCCCCGCGTTCGCGGGGATGACGTGTGCGGGAAGGCGACGCACTACACCGTCACTCCCTCGAACGCGGGAGCCTAGAAGACAATATTTCCTGCAGGAAATGCTGCGTCAGAGCGCGCGGAATTTCTTGTGGCAGGCCTCGCAGGCGTCTTCCACCGCGGCGAAGTCCTTGCGCACACCCTCAGGCGTCGGCGCGGCGTTGCGGGTGTTCTCGCCCAGCGCGCGGACGGTCTGCTGGAAGGTCTTGGCGTCGGCCTGGAACTCCAGCTGGCGCTGCCAGATTTCCGCCTTGGCGCGGGTGTCCTTGTTCTCTACCTGATCAGCTGGCGGCTGGGTGCTGGGGAAGTACTGCCAGGGCTTGTCCGCCAGTTCGCCCAGCTTGGCCGAGCCGGCGCGGAACTTGTCCGCGTCGAACGGGATGCGTCCACGCAACATGCCACCCATGTCTTCGCTGGTCTTGAGCAGCTCCTTGAACACCACCTGGCGCTTGGCCTCCGGCGAGTTGGGGTCCAGGCGATGGCAACCGGCGAGCGCCGCGCCGGCGAGCAGCAGAACGAACAGGGTCTTCAGCTTCATGGGGGAACTCTTGTAGGACGGCTAGACACGGAAGCGCCGGATTATCCGCCCCGATCCTCGAATGATCCAGACCATGCAGAAGCGGCTGCGGCCATCCGCCGCAGGTGCAATGAATCCGTTCAGCCAGCGTTCAGACGCTCATCCCGCCGAGCAGATGAACAGCGCGGCGATCAGGCCCATGCCGATGAACCACGCCAGCGAACGCAGTGCGGCCAGGTCGGCGAGGTAGAAGATCAGGTAAAGCAGCCGGCTGGTGATCCAGGCGATGGCCAGGCGATCGATGGTCGCAGGCTCCGCGTTGTTCAGCACCTGAGCGATGATCACCGCCGCGGCGAAGGCTGGCGTCACCTCGAAGCTGTTCATCTGAAAGGCATTGGCGCGCTTGCGGTAACCCTCCAGGGTGGCCAGGAAGGTACGCGGGTCGTGGTTCTGTCGCGGGCCGAAACCAGAACCGGTGAACTTGGCGATGCCGGTGCCCAGGTAGGGCAGGAAGATCGCGACCAGAACGCACCAGAAGGCAATGGGCATGGCGGGAGCCTTGTCATGGAGAGGCGCGCAGCTTAGGGGCTGTGCACCGTCCACGTCCTTGACCGCGCGGCCGCCGGCGGCGACAGCGCGGCCAATGGCTCAGCGCAGGACGATCTCGACGCGGCGATTGAGGGAGCGGCCCGCCTCTTCGGCGTTGCTCGCGGCCGGCGCCAGCGACGCCACGCCATAGGCGCCCAGGCGCTCGGCGGCGATGCCGAAATCACTGCTCAGGGCCTTGGCCACCGCCTCGGCACGACGCCGGGAGAGGTTCAGGTTGCCATCCAGCGCACCGGCGTTGTCGGTGTGGCCGACGATGTAGACCTTCAACGCCGGGTCGTCCTTGAGCAACTGCGCCATCTGCTCCAGGGCGGGATGGGACTCGGCCTTGATCTCGGTCTTGCTGGTGTCGAAATGCACACCGTAGACCGCCACCTTGCCGGTTGCAGCAAGGTCTTTCTTCAAGGTCGCGGCGTCTTCGACACGCACCTGGTCCTGGGCCATGGCCTGGATATCGACAGTCTCCACCAGCACCGGCGTGTAGCCGCCGGTCACCGGCATGGCCAGCAGCAAGGCATAGGTGTCGCCCTCCGGGGCACTGCGCCTGGCCAACAGGTAACGGCTGTCCTCACCGAAGTAGGCATCGCCGGAGAAGCCATTGGGCACCACCTTGCCGCTGTTGAACACCATCGAGTTGAGCGAGCGGCCACATTCGTCGCTGCCCTTGCAGGCGAACAGGGGTTCGAACCCCTTGGCGCCGATGGACTTCTCGTAGTTGCGGATCACTTCCAGCGGGCTCTTCTGCCCCGGAACGCGATAGTTGATGAAGGTGATCCTGCCTTCCAGACGCAGGACGTTGCTGTCGTCCAGCTTGCCCTCGTCATCGATCTTCGCCTTGGGCAGCAGGGCTTCGTCGAAATCGATCTGCTTGTAGCGACTGATCTCTGCGGTGCCGAAGCGCCCGATCAGTGGATGATCGGCGGAACCTTCGACATCTGCGGCCTGGGCGACGCCAGCGAGCAGGGAAAGGGTCAGGGCGGTGAGCAGTGGGCGCATGGGACTTCCTCCGTGAAATCTGAAGGCGCCATCCTACAGACACCCCGGTGACGGAAGCATGTCCGTCCGTCACAACTTCATCACCAGCATCCCCGCCAGCACCAGGCTGCAGGCAGCCAGTCGCGGCACGCCGAACGGCTCCTTGAGGAAGCGCATGCCGAACAGCACCACCAGCAGCACGCTGGTCTCGCGCAGGGCGGCGGCCTCGGCGATGGAGCCCAGTTGCATGGCCCAGAGCACCAGACCGTAGCTGAGCAGCACACAAAGCCCGACGCCGATACCGAGCTTCCAGTCGCTGATCCAGAATTTCGCGAAGGCACGGGTGCGCCCAACCACCGCCACCAGCGGGAATGGCAGGCCGGAGAGCAGCGAGAGCCAGACGAGGTAGTCCAGCGGACGAGGCCAGAGCTTCAGCGCGTTGCCGTCGGTCCAGGTGTAGCTGCCGATGCACAGCCCCATCAGCAGCACGGTGGGATAAGCGATCCACGGCAGCTTCGAACCGCCGCCGCCCTTGAGCAGGAACAGCATGCCGACCGGGATCAGCAGGATGCCGAGGATCTGCTTGACGGTGAGATGTTCGCCGCCGAAGTACAGGGTCAGCGCCAGCACCACCAATGGCGAGAGCCCGCGCATCAGCGGATAGACCAAGCCCAGGTCGCCGACCTTGTAGGCCTGGATCAGCAGTACCCGATAGACCAGCTGCAAGGACACGGCAGCCAGCAGCCACGGCCAGACCTCGGCGGGCGGCATTTCGATCCAGGGCAGCAGGGCAAGCGCGGCGCCCAGGCCGACGATGTCCATGCAGGCGACCACCAGCAGGCGGTCATTGCTGAATTTGACGAGGGTGTTCCAGGTGGCGTGCAGCAGGGCGGCCAGCAGCACCAGGGTAGTGGCGAGCACGGAAAGACTCCTGGTATATACCAGGCCGATTCTACCCTGAGCGCCCCTGTCGGCGGCAAGCACCCTCGTTTTCGGACATTTCCCGCTGCTTCCTCGGCGAGAACTGGCCTAGACTGGGCATTTCCGCCCGCACGAGCCCCGTCATGCCACGTCTGATCAAGTTCCTGACCTGCTACATCCTCGTCACCCTGCTCTCCGGCTGTGGCTATAACGCCATGCAGGCCGGCGACGAACAGGTGAAGGCCGCCTGGTCGGAAGTCCTCAACCAGTACCAGCGCCGCGCCGACCTGGTACCCAACCTGGTCAGTACCGTGAAGGGCTACGCCTCCCATGAAGCCAGCGTGCTGACCCAGGTGACCGAGGCTCGCGCCAAGGTCGGCAGCACCACGCTCAATGCCGACCAGCTCGGCGACGAGGCCGCAGTGAAGCGCTTCCAGCAGGCCCAGGGCGAGCTCAGCTCCGCCCTCTCGCGCCTGCTGGTGGTCACCGAGAACTACCCGCAACTCAAGGCCGACGGTCTGTTCAAGGACCTGCTGACCCAGCTCGAAGGCACCGAGAACCGCATTACCGTCGCCCGTGGCCGCTACGTGAAGTCGGTGCAGGCGTACAACGTGCTGATCCGCCAGTTCCCGGCAGTGATCACCGCAAAAGTCCTCGGCTATCAGCCCAAGGCCAACTTCAGCGTGGAGAACGAAGCCGCCATCTCCACCGCGCCTAAAGTGGACTTCGGCAACGCCCCGGCGCAGCCCGCACAATGACCCTGCCGCGCTTGCTGCTGGCCGCCCTGCTGCTGTGCTGGGCGGCCGTGCTGCAGGCGGCGCCGGTTGCCATCCCGCCGCTCAGCGCCCGCGTCACCGACCTCACCCAGACCCTCGACGCGGGCCAGCGCGCACAGCTGGAAAGCCAGCTCGCCGGCCTTGAACAGCGCAAGGGCGCACAAATCGCCGTGTTGCTGATCCCCACCACCGGCGAGGACAGCATCGAGGACTACGCGGTACGCGCCTTCGAGCAGTGGAAGCTGGGCCGCAAGGGCGTGGACGACGGCGTGCTGCTGGTGGTCGCCAAGAATGACCACGCGCTGCGTATCGAGGTCGGCTACGGGCTGGAAGGCACCATCACTGACGTACAGGCCGGGCGCATCATCCGCGACGCCATAGTCCCGCACTTCAAGACCGGTGATTTCGCCGGCGGCATCCAGGCCGGCGTGGACAGTCTGGTCGCACTGATCGAGCCCGCAGCAACGGCCGATACCCGCTCTGCGCAGAACGCTGCGGAGCTGACGCAACCCGCTGTTCCGACGACGAACTACAGCGACGCTTACTCCTCTCGCAATGCCCAGGAGCCTGAAGTCATCCCGCCCGTACGCCTGCTGGGCATGCTCGGCCTGCTGGTTGGTGTCCCGCTGCTCGGCCTGCTGCTGCCGGTGCAGTGGATGCGCCAGCGCAGCATGGGTCGCTATCTGCTGTGCAGCCTGGTGGTTGGCGGCGCGGCTTCGGCAGTGCTGCTGGTCAGCGAGGCGAACCCCGACGCGTTGCAGCATCAACTGGTCGGCGCCATCTCGATCCCGCTGGTGCTCTACATCTTCTTCCTGCCACCGATGTGGCTGACCTCGGGCGTACTGCAGTTGCTGCTGATGATCATCAGCTCGATCGGCCGTGGCGGTGGTGGTCGTGGGGGCGGTGGGGGCGGGGGATTTCGTGGCGGCGGTGGCTCCAGCGGCGGTGGCGGGGCCTCCGGCCGCTGGTAACCGGCCTTACAGTGCGGCGACGCCCTGTTCTTCCTCGCGGATCGAGCGCAGCACCTGGCGCTGCAGCTCGATGAACTCGGCACTGGCGGCCATGTCCTCATGGCGCGGGCGACCGAGCTTCACTTCGAAGGTGGTCTTGATCCGCCCCGGCCCCAGGCCCATCACCACGATGCGGTCGGACAGGTAGACCGCCTCTTCCACGTCGTGGGTAACGAACATCACCGTCAGCCGGTGGGTTTCCCAGATGCGCGTGAGCAGCTCCTGCATCTGGTGGCGGGTCATCGCATCCAGCGCGCCGAAGGGCTCGTCCATCAGCAGGATCTTCGGCCGGTACGACAGCGCCCGGGCGATCGCCACGCGCTGCTTCATACCGCCGGACAACTCGTTCGGGTAGGCCTCGGCGAACTTCGTCAGTTTCACCAGTTCCAGGTGCTCGTCGGCGATCTCGCGGCACTGCGCGCGGGACAGGCCGGCGGCCTTGAGGGCGAACTCGACGTTCTGCCGCGCGGTGAGCCAGGGCAGCAGGGTGTAGGACTGGAACACCACGCCACGGTCCAGGCCCGGCCCAGTGATCGGCACGCCATCCACCTTCACGCTGCCGCTGTCGAATTCCTCCAGGCCGGCGGCGATGGATAGCAATGTGCTCTTGCCGCAGCCCGACGTGCCGACGATGGAAACGAACTCGTTGTCCGCCAGCGTCAGGTCGATGTTGCGCAGCACCTCGCGGCGCGCCTTGCCGACCGCGAAACTCTTGTTCAGGCCGGAGATTTCCAAAGTCGCCATCAGTTGCGCCTCCGGTTGTAGCGGAACAGGACCTTCTCGCCGGCGCGCATGGCCTGGTCGGTGATCAGGCCGAGGAAGCCGAGCAGCAGGATGTAGCCGATGATGGTGTCGGTCTGGAAGAAGCGCTGGGACACGGTGATGCGGTAGCCCAGGCCCGAGGTGGCGGCCACCAGCTCGGCCAGCACCAGCCAGGTCCAGGCCCAGCCGAGGCTGATCCGCAGGGCATCCCAGATACCCGGCAGCGCACTGGGCAGGACGATCTTCAGGAGAATGCGGCGATCCGGCATGCCGAGCGTTCGGCCGAGGCCGACGAAGTCCGCCGGCACGCGCTTGATGGCGTCCATCACCATCAGCACCTGCTGGAAGAAGGTGCCGATCCAGATGATGAGGAATTTCTGGAAGTCACTGGTGCCGGCCCAGAGGATGGTCAGCGGGACGAAGGCGACCACCGGCATGTAGCGCACGAAGTCCACCAGCGGCTCGGTGGCGGCCTTCCAGAAGCCGTAGCAGCCGGCGAACACGCCGATCACGATGGACATCGCCGAGGACACCAGGAAGGCCACGGCGATGCGGTACACACTGACCTTCAGGTCCGCCCACAGGGTACCGTCGGCGGCCAGCTTGAGCATGCGCACCCAGACGTCACCGGGCGTCGGCAGGAAGATCTTCGGCACCGCACCGCTGGCACCGGCCAGCCACCAGAGCAGCGCCAGCAGGACGAACACGGCGCCGCCGATGAGCAGGAAGTGACGCTGCGCGATCGGCTTGCCGATGGTGAACAGCGGGTTGGATTTGCGGGCTTTCATGTCGGGCTCGTCGAACGGAGAAAGACGCGCGCCGGCTCAGGGCCTGCGCGCGTGGTGCATCAGAAGATCAGAGAGCCTCGACGAAACGCGCGTCGATGGCCTGCGCCGGGGTGACCGGCTGCTGGAGGATGCCGGCTTCGCTGGCGGCCTTCTGGATATGCTCGAAGGAGCCCTTCTGGAAGGCGCCCTTCAGTTCGGCCTGGTTCTCCTTCACCGAGTAGAAGTGCACGCCGTCGAAGGCACTGCTCAGTTCGGACTCGTCGGCCCCCACGCCCTTGGCGATGGCGGCGCGGCCTTCGGCGCTCTTCTCGTTGTAGTGCTTCAAGCCGGCTTCCCAGCTCTTGATCAGCGCCAGCACCTGGCCGGGACGCTCCTTCAGGACTTCGTCGCGAACGACGAACACGTCGCTGATGATGCCCGGGTCATCCGAGCCCTTGTACAGCAGGTTGACCTTGGGGTTCTGCTGCTTGGCGGCGGACAGATACGGCTCGTAGGTGACGGCGGCCGGGACCTGGCCGGCGATCAGCGCGCTACCGGCGCTGGCGGCGGGCATCGGCACCGGCTGCACATCGGCGATGGTCAGTCCGGCCTTGCGCAGGGCGCTGTGCAGGAGGATGTCGCTGGTGGTGCCCTCTTCGTAGGCCACCTGCTTGCCCTTGAGGTCGGTCAGGGTCTTGAGCGACGGATCGACGATCAGCGCGTCGGCGCTGGTGCTCTGGTCCAGCAGCAGGACGATCTTCACCGGCAGGCCGGCGGCGACCATGGCCATGGCGGTATGGGTGGCGAGGTTGCCGCCGTCGATCTGGCCGCTGGCCAGGGCGGCGTTCATGTCCTTGTCTTCGGTGAAGTTGACCAGTTCGACCTGCGCAAGGCCATTGGCCTTGAAGGCGCCGGCCTGTTCGGCGACGTACCACTGGCCGTAGCCCAGCCAGGGCTGCATGCCCATCTTGAAGGTGCCGGCCTCGGGCTTGGTGTCGGCCTTGATCGATGCGGCGTGTGCGGCGCCGGCCAGCAACAGGCTGGCGCAGGTGGCCACGGCCAGTTGGCGCAGCGCGGATGCGAAGGTGGTGTGCATGGTCTCTCCCTGGTCGTTGTTCTGCTGGATCGTGTTCCGCAGGAACGGCGGGGAGGCAGCGTCGGCCCATGCCCGCCGTAGGCGGGCACAGGCTCACATCGTATCGACGCAAATGCAAAGCTTTTCGCCGCGGTTCGCCCTCGCTCCGGGCCCGCAGGGAAAAACGATGCAGCCGGTCAGGACTGCGGGATGGCGTCGTCCTTGAACTGGTCCTTGATGTACTTGATCTCGGTGCGACCGTGGGGCGCCGGCTGACCGTCCGCGCCGATGTTGACGAAGACCATCTTGTCGACCGTGAGGATGCTCTTGCGGGTGATCTTGTTGCGCACTTCGCAGGTCAGGGTGATCGAGGTGCGACCGAACTCGGTGGCGGTGATGCCCAGCTCGATGATGTCGCCCTGGCGCGCGGAACTCACGAAGTTGATCTCGGAGATGAACTTGGTCACCACGCGCTGGTTGCCCAGCTGGATGATGGCGTAGATCGCCGCTTCTTCGTCGATCCACTTCAGAAGGCTGCCGCCGAACAGGGTGCCGTTCGGGTTGAGGTCTTCAGGCTTGACCCATTTGCGGGTGTGGAAATTCATGTGAACTCCTAACAGGTTGCGCCTCGTGAGCGCGATGACGGGGAAAGCCCCGCCGGCTATGCAAGTCTGGCCCGGATCGGCGCCGCCCGCCCTGCCCTGGCTCAGCCAAGACCGGCTTCGGCGCGGTAGCGCGCGGCCTCGTCGACCAGCCAGTCGCGGAACGCGCCCAGGGTCGCCGACTCCACCTTGCGTTCAGGAATCATCAGGTAATAGGCATTTTCGCTCAAATAGGCATGCTGCATCGGCACGATCAGCCTTCCATCGGCCAGCTCGTGCTGGATCAGCATCGGCGGGATCAGCGCCACACCCATGCCGTGCATGGCCGCCTGGGCGAGCATGGAGAACAGCTCGTAGCGCGTACCACCCATGTCGTGGGCAACGCTCATGCCGAGGGAGCCGAACCACTGGCGCCAGGCGTAGGGCCGGGTGGTCTGCTGCATCAGCGGCAGCTCGGCGATCTGCGCGGCCGAAAGCTCCCGGCGCCCGCCGAGCAGCTCGGGGCTGCACACCGGCACCGGGTTCTCGTGCATCAGGAAGTTGGCCACCGTACCGGACCAGACGCCATCGCCGAAATACAGCGCGGCGTCGAACTCGGTATCGGCGAAGAGGAAGGGCCGGGTGCGGTTGGTCATGTTGACCGTGACTTCCGGGTGCAGGCGCTTGAAGTCCTTCAGCCGCGGCAGCAGCCACTGGGTGGCAAAGGTCGGCACCACCGCCAGTTCCAGCGCACCACCGCCCTGCTGGCCCATCACCGCCAGGGTGTCGCGCTCCACCGCATCGAGCCTGGCGGCGATACGCCGGCTGTAGTTCAGCCCGGCCTCGGTCAGCTTCACCCCGCGCCGCGAACGGCGGAACAGTTCGACGCCGAGGAACTCCTCCAGCGCGGCGATCTGCCGGCAGATGGCGCTCTGGGTCAGCGACAGCTCGTCGGCGGCCTTGGTGAAGCTCTCGTGGCGCGCAGCGGATTCGAAGGCGACCAGCGCGGCGGTGGTCGGGATCTTGCGTCGCATCGAATGCCTCTTCGGAATCTCGTGATACTGGCGAAGCGCGCGAAACATCCTTAATAGAGGAGAAAGCGCGGGATCCAGCATCAGCAATGCAATGACGGAGTGAAAAAATAGCACAACAGAGTGCGAATTAGTCAGTTGCCGGGCTTCCCGACGGCTGACTAGGATGACCCACACCGTACCCGCCTAGACTTGTCGGGTCCTTCACTGTCTGTTCCGAGGTTTCTCCATGGCCACCAAAGCAAGCTTCAACTGGGAAGATCCGCTGCTGCTGGATCAGCAACTCACCGAAGAAGAGCGCATGGTGCGCGACAGCGCTTACCAGTTCGCCCAGGACAAGCTGGCCCCGCGCGTACTGGAAGCCTTCCGCCACGAGCAGACCGACCCGGCGATCTTCCGCGAGATGGGCGAAACCGGCCTGCTCGGCGCGACCATCCCAGAACAATACGGCGGCAGCGGCCTGAACTACGTGTGCTACGGCCTGATCGCCCGTGAAGTCGAGCGTGTCGACTCCGGCTACCGCTCGATGATGAGCGTGCAGTCCTCCCTGGTGATGGTGCCGATCAACGAGTTCGGCAACGAAGCCACCAAGCAGAAATACCTGCCGAAACTGGCCAGCGGCGAATACATCGGCTGCTTCGGCCTGACCGAGCCGGACCACGGCTCCGACCCGGGCTCGATGATCACCCGCGCCAAGAAAGTCGACGGCGGCTACCGCCTGACCGGCGCCAAGATGTGGATCACCAACAGCCCGATCGCCGACGTCTTCGTGGTCTGGGCCAAGGATGACGAAGGCCAGATTCGCGGCTTCGTCCTGGAAAAAGGCTGGGAAGGCCTGTCCGCCCCGGCGATCCATGGCAAGGTCGGCCTGCGCGCCTCGATCACCGGCGAGATCGTGATGAACAACGTGTTCGTTCCCGAAGAAAACGCCTTCCCGGAAGTGCGCGGCCTGCGTGGTCCGTTCACCTGCCTGAACTCCGCTCGCTACGGCATCTCCTGGGGCGCCCTGGGTGCCGCCGAAGCCTGCTGGCACACCGCTCGCCAGTACACCCTGGACCGCAAGCAGTTCGGCCGCCCGCTGGCCGCCAACCAGCTGATCCAGAAGAAGCTGGCCGACATGCAGACCGAAATCACCCTCGCCCTGCAAGGCTGCCTGCGCCTGGGCCGGATGAAGGACGAAGGCACCGCCGCCGTCGAAATCACTTCGATCATGAAGCGCAACAGCTGCGGCAAGGCCCTGGACATCGCCCGCATGGCCCGCGACATGCTTGGCGGCAACGGCATCTCCGACGAGTTCGGCGTTGCCCGCCACCTGGTCAACCTGGAAGTGGTGAACACCTACGAAGGTACCCACGACGTCCACGCGCTGATCCTCGGCCGCGCCCAGACCGGCATCCAGGCGTTCTTCTAAGCGCCTCGCGCCGATCCGCCCAGCTTTTCGCAAAAGCGGATCGGCGCACGTTTTACCTCTCTCCGGAGAGGTCCCGGGGAGGACCGTGGCGTCCCCGCACTGCGCCCTCCCCGCCCCTATTCACGTTGCAGGTGATTCCATGTCCGGCGCCCTTTCGCACATTCGTGTCCTCGACCTCTCCCGCGTTCTCGCTGGCCCCTGGGCCGGGCAGATCCTCGCCGACCTCGGCGCGGAAGTGATCAAGATCGAGCGTCCCGGCAGTGGCGACGACACCCGTGCCTGGGGCCCGCCGTTCCTGAAGGATGCGGACGGCCGCGACACAAGTGAAGCGGCGTATTACCTGTCGGCGAACCGCAACAAGAAATCCCTGACCATCGACTTCACCCAGCCCGAAGGCCAGCGCCTGGTGCGCGAACTGGCGGCCAAGGCCGACATCGTGCTGGAGAACTTCAAGGTTGGTGGCCTGAAGGCCTACGGCCTGGACTACGAGTCGCTCAAGGCGCTCAACCCGAAGCTGATCTACTGCTCGATCACCGGCTTCGGCCAGTTCGGCCCCTACGCCAAGCGCGCCGGCTACGACTTCATGATCCAGGGCCTGGGCGGCCTGATGAGCCTGACCGGCCGCTCCGACGCCGAGGAAGGCGCAGGTCCGGTGAAGGTCGGCGTGGCGCTGACCGATATCCTCACCGGTCTCTACTCATCCACCGCGATCCTCGCCGCCCTCGCCCACCGCGATGTCAGCGGTATCGGCCAGCACATCGACATGGCGCTGCTGGACGTGCAGGTCGCCTGCCTGGCCAACCAGACCCTGAACTACCTGACCACTGGCAACCCGCCGCGCCGCCTGGGCAACGCGCACCCGAACATCGTGCCGTACCAGGACTTCCCCACCGCCGACGGCGACTTCATCCTCACCGTGGGCAACGACGGGCAGTTCCGCAAGTTCGCCGAGCTGGCGGGCCGTCCGGAATGGGCCACCGACGAACGCTTCGCCACCAACCAGGCGCGGGTTGCCCACCGTGACGTGCTGATCCCGCTGATCCGCCAGTCCACCGTGATGCGTACCACCGCCGAGTGGATCGCCGTTCTGGAGCAGGCCAGCGTGCCCTGCGGTCCGATCAACGACCTCTCGCAAGTCTTCGCCGACCCGCAGGTGATCGCCCGCGGCCTGCGCGTGGAACTGCCACACCCACTGGCCGGCACGGTGCCGCAGGTAGCGAGCCCGATCCGCCTGTCCGAGACCCCGGTGCAGTACCGCAACGCCCCGCCGACCCTCGGCCAGCACACCCACGAGATTCTCGAAGGTGTACTAGGCCTGGACGAAGCAGCCATCGCCAAGCTGCGCGAAGGCGGCGTCATCTGATTGCGCGGCCCGCCAGGCGGGCCGCTACCGAGCATCTCCTGTCTGGCTTCCAGCGCCGGGTTTTCACGGCCCCGTCGCTGGAAGCCGGCGGAGATCACATTCCGCTGATCGGCGGCGCACGCCGGACTTGGGCGATGCTCAAGGCGCCGCTATAATCACCCGTCCAAGCGACTTCCCGGTCGCTCCCGCCTTCCGTTCGAGGGGCGCTGCAGCAAGTCGGAACCCATGACTTGTCAGGCTCGAACGGAGCGCGCTCACAGTACCGATTCCCGGTGCTGTAAACGCATCAACGGCGCCCATTCGCAGACAACGAATGGAGAGTTACGCATGAGCGCTGTCATGACGCCTGCCGGTTTCACCGACTTCAAAGTCGCCGACATTTCCCTGGCCGCCTGGGGCCGCCGCGAGCTGATCATCGCCGAATCCGAAATGCCGGCACTGATGGGCCTGCGCCGCAAATACGCCGGCCAGCTGCCGCTCAAGGGCGCGAAGATCCTGGGCTGCATCCACATGACCATCCAGACCGGCGTGCTCATCGAGACCCTGACCGCCCTGGGCGCCGAAGTGCGCTGGTCGTCCTGCAACATCTTCTCCACCCAGGACCAGGCCGCTGCCGCCATCGCCGCCGCCGGCATCCCGGTATTCGCCTGGAAGGGCGAGACCGAGGAAGAGTACGAGTGGTGCATCGAGCAGACCATCCTGAAAGATGGCCAGCCGTGGGACGCCAACATGGTGCTGGACGACGGCGGTGACCTGACCGAGATCCTGCACAAGAAATACCCGGCGATGCTGGAGAAGATCCACGGCATCACCGAAGAGACCACCACCGGCGTGCACCGCCTGCTCGACATGCTCAAGGCCGGCACCCTGAAAGTCCCGGCGATCAACGTCAACGACTCGGTCACCAAGAGCAAGAACGACAACAAGTACGGCTGCCGTCACAGCCTGAACGACGCCATCAAGCGCGGCACCGACCACCTGCTGTCGGGCAAGCAGGCCCTGGTGATCGGCTACGGCGACGTGGGCAAGGGCTCCGCCCAGTCCCTGCGCCAGGAAGGCATGATCGTGAAGGTCTCCGAAGTCGACCCGATCTGCGCCATGCAGGCCTGCATGGACGGCTTCGAAGTCGTCTCTCCCTACAAGAACGGCCTGAACGACGGCTCCGAAGCCAGCGTCGACGCCGCTCTGCTGGGCAAGATCGACCTGATCGTCACCACCACCGGTAACGTCAACGTCTGCGACGCCAACATGCTCAAGGCGCTGAAGAAGCGCGCCGTGGTGTGCAACATCGGTCACTTCGACAACGAGATCGACACCGCCTTCATGCGCAAGACCTGGGCGTGGGAAGAGGTCAAGCCGCAGGTGCACAAGATCCACCGTACCGGCAAGGACGGCTTCGATCCGCACAACGACGACTACCTGATCCTGCTGGCCGAAGGTCGCCTGGTCAACCTGGGCAACGCCACCGGCCACCCGTCGCGCATCATGGACGGCTCCTTCGCCAACCAGGTGCTGGCGCAGATCCACCTGTTCGAGCAGAAGTTCGCCAACCTGTCCGCCGCTGACAAAGCCCAGCGCCTGACCGTCGAAGTACTGCCCAAGAAGCTCGACGAAGAAGTGGCGCTGGAGATGGTCAAGGGCTTCGGTGGCGTGGTCACCCAGCTGACCAAGACCCAGGCCGAGTACATTGGCGTGACCGTGGAAGGCCCGTTCAAGCCGGACACCTACCGTTACTGATCGCAGCCGCAGGCTGCAGGCCACAGGCTGCCAGCGGACTTCCGCTGGCAGCCTGCCGCTTGAAGTTTGCCGCTGAGAAGGGAACCTTCTTCTATGTCTCAAGAACGCCGCTACAGCTTCGAGTTCTTCCCCGCCAAGACCGAAGCCGGCCACGAAAAACTGATGGTTACCGCGCGCCAGCTGGCCGCGTACAAGCCTGACTTCTTCTCCTGCACCTACGGTGCCGGCGGCTCGACCCGCGACCGCACCCTGAGCACCGTGCTGCAGCTCGACGGCGAAGTGCAGGTCTCCACCGCCCCGCACCTGTCCTGTGTCGGCGACACCAAGGCCGAACTGCGCGCCCTGCTCGCCCACTACAAGGACGCCGGCATCCGCCGCATCGTCGCCCTGCGCGGCGACCTGCCCTCGGGCATGGGCATGGCCAGCGGCGAGCTGCGCTACGCCAACGAGCTGGTGGAGTTCATCCGCGCCGAAACCGGCGATCATTTCCACATCGAAGTCGCCGCCTATCCGGAAGTTCACCCGCAGGCCCGCAATTTCGAGGATGATCTGGCGAATTTCGTGCGCAAGGTCAAAGCCGGCGCCGACAGTGCCATCACACAATACTTCTTCAACGCCGACAGCTACTTCCATTTTGTCGAGCGTGCGGAGAAACTCGGTGTCAGCATTCCGGTCGTACCGGGTATCATGCCAATCACCAACTACACCAAACTGGCCCGCTTCTCCGACGCCTGTGGCGCGGAAATCCCCCGTTGGATTCGCAAGCAGCTGGAAGCTTACGGCGACGACATCGCCAGCATCCAGGCCTTTGGTGAGCAGGTGATCACCGAAATGTGCGAACGCCTCCTTGAAGGCGGCGCACCCGGTCTGCATTTCTACACCCTGAACCAGGCTGAACCCAGCCTGGCGCTCTGGAACAACCTCAAGCTCCCCCGCTGAGGATCATTGCTCCGGGCTTACCGTCCGCGATCCCGGCCAGCGCAACGCCGGCGTATCGTGGACGGGGTGCTTCCAGCCATCGGCTGAGCGCTCGCCCCGAGCTTGAAATCACGCGCCCTCGAGCCGGCAGGTCGCCGGCCTACAGGAACCCCGCATGTCCTTTACTTCCCTCGGTCTCTCCGAGGCCCTGGCTGGCGCCGTCGAAGCCGCCGGCTACGCGCGCCCCACTCCCGTTCAGGAACGCGCCATCCCCGCCGTACTGCAAGGCCGCGACCTGATGGTTGCCGCCCAGACCGGCACCGGCAAGACCGGCGGCTTCGCCCTCCCGGTGCTTGAACGCCTGTTCCCCGAAGGCCACCCGGACCGCGAACACCGCCACGGCCCGCGCCAGGCGCGCGTCCTGGTCCTGACCCCGACCCGCGAACTGGCCGCCCAGGTGCATGACAGCTTCAAGGTCTACGCCCGCGACCTGCCGCTCAAGAGCGCCTGCATCTTCGGTGGTGTCGGCATGAATCCCCAGGTCCAGGCCGTCTCCAAGGGCGTGGACGTATTGGTCGCCTGCCCCGGTCGCCTGCTCGACCTGGTCGGCCAGGGCAGCATCGACCTCTCCCACGTGGAGATTCTCGTCCTCGACGAAGCCGACCGCATGCTCGACATGGGCTTCATCCATGACGTGAAGAAGGTCCTTGCCAAGCTTCCGCCCAAGCGCCAGAACCTGCTGTTCTCGGCGACCTTCTCGAAAGACATCGTCGACCTCGCCAACAAGCTCCTGCACAACCCGGAGCGCATCGAGGTCACTCCGCCGAACACCACCGTCGAGCGCATCGAGCAACGCGTGTTCCGCATCCCCGCCGTACAGAAGCGTGTGCTGCTGGCCCACCTGGTAACCATCGGTGCCTGGGAGCAGGTCCTGGTGTTCACCCGCACCAAGCATGGCGCCAACCGCCTCGCCGAATACCTGACCAAGCATGGTCTGCCGGCCGCCGCTATCCACGGCAACAAGAGCCAGAACGCGCGCACCAAGGCCCTGGCCGACTTCAAGGCCAACGACGTACGCATCCTGGTCGCCACCGACATCGCCGCCCGCGGCCTGGATATCGACCAGCTGCCCCACGTGGTCAACTACGAGCTGCCCAACGTCGAGGAAGACTACGTCCACCGTATCGGCCGTACCGGCCGTGCAGGCCGTACCGGTGAGGCCATCTCGCTGGTGGCGCCGGACGAAGAGAAGCTGCTCAAGGCCATCGAGCGCCTGACCAAGCAGCGTATCCCCGATGGCGACATGCAGGGCTTCGACCCCGACACCGTGCTGCCGGAAGTCCAGCAGCCCGAAGCGAAGGAAGCCCCGCAGCGCCAGCCGCGCAAGGACAAAGCCAAGCGTGGCGAGCGCAAGGAGCGCACCACCAAGGACAAACCCCAGCAGCCGCAGGCCGAAGAGCAGCAGCACGCCGCTCCCGCCGACGGCGAAGCCGCTGAAGGCGACAAGCCGGCCGGCAAGCGCCGCCGTCGTGGCGGTCGTGGCAAGAAGAAGGGTGACGGCCAGGGCGGTGACGCTCAGCCGAGCGCCAACGCTCAGCCACGCGAGCAGCGTCAGCCCCGCCAGGAACAGCAGGGCCAAGGTCGCCAGCAGCAGGCCAAGCCGGCGCGCGCACCGAAAGCCGACGGTAACCGCGATCCGGAAGAGTTCCTCGACGACGACTTCGACAACTTTGGCAACCGCGCCGACTACGTCAGCCCGTTCCCGGACAAGGACCAGCAACGCGGCCAGCGCCGCCGTGGCGGTCAAGGCCAAGGTCAAGGCCAAGGTCAGAACCAGGGCCAGGGCCAGCAGCGCTCCCGTGGTCAGGGTGGTCAGGGTGGCAGCCAGGGTAGCGGTCAGAACCGTGGCCAGGGTCAAGGCCAGAGCCAGGGCCAAGGCAAGGCCGCGAAGAAGCCCAGCGGCGGCACTCGCGGTCAGGGCCAAGGCCAGGGCGGCAATGGCCAGGGCAAGCAGGGCCAGCGCAAGCGTGGCGGCAAGGCTCCGGCCTCCCGCATGAACGACGCCCCGCTGCGCGAGCCGAGCGAGTACGGTGCTGCCAAGCCGACCCGTCAGCCGGTGGTGATCAACAAGCGCGATCTGGTTCGCGGCGATCGCTTCCCCACTGCCGAGCAGCTGGAAGAGCTGGAGCCGCGCCGCAAGACCGAGCGTCCGGCGCTGCTGACCCGCAATCGCGACTGACGCTGTAGAAGAAACCGCCCTTAGGGGCGGTTTCTTTTTGCCCGCGATTTAGCACCGATACCCCCTGTGATCGTAGGTGCAACTGTCTTTTGGGCTCCCGCCTTCGCGGGAGTGACCTTTCATGCAGTGGCGCTCTGTACATGTCTTCCCCGCGAACGCGGGACGCGGCTTCATCGCGAACAGCGCTTGCGCTGGCCCGAAGGGGTATCACCCAGAAGACAACGTAGGAGCGGACTCTGTCCGCGATTGGCCTCCGGCGCGATGCGCGCCTATCGCGGACAGAGTCCGCTCCTACTGGTTGCCCCGCACCAAGCGGGCACAAAAAAGCCGCCCGAAGGCGGCTTTTTCATAACGGCATCGAGCCTCAAAGCACCTGCCGCAGGAACGCCTGCGCACGCGGGTCCTTGGGCTGAGCGAAGAACTCCGCCGGGGCGGCGTCTTCCAGCAGCTTGCCGTGATCGAAGAACAGCACCCTGTCCGCCACTTCACGGGCAAAGCCCATTTCGTGGGTCACACAGACCATGGTCATGCCTTCCACGGCCAAGGTCTTCATCACGTCCAGTACTTCGCCGACCATCTCCGGATCGAGCGCCGAGGTAGGCTCGTCGAACAGCATCACCTTCGGTTCCATGCACAGCGCACGGGCGATGGCCACGCGCTGCTGCTGGCCGCCGGAAAGGCGCGACGGGTATTCATTGGCCTTCTGGGCGATGCCGACCTTGGCCAGCAGCGCCTTGGCCTTCTCCTCGCGCTCGGCCTTGCCGCGCTTGCGCACGACTTTCTGCGCCAGGCAGAGGTTCTCCAGTACGGTCATGTGCGGGAACAGGTTGAAGTGCTGGAACACCATGCCGACTTCGCGGCGGTAGGCGTTGATGTCGGTCTTCGGGTTGGCGAGATCGACGCCGTCGATGCTCACCGAGCCGGAGTCGAACTCCTCCAGGCCGTTCAGGCAGCGCAGGAAGGTGGACTTGCCCGAGCCGGACGGGCCCAGCACCACCAGCACTTCCCCCTTCGCCACCGAGGTGGTCACGTCATCGACGGCACGAACCGTGTGTCCGCGGGTATCGAAGACCTTGGTCAGGTTGCGAACTTCAATCACTTTGGCTGAGCCTCCGTTCCAGACGGCCTGCCAGGTGCGACAGCGGCAGGTTGATCACGAGGTAGAGCGCTGCGACGCAGAACCAGATCTCGAAGGTGGAGAACGAGGTGGTGATCGCCTCGCGGCCACTCTTGGTCAGTTCGGTGATGGCGATTACCGAGACCAGCGAGGTGTCCTTCACCAGGCTGATGAACTGCCCGGCCAGCGGCGGCAGCACGCGCTTGAAGGCCTGCGGCAGGATCACGTGGCGCATCGATTGCGCGGCGTTCAGGCCCAGGGAGCGCGCGGCTTCGTCCTGGCCACGGGCGATGGACTGCACGCCGGCACGGACGATCTCGGCCACATAGGCACCGGTAAACAGCGCCAGCGCGGCCACCCCGGCGAACTCGCGGGAGAGGTTCAGCACGGTGCCGATGAAGAAGTAGAAGATAAAGATCTGCACCAGCAGCGGCGTGCCGCGCACCAGCTCGACATAGACGGTCGAGAGGTCGTGCAGGGTCGGGTTCTTCGACAGGCGACAGAGGCCGGTGAACAGGCCGATCAGCAGGCCGATGCCGCCGGAGACGAAGGAAATCCACACGGTGGTCCACAGGCCCCAGGCCAGCGGGCCGGCGGCCCAGTGGCGCTGCATGCCGACCACATCGCCTTCGCCGACATCGTCGTTCTCGGCGAACTGCAGGCTGTCGGCGGCCACGTTCAGCACCTGCTGCTGGCCCTCCTCGCCCTGCAGGGTGACGCGAACGTCACGCCCGGCCTGTTCGATTTTCTCCACCCGCGAGATGTTCTCGGCCCGCTGCGGTTCTTCGGCCTGGTAGGCGAAGTACTGCGGGACGCGATTCCAGCGCCACTCATAGGAAATCAGCGAGGTGGAGTACCAAAGCCCGAGGCCGATCAGCAGGATGATCAGCCCGGTAAGCCCATGCCAGGGCCAGGTTGCGCGTTTCGTTCTAGCCACGAATCTCTACCGTGAAAATGCGAACGCGCAGGCCGGGGCCTGCGCGTCGGGTCAACCAGCGTCAGACGTGGATTATTCCATGTCCTTGAGCCAGTCGGTGCTCTTGAACCACTTGTCATGCAGACGATCGTAGGTGCCGTCTTCGTGGATCTGCTTGAGGAAGTTGTTGATGAAGTTGACCGAGTCGTAATCGCCCTTCTTCAGGCCGAAGGCCAGCGGCTCGTAGGTGAACGGCTGATCCAGGAAGACCAGCTTGCCGGCGCCGAACTTGTTGACGGCGACCACGTTGTAGGGCGAGTCGTAGATGAAGGCATCGGCCTTGCCGTTGACCACGTCCATGACCGCTTCGGGCTCGTTGTCGAAGCCGTGGTACTGGGCCTTGGACAGCTGCTTCTTGGCGACGAACTCGCCAGTGGTGCCGATCTTGGAGGTGATGCGGTACTTCGGATCGTTCAGGTCCTTGTAGGACTTGATGGTGCCTTCCAGGTCCTTGCGGATCAGCAGGGTCTGGCCGACCACGATGAAGGGATCGGAGAAGTTGACGCGCAGGTTGCGTTCCTGGGTCAGGGTCATGCCCGAGCCGATCATGTCGAACTTGTCGGTCAGCAGGGCCGGGATGATGCCGTCGTAGCTGGTGGAAACGAGCTCCAGCTTGACGTTCATGGCCTTGGCCATGGCCTTGAGCAGGTCCACTTCGAAACCAACGATCTGACCGCGCTTGTTGGTCATCTCGAACGGCATGTAGGTCGGGTCCATGCCCACGCGCAGTGTGCCGCGCTTGGCCGCTTCATCGATGGCGCCAGCCTGCGCCGAAGCCACGCCCACCAGGGCGCAGACGCCCATGACCAGCGATGCCACGTACTTTTTCATCCCCAAACTCCCAAACAAGTGAAAGGTCTTCTTTTTGTTTCCGCGGATCGAGTCGAGCCTCCGCGCAACGCCGGATACGATGGCAAGCCGCGCGTCGCAAGGGCGCGAAGCGTAAACCATACGCCGGATATCTCAATCGTCTTTTCTGGTTTGCGGGCGCAGGGTACCAGCAGCGCCGCAGCGGGAAAACCGCGAAACTCGCCCTCGTCCGCAGCGGGACGAGGGCGAGCGAGCGTCAGGACTGTGCGGCGGGCAGCGACAGCGGGGGCTGTTCGGCCACCGGTGCCAGCGGCACGGCGGGCGCGTGACTATCGGCCTGCAGCGACGCCTGCCATTGGCCGATCCACTGTTCCTTGTTGCCCTGCCAGAGCGCCAGGTGCAGGCGCGACAGCGCAACCGGGTCGCTCAGCAGCGCCAGGCGGCGATTGCCGTCGAGCTGCTCGGGGCCGGCTTCCAGCGCCTTCTCGACCAACGCGGCGCGGGTCGCTTCGATGGCGGCGGACTGGCCGTGTCGGGCAGTGCCCATGGCGCAGGCCAGGGCGTTCAGCACCGGGTCCACGGCGGAGCGGACGAAACCATCCTTCAGCGCCTGCCAGCGGTTCTGGTAGGTGTACTCGTCGGTGGCACGCAGCTCGCGCGGCGTGTCGTATTCCTCGGGGATGAGGAACAGCTTCTCGTCACGCGAAGCCAGGCCGAGCTTGACCCGGCTGCTGATCACCGAGACCGGGATCGACAGCATCAGGGCGCCGACGATGGGCGACAACCACCACAGGAAGCGCGGGTTCAGCCACGCCACCAGCAGCGCCCAGCACAGGCCCAGCAGGGTCTGCAGGCCATGGCGGCGCAGCGCCTCGCTCCACGGGGTGTCGTCGTCGTCGCGCTGCGGCGACTTCCACTGCGCTTCCCAGCCGAGGAACGCGGCCAGCACGAAGCGGGTGTGGAAGAGCATGCGCACCGGCGCCAGCAGCACCGAGAAGAGCATCTCCAGCAGCATGCTCATGGTCACCTTGACCACGCCGCCGTAACCCTTGGCGCCCTTGGCCCAGATCAGCATGACGCTGAGCAGCTTGGGCAGGAACAGCAGGGTCAGGGTGGTGGAGAACAGGGCGATGGCCTTTTCCGGGTGCCACTGCGGCCAGATCGGGAACAGCTGGCGCGGCTCGAGGAAGTACTGCGGCTCCATCAGCTGGTGCACCGCCAGCAGCGCGGTAGACAGCACCAGGAAGAAGAACCACAGCGGCGCCGACAGGTAGGACATCACGCCAGTGAGGAACACCGCGCGGTGCACCGGGTGCATGCCCTTGACCAGGAACAGGCGGAAGTTCATCAGGTTGCCGTGGCACCAGCGACGGTCACGCTTGAGCTCGTCGAGCAGGTTCGGCGGCAATTCCTCGTAGCTGCCTTCCAGGTCGTAGGCGATCCACACGCCCCAGCCGGCGCGGCGCATCAGCGCGGCTTCGACGAAGTCGTGGGAAAGGATCGCACCGGCGAAGGAACCTTTGCCCGGCAGCGGCGCCAAGGCGCAGTGCTCGATGAAGGGCTTCATGCGGATGATCGCGTTGTGGCCCCAGTAGTGCGACTCGCCCAGCTGCCAGAAGTGCAGGCCGGCGGTGAACAGCGGACCGTAAACGCGGGTGGCGAACTGCTGCATGCGCGCATAGAGGGTGTCCATGCCCGACGCCTTGGGCGCGGTCTGGATGATGCCGGCCTCGGGATTGGCCTCCATCAGGCGCACCAGCTTGGTCAGGCAGTCGCCGCTCATCACGCTGTCGGCGTCCATGACGACCATGTACTTGTACTGGCCACCCCAGCGACGGCAGAAGTCGTCGATGTTGCCGCTCTTGCGCTTCACCCGGCGCCGACGGCGACGGTAGAAGATGCGACCGAAGCCCTTGGCCTCATTGCACAGCTCGATCCAGGCCTTTTCCTCGGCCATCGCGATGTCCGGCTGGTTGGTGTCGCTGAGCACGAAGAAGTCGAAGCGATCCAGCTCGCCGCTGGCGGCCACCGACTCGTAGGTCGCACGCAGGCCGGCGAAGACTCGCGGCACGTCCTCGTTGCAGATCGGCATGACGATCGCGGTACGCGCTTGCGCGGCGATCGGCTCATTGCCGGCGCTGCTACCGGAGATGCGGTAGCGGTCACGGCCGGTGAGCAGCTCCCAGAAGCCCATCAGGGCGGTCCAGAAACCGGCGGACACCCAACAGAACAGGATGGCGAACAACGTCAGCACGCCGAACTGGACCACGTACGGCAGCACCTGCTGCAGGCTCTCCAGCCAGCTCTGGCGGCTGAGCTCCGCCAGGTCGACGAACGCCCAGCCCTGATAGGGCAGGATGCCTTTCATGTAGTAGGTGGCGACGCTGGTCTGACCCAGCATCATCAGTACCAGGATGAAACGGCGCCACGAGCCGACCCGCTGCCAGCGCGCCTTGGGCAGGTCACGAACCGGTCGGGACGGGTTGCTGCGGCCGATCAGGCGGCGCCAGCCGCGAATCAGCGGGTTGGTGCGCCAGGGCTCGGGGATGACCTTGGTACGCTGGATCGGCGGCGCGGCCTTGAGGTAGGTACGGCCGTTGTCGTCCATGCCCAGCATCCGGGCATCGTCCAGCTCCTGGCCGTAGCCGTGGCGCAGGCGCGCACCAACCGAGGCCAGCGCGACATCGTCACTCTGGGAATCATCGCCAGCGAGCTGCTCGTGCAGCTCGCTGAAGGAACCGGCCCGGGCCAGACGCTCGCGCTCTGCCGCAGAAAGCGGCAGGTGCGCGAGGTAGTCGGCCACCGGCGCGGTGGTAGGGGTGGAGTTATTCATCGGCAGGCAGCTGGTAGCTCCAGGTTTCGGAAATGGTCTGGCCGCCATTCACCAGCGCGGCGCGCATTTCCGTCGGCTTCTTCGGATCCTTGACCTTGATCCGCAGGGTCAGACGCCAGCCCTGGGTCACCGGGTTGTAACGCAGGTTGTTCTCCTTGACCTCGGCATTGTCATCCGTGCTCACCTGGGTGCTTACCGGAGCATCACCGGCCAGCGCCTTGAGGGTCGGACCGACGAAGTCGACGACCAGGGCAACGCTGCCATCCGGCTGGCGGATCAGGTTCTTCTGCTTCACGTCACCGACCGAACGCAGGGTCTGCATGACCCAGGCGGATTTCGGGTCGTGCAGTGCCTCTTCGTCCTTGGTCCAGCGCATGCGGTAGGCGAAGTCCAGCGGCTC
The DNA here is from genome assembly GCF_009189165.1 of Pseudomonas sp. SCB32. Classification (NCBI taxonomy): domain Bacteria; kingdom Pseudomonadati; phylum Pseudomonadota; class Gammaproteobacteria; order Pseudomonadales; family Pseudomonadaceae; genus Pseudomonas; species Pseudomonas sp. SCB32. Next base: position 5,708,686 of record NZ_CP045118.1, read on the forward strand.
GCCGTTCTCCGGGCGCTTCTCGGGGTTCCAGAAGGCAACGATATTGTCGTTGGTTTCGTCCGGGGTCGGGATCTCTACCAGCTCGACGGTACCCTTGCCCCAGTCGCCCTGCGGCTCGACCCAGGCGGACGGGCGCATGTCGTAGCGGTCGTCCAGGTCTTCGTAGCGGGAGAATTCGCGGCCGCGCTGCAGCAGGCCGAAGCCTTTCGGGTTCTCGACGCTGTAGGCGCTGACGGACAGGTGTTTCGGGTTGTTCAGCGGACGCCAGATCCACTCGTCGTTGCCGGCATGGATCTGCAGGCCGGTGGAGTCGTGCAACTCCGGACGGAAGTTGTGCTCGGCGGACGGCTGGTTGGAGCCGAACAGGAACATGCTGGTCAGCGGCGCCAGGCCCAGCTTGGAAACCTTGTCGCGCAGGTAGACGCGCGCCTTCACATCCACCACGGTGTCATTGACCGGACGGATGATGAAGCGGTACGCGCCGGTGGCACGCGGCGAATCCAGCAGGGCGAAGATCACCAGGTGCTTGTCGGTGGGTTTGGGATGCTCGATCCAGAACTCACGGAAGCGCGGGAATTCCTCACCCGACGGCAGCGCGGTGTCCAGCGCCAGGCCACGGGCGGACAGGCCCCACCACTGGTCCTTGCCGATGATGCGGAAGTAGCTGGCGCCCAGGAAGGTGCCGATTTCGTCCTGCTTGTCCGAGCTGTTGATCGGATAGAGGATGCGGAAGCCGGCGTAGCCCAGGTCCTTGGTGGCATTGGCGTCGAACTTCAGCGAACCGAAGTCGAAGCGCGAGGGATCGTACTTGATCTCCTTGACGCTGCTGGAGGTCACTTCGCTGATTTTCACCGGCGTGTCGAAATGCATGCCCTGGTGATAGAAGCTGATCTTGAACGGCGTCTTCTCGCCGGCCCAGTACGCCTTGTCGTTGCGGAAGCGAATCTGCTGGTAGTCAGCGAATTTCATTTCGCTGAATTCCGATGGCAGGTTGCTGGCCGGCGCGCTGTACTTTTCGCCCGCCAGCGCCTTGGCCCGCTCGGCCACGTCATCGAGATTGAAAGCCCAGGCTTGGCCGGCGCTCAACGCCACGAGGGCGGAGCCAGCCAGCACGCGCAGGAATTTGCGAGAAAGAGGTTGTTGAACGGAACGGAAAATCACGAGTCCCCCTCGTCCGTGAACATAACGCTAATAAGGTCGGCAAAAGCGATGCCAAAATGCCGACGATTGAGTTCCGACCCCGGTGAGTCTGAATGATTCCCCGATTTTATCGACGGGTACTGCAAGCTCCCGGTGTCCCATTGTTCTATGTGCATATGCCCTAACCATCATCCCACGGCGTTATGACAAGCTGCCGCGCGTTCAAGCCTCCAGAAGAAAGGTCACCGGTCCGTCATTGACCAGGTGGACCTGCATGTTGGCGCCGAAGCGACCAGTGGCGACCAAGGGATGACGGGCTCGCGCCTGTTCAACAAGTAGATCGAA